>JASHRQ010000052.1 GCA_030037265.1 Thermoplasmata archaeon | reverse complement strand
GACTTCGCGGCCGGGGAGAGCGCGGACGGGAGCCGTCCGGCGGAGCTCACCCAGGACGCCGAGTCCGCGCGCGACCTCGCGGCGCGCGTCGCCGCGCACGACCAGGACCTCTGGCGCGTCGGGATGAGCTTCCACGCCTTCGGCCCGGGTCGGCCCGCGGCGGAGCGGACCCGGGCGCGGCTCGAGCACCGGCTCGCCCGGCTCGGGTTCCGCACCCGCGTCCCGGCGTTCGAGACCGGGCTGCTCGCGGACCCCGAGGAGCCGCCCCCGGGGGTGCCGTCCCGGCCCCGCGGCCTCTGGCACACGCTCGCGACCGACGGGGCGGCCGCCTTCTTCCCGTTCGTCGACGAGAGCGTCCGGGAGCCGGGCGGCATCCTCGTCGGGCTCCTGCTGGACGACGCGAACCCGGTCTTCCTCGACCGGTGGGCGCACGGGAGCTACTCGTGGGGGCTGTTCGGCGCGACCGGCTCCGGCAAGTCGTTCGCGGCCGCGCTCTGGGCGGCGCGCACCCGGTGGCTCGACCCGACGGTCGACCTGCTCCTCGTCGACCCGCTGGGGGAGCTCTCCGCGCTCGCCCGGGCGCTCGGCGGATCGGTCCTGTCGGTCGGCCCGGACGGGGCGGGGCGGCTCAACCCGCTCGACCCGGCCTCGACCGGGGGGGACCGGGCGGCGAAGGCGGCGCGCGTCGGCGCGATGCTCCGGGCGCTGTTCCCGAGCCTGACCGACGACGAGTCGGCCGTGCTGGACCGGGAGCTGATGGGGCTCCTCGGGGCCGGGACGGCGGCGCCGACGATGGGGGAGCTCGCCGCGGCGGTCGGGGCGCGGCCGGACGCGGGCCGGCTCCCCACGTTCCTCGAGCTGTTCCGCTCCGGGTCGCTCCGGCACCTCAACGGGCCGACGACGGTCCGGCTCGACGGGGACCCGCTCGCCGTCGACCTCTCCGGCGTGCCCGCGGAGCAGCTCCCGTTCCACCTCGCCTACGCGCTCGACGCGCTCACGGCGCGGATCCGCGCGTCGGACCGGCCGAAGCTGCTCGTCGTCGACGAGGCCCACTACCTGGCGCGGCACCCGGCGACCCGCGTCTTCCTCGACCAGCTGGTCCGGCACGTCCGGCACTACCGGACCGGGCTCCTCCTGGTCAGCCAGAGCCCGGACGACTTCCTCGCCTCCGACGACGGCCGGTCGCTGCTCCGGAACCTCCGGGCGACGATGCTGTTCCGGCTCCCCGAGGTCTCCCCCGCCGCCCGCGCCTTCTTCGAGCTCGGCCCGGCGGAGGCGGAGTGGCTCCCGCACGCCCGCCTCCCGCGCGAGGCGGGCTACTCGGAGGGGCTGCTCCGGTTCGGCGGGCACCACCTGCCGGTCGCCGTCGTCGCCTCGACGCCCGAGTACGAGTGGCTCCGGGGGCTGTTCGAGGCCGGGACGGGCCCCCCGGGGCCCGCCGCCCTACCCTTGGAACGGCACGTTTAAGACGGGCCGGAAGGGAAGCGCCGGTGCATGGCGGACGCCACCCCGGTCCCCGTGGAGGCGCCGCCGCGCCGCCGCACGAACTCGTGGAACCTCCGCAACATCGTGGAGGACATCGCCGGCCGCCCGATCGAGGAGCTCCAGGAGCCGGGCCGCCCCGTCCATCCGTACCTCCAGGCCGCCCCGCCGCCGTCGCTCCGGGAACCGGTCCCGGACGGCCCGTCGGGCCGCCCGGACGACGCGCGCGCCGGGGCGTCCCCGACGAGCGACGACGCCGTCGACCCGGTCGCCCGGATCCACCCCCCGCTCGTGGGCGAGCTGGGCCGGTCGTTCCACGGCAGCGAGCACGAGCACCACCGCGCCACGCTCGAGGCCATCGCGACGGGACACGACCCGCCGTCGCCGGGCGCGAAGCCCCACGCCCCGGGCCCGTCCCGCCGGCCGGAGCGGATCTACCTGCACTACCTCTTGCTCCACATGGACCGGCTCACCGACGCCGCGCTCCGGTACCTGCAGCGCGCCGTCGACGAGGAAGTGGAGCACCGGAAGCTCTAGCCCGGCGGGAACCCCCGGCGGAGCCGCTCCGCCTCCATCCGCCGGACGAGCTCGGGGTCGAGCTCGACCCCGACGGCGTTCCGCCCGGCCTCGGCCGCGGCCCAGAGCGTCGTGCCGGTCCCCGCGAACGGGTCGAGCACGGTCTCCCCGACGAGCGAGAACATCCGCACGAGGCGCCGGGGGATCTCGGGCGGGAAGGCGGCCGTCCGCCGGCCGTCCGGTCCCTGCGGAACGCCCCGGATCCCCTCCCACACCTGCGAGAACCACCGGTCCCGCTCCGCCCGCCCGTACCGGCTCGCGGCCCGCGCCGGCGAGCGCGGCGGGAGCCGGCGGAGCGGCCCGTTCCGGAAGACGAGCAGGAACTCGCAGTCGACCGTCACGTACGCGTTCGGCGGGAGGAAGCCGGAGCCGAGGAAGGCGTTCGGCCGGTTCGTCGGCTTCTTCCACAGGACGTACGGGAGGGAGCGGAGGCCGGCCGCCTCCGCGCCGCGGACGACCCGGGCGTGGTTCGGCCAGAGCCGGAACTCGCCGTCGATCGTCCGGAGCGCGTCCCCGACGTTGACGACGAGGAGGCCGCCCGGGAGGAGGACCCGCGCGCACGCCCGCCAGGCGGCGTCGAGGAGCCGGTGCATCGACTCGAAGTCGCGCGCGCCCGCGCGGGCGAACGGCGCGTCCCACTGCGGGATCATCGGGTACGGCGGCGAGGTGACGACGAGCGCGACGGAACCGGACGCGACCCCGCGCAGGCGGCGCGCGTCCCCGAGGAGGAGGCGAACGGAGCCCGACGCCGTCACGGGCGCCCGGCACGGGGCGCACGGTTATGAGCGGTACGCGCCTCGAACCGGCCGATGAAGCTCGACCGACCGGTCCTGCAGGTCGCGCTCGACTTCGAGAACCTGTCGCGGGCGCTGCAGGTCGCGAAGGAGGCGGTCGAGGGCGGGGCGGACTGGGTCGAGGCCGGGACGCCGCTCTTGAAGAGCGAGGGGCTCGACGCGGTGCGGGAGCTCAAACGGGCGTTCGCCCCGCACCGGATCGTCGCCGACATGAAGGTGATGGACACCGGGGCGTTCGAGGTCGAGATCGCGGCGAAGGCCGGGGCGGACCTGGTCACGGTGCTCGGGGCGGCCGACGACGAGACGATCGCCGACGCGGTGCGCGGCGGCGAGAAGTACGGCGCGGAGGTCGTCGTCGACCTCCTGAACGTGCCGGACCCGGTCGCCCGCGCGCGGCGGGCCCACGAGCTGGGCGCGGGGGCGGTCTGCTGGCACGTCGGGATCGATATGCAGATGACCGGTCGCACCCCGTTCGAGAGGCTCCGGCAGCTGGTGGAGGCGTCGCCGCTGCCCGTGGCCGTGGCGGGGGGCCTCAACTCCGAGACCGTCGCCGAGGCGACGCGCGCCGGCGCGCAGATCCTGATCGTCGGCGGGGCGATCTCGAAGAGCCCGGACGTGACCGAGGCGACGCGACGGATCCGGCGCGCCATCGAGACGAAGCAGGAGGTGCCGACGGAGCTGTTCCGGCGGTACGGCGAGTCCCAGCTCCGCGAGGCGTTCCTCAAGGTGTCGACGTCGAACATCAGCGACGCCCTCCAGCGGAAGGGGGCGCTCCACGGGATCGAGCCGCGGTTCAAGGATCCGGGGACCCGCATGGTCGGCCCGGCGGTCACCGTCGTGACGCGCGACGGGGACTGGGCGAAGCCGGTCGAGGCGATCGACCGGGCCGGGCCCGGGGACGTGATCGTCATCGACGCCGGGAGCGGCACGACGGCGATCTGGGGGGACCTCGCGACCTCGAGTGCGATCACGAAGCGGCTCGCCGGCGTGGTGGTCGACGGGGCGGTCCGCGACATGGACGCGATCCTGGCCCTGGGGTTCCCGGTCTTCAGCCGGTACGTCTCGCCGAACGCCGGAGAGCCGAAGGGGCACGGCGAGATCGGCGTCGAGGTGACGGTCGGCGGCCAGCGGGTCCGGCCGGGCGACTGGGTCGTCGGGGACCGGTCCGGGCTCGTCGTCGTGCCGCGGGAGCGCGCGCAGGAGATCGCCAACCGGTCGCTCGACGTGCTCGAGCACGAGAACCGGGTCCGCGAGGAGATCCAGCGCGGCGGGACGCTCGGCACGGTGCAGAAGCTCGAGCGGTGGGAGCGGGTCGGCTGAGCCGTCCCCCGACGGAAGGGTTTTTGGCCCGGGGCGCCCACCGCACGGGAGCGCTCCCGTAGTCTAGTCCGGTCAAGGATAGAGGGCCTTCGAGGAGCCCGGCTCCGAGGACACCCTCCAACGTGGGTTCAAATCCCGCCGGGAGCATGCTCCTTCCGTCGGTCGGGGGGGTGCCCGGTGCGGCCGGGAGTCCCACCTTCCGCCGGGACCGGGGACGGCGGACCGGGGGGCCGCCGCAGGACCCACGGCCTCGCAGCGGAAGCGTAACCACATGCAAGCCTCTTAGGGCCGTTCCTATCGACCGGGCGCCGAGCCATGCGATACCATCTCACCGCGCGCGTCGACACGGACGACCCCGGGACGCTCGCCCCGGTCCTCGAGGAGATGGCCCGTCGGAACGGCTGGGCCGTGCGCCGCACCGCGCAGGAGTTCGAGCTGACGGGGGAGTGCGATGGCGAGAGCGCGCGGGAGCTGAACCGGCGGCTGCTCTCCGACCTCCGGCGGGCGGTGAAGAAGACCCGCCTCCGCTCCGAGTGGTCGGCCGGCGGGACGGCCCAACGGTTCTTCGACTACGTTCCGAAAGGGACCCGGCCGGTCGGGCCCCGGCCCTGACGGAGTCCCTCCGTACCCGGCGGCGGAAAGGTTCCCTCCGTGAGCGACCCCTCTCCGACGCCCGAAACGGCCCCGGGGAGCGGGGTCGCGAACCCGACCCTGATCCTCCTCGTGCTCGTCCTCGGGACCCTGATGCCCGCCGTCGACACGACGATCGTCATCCTCGCCCTCCCGACGATGGCCGGCGAGCTCCGGTCGCCGCTCGCGACGATCATCTGGGTGATCCTGCTCTACCTGCTCGTCGTCACGCTGCTCACCACGCAGCTCGGACGCATCGGCGACATCTACGGCCGCGCCCGTCTCTACAACATCGGCTTCGCGGTGTTCACCATCGCCTCGGTGTTCTGCGGCTTCGCGCCGACCGACCTGTTCCTGATCGCCTCCCGCGGGGCGCAGGCGGTCGGCGCCTCGCTGATGCTCGCGAACAGCGGCGCGATCATCGCCGACCACTTCCCGCCGGCGCGCCGGGGGCGGGCGTTCGGCTACACCGCGCTCGGCTGGAACCTGGGCGCGATCCTGGGGATCCTCCTGGGCGGCGCGATCACGACCTACCTCGGCTGGCGGTACGTCTTCTTCATCAACGCGCCGATCGGCCTCGTCGCGGTCTGGCTCGGCCTCCGGTACGTGCGGGACGTGGAGCGGCACCGCACGCCGCTCGACCTCCCGGGGTTCGGCCTGATGGGTGGGGCGCTCGGCGCCATCGCCTACGGGGCGATCGACTTCGCCTCGTACGGGCTCCGGCCGTTGAACGAGCTGCTGCTGGTCGTCGGGCTCGCGCTGTTCGTCCCGTTCCTCGTCTGGGAGCGCCGGGCGCGGGCGCCCCTCCTCAACCTCGCGCTGTTCCGCCAGCGGATCCTCACCTACTCGCTCGGGAGCTCGTTCCTCCAGGGGCTGGGGTACCTCGCCGTCGTCTTCCTGATCACGATGTACCTCCAGGGGGTCCGGGGGCTGTCGCCGCTGGACGCGGCCCTCCTGCTCGTGCCCGGGTACATCGTGGGCGGCTGCCTGTCGCCGCTCATGGGACGGCTCTCGGACCGGCTGGGCGCGCGCGTCCTCGCGACGGCCGGTCTCGTGTGCATGCTCGTGGGGGTCCTCCTGTACGCGAGCCTCCGCGTCGACTCGCCGTATCTCGACGTCGTCGGGATCACGGTCGTGACGGGCGTGGGCGGCGGCATGTTCTGGCCGGCGAACAACGCGGCGATCATGGCGAACGCCCCCCGCGGGGCGTACGGGGCGATCTCCGGCCTCCGCAGCATGCTCTCGAACACGGGGACGCTCCTCAGCTTCGTGCTCGCGATCTCGATCGCGGCGGCGACGGTCCCCCGCTACGTGGCGTACGAGGTGATCCTCGGCACGACGAAGCTCATCGGCGGCGTCGGGGCGGAGTTCCTGACGGGGATCGACGGGGCGCTGTACGTCTCGGCCGGCATCCTCGCCGCGGCGGCCGCGCTGTCCGTGCTCCGGGGGCGGCACGTGCCGGTCCCCCCGGGGCCGCCGCCGGGTCCCCCGTCGCGGTAGGGGGAGCCGACGACTACCGCCGGTCCTCGGACTCCGGCGAGGGCGCCGGGAAGACCGCGTCGAGCACCGGGGCCCGGCTCGCGAGACGGTTCCGCTCCCCGGCCGCGTACCGGCACTGATGGCGGGTCAGCCCGGGCGACCGGCACGTCCACGCCACGCCGTGGTCGACCGCCCAGAGCACGAGCGGCTCCGGCCCCGCCATCGGCAGCGTGAGGCGGGCCTCCCCCCGGGCCGCCGCCGCGAGCCGGCCCACCGGCAGGCGCCCGGCGTCCACCTCCCTAAGCGCCGCCACGACCTTCCGGACCATGCCCCAGACGAACGAGGGGGCGGTGACCTCGACCGCGAGCCCGCCGGGAAACGGGGAGACCTCCACCGATTCCACGCGCCGCCGGACCGGGCCCGAGGCCGGAAGACCCCGACCGAACGACCGGACGTCCACCTCGCCCACGAGCGTCCCGGCGGCCGCCCTCCAGGCGTTGACGTCCCGGACCGGACCGACGTGGTAGTAGCGGTACGTCCGCCGGAGCGCCCGCCGCACGCGGAAGTCGGCCGGCACCGGGGCGGCGGCCGTGAACCGGAGGTCCGGGGCGATCCCGTTGAGCGCCCGCAAGAGCGCGGGGCCGGTGAGCGAGGCGTCGAGCGTGAGGGCGTTGGCGCGGGCGCTCACCCCGCGGTCCGTGCGGCTCGCGACGGCGACGCTCGGCCCCGAGGCGACCGCCCGGAGCCCCGGGCGGCGGAGCGCGGCGAGGATCTCCCCTTCGACCGTGCGGCGCCCGGGCTGGCGCGCCCATCCCGCGAAGTTCGCCCCGTCGTAGCCGAACCGGACCAGCCAGCGGACCACGGCCGGGGCACGGCGACCGGACGGTAAGACCCCTCGCGCGCCCTCCGGCTCCGCCGCATGAGAGCCGGTAGCATATTGGTACCTATGGGAGAATATACAGTCTAAATTCAATTTCTATATATGTGGCAGGGACGCTGGTCGCCCCGATGACGGACCGCGTCGGGACGGCGGGCCTCCGAGGAGGCGCCGGGCCGGGCGGCCGCGTCGAGGAAAACCAAAGTCGGTGAGCGAAATGAGCACGAACAGTCCAGGGAACACGAGCCCTTCGACGAGCCTCTCCGCGCCCGAGCGCAAGCGCTCCGGCACCGTCGGCACGGGGGTCGCGGTCGGGATCGCGATCGTCCTCCTCCTCGGGGGACTCGCCGGGGGGTACTACATCGGATACGCGACGCACCCGAGCGGGTCGTCCTCGAGCACGCCGACGCTCACCGAGACGGGGTCGACGCTCCTGTACCCGCTCATCACCGCCTGGGCGGGCAACTACACGGCCGCGAAGATCTCGGCCGACGGCACCGGCAGCGGTACCGGCCAGAGCGAGGCGGAGACCGGCGTCGTGAACATCGGCGCCTCCGACGCCTACCTCAAGAACGCGAGCGCGACGAGCCTCATCAACCTCCCGGTCGCGATCTCGGCGCAGCTCATCTACTACAACCTTCCGGGCATCACCGCGCACCTGAACCTGAACGGCACGATCCTCGCGATGATCTACAACGGGACGATCACGACGTGGGACAACCCGCTGATCCTGGCGGCCCAGCCCACCGCGGTCCAGGCCCAGCTGTCGGGCCTCTCGTCGGAGACGATCCACCCGATCAAGCGGTCGGACTCGAGCGGTGACACGTTCCTGTTCACGTCGCTCGCGGACATGTCCTGGTCGCAGTGGACCTACGGCGCGTCCACGAGCGCCCTCACGGGCAACACCATCGCGACGGGCGCGGACGGGAACTCCGGCATGGTCACCGCGATCGACCAGACGACGAACTCGATCGGGTACGTAGGGATCAGCTACGAGTCGAGCGCGCACGCGGACGGCCTCCAGTACGCCGCGGTCGGCGACAACCTGTCGCTGAGCGCGACCGGGGGGATCTCCCCGGCGAACTACATCCTCCCCAGCGCGCAGAACATCTCGTACGACGCGAACCTGGGGCTCTCGCGGCTCCAGTACGACACCTACGGGCTCGCGGTCAGCCTGATCCTGGGCGGGAGCTGGGCCGGCGCCATCACCCTCGTGACGGGCGGCGGCGGCACGAACCCGGACGCGGCGTCCCCGACGCCGTACCCCCTCGTCAACCTTGAGTACGCCCTCATCAAGACGACCCCCGGGGGGACGACGGTGACGTCCGCGAAGCTCGCCGCGACGGTGCAGTTCCTCGAGTGGGCGATCTCGACCGGCAACTGGGCGGCGTCCGGCGACCAGTCGGCCTACATCACGGGCGTGAACTTCATCCCGCTCACGCCCGAGGTGACCGGGTACGACATGCAGGCGCTGGCGTCGGTGCAGCCCTGAGCGGGCGCCCTCCCGGGTAGGGATTCGCCGTGACTGAGCCCCCGGACCCGGCGACGGGCACCGGCCCGGAACCCGTTCCTCCCCCCGCCGCCGCGCCGCCGGCCCGGCGGGGGTGGCTCCGGTCGCTCGGGCGGGCGGTGCCGTACCTCCCGGCGGCCGCGCCCGCGGCGATCGTGGTGGCGGTCGCGATCACGCTCCTCCTCGCGAGCGGGTTCCACAACTTCGGCTGGGACTTCTTCGGGCTCAAGTTCAACAGCGACCAGGGGGTCTGGGGGGTCGGCGTCCTCATCGTCGGCTCGTTCCTCACCGCCGTCCCCGCGCTCGTGCTGTCGATGCTCCTCGGCCTCGGCATCGCGATCGCGTCGACCACCTACCTCCCGCGGGCGCTCGCCCGCGTCCTCGACCCGACGGTCGACCTGCTCGCGGGGATCCCGAGCGTCGTCTACGGGATCTGGGCGTTCGTCGCCGTCGCCCCGTGGTTCGGCCGGGTGCTCAACCCGTGGCTCGCGTCGCACCTCGCGTTCGTCCCGGGGTTCGCCGCGAACTCGATCTCCCCGTCGTCCGAGGGGGTCGGCCTGCCGATCGCGATCTTCGTCCTCACGCTCATGGCGCTGCCGATCACGACCCTCCTCATCCGGGACGCCCTCCGGTCGGTCCCGCGCGACCTGTGGGAGAGCGGGCTCGCGCTCGGCGCCACGCGGTGGGAGGTGGTGCGGCGCGTCGCGCTCCGCCACGGCCGCCGCGGCGTCTGGAGCGCGGCGTTCCTCGGCTTCGGGCGCGCGATCGGCGAGACCGTCGCGGTCGCGATGGTGATCGGCGCGGTGGACAAGCTCCCGTCGAACGCGTACGACTCGACCTGGACGATGGCCGCCTTCATGTTCCAGGAGCTCGACGCGGCGTTCGGGAGCTCGCGGTACCTCGAGCTCCTCGCCGAGCTCGGGCTCGTCCTGCTCGCGATCACCTTCGCGGTGAACCTCATCGGCCGCCGGCTCGTGGCGCACCTGTACGCCGAGGAGGTGGCGGGCCTCTAGGCCCCTCCCGATGGCGACCGCCCTCGGTCCGGCGCCGGGCACCGGCGCGGACGCGCTCCGTCGCGGCACCACGGCCCGGCTCCGCTGGCGGACCGGGTTCGACCGGTGGGTCGGCTACCTCCTCCCGCTGCTGTTCCTCGTGGCGCTCGTCCCGATCGCCTACCTCGTCTACTTCGTGTCGGCGAAGGCGCTGCCCGGGCTCAGCTGGGCGGTCCTCACGAGCTCCGCCGACTACCAGATCCACGACGCGCTCGGCGTCCCGATCGTCACGACGTTCCTGTTCATGCTGCTCGCGACCGCGATCGCCGTCGCGATCGGCGTGCTGGGCGGGGTGGCCGCCGCGGAGTTCCTCCCCGAGCGGTCGGCCGGCTGGATGCGGATGTCCGCCAACATGCTCGTCGGCATGCCGTCGGTCATCATCGGCTACTTCGGCTACTTCGCGTTCGTGCTGTACTTCCACTGGGGGCTGAGCTTCCTCGCCGGCGTCGTCACGCTCGCGTTCTTCATGTCGCCGTACGTCTTCCGGACCGTCGACCTCGCGTTCTCCTCGATCCCGCGCCCGATCCGCGAGGCGGCGTTCGGCTCCGGGGCGCGGCCGGTCCAGTACCTGCTGCGCGTGGGCACCCCGATCGCCTTCCCGCAGATCCTCACCGGCGTCTTCCTCGCGATGGCGATCGGCGTCGGGGAGACCGCGCCGATCGTGCTGACCGTCGAGCCCGGGCTCCTCGTGCCGACGGGGGCGTTCCAGCCGGCGGTGTTCACGACCTACCTCATCTGGACCGGCTTCAACCAGCCGCCGGGGGACGTCGCCTACACGCTCGCCTTCCAGGCCGCGTTCCTCGTCATCGTGGTCGTCTTAGCCCTGAACGTCGTCGTGCGCGTCGTGGCGGCCCGGTACCGGCAGCGGCTGGAGGGGCTCTACCAGTGAGCGCGGCCCTCGACGGCGGGCCGGTGCTCCAGGTGCGCGGGCTCACGGTCCGCGCGGAGCGGCGCACGCTGCTCGACCGCATCGACCTCGACTTCCCGGCCCGGAGCCTGACGGCGGTGATCGGCGCCTCGGGCTGCGGGAAGACCACCTTCGTCCGCACCCTGAACCGGATGGTCGAGCTGACCCCCGGGCTCACCGTCTCGGGGTCGATCCGGTACCACGGGCAGGACATCTACGACCGGGGGGTCGACCCGGTGCTCGTCCGCCGCCGGATCGGGATGGTGTTCCAGCGCCCGACGGTCTTCCCGATGTCGGTGTTCGAGAACGCGGCGTTCGGGCTCCGGGTCGCGCACGAGCCCGAGGCGGAGATCGACCGGTCGGTGACCGACGCCCTCGCCCGCGCGGGGCTGTGGGACGAGGTGAAGGACGAGCTCGACCGGCCGGCGCTCGCGCTGTCCGGCGGCCAGCAGCAGCGGCTGTGCATCGCCCGGGCGCTCGCGGTGCATCCGAGCGTGCTGCTCCTGGACGAGCCGACGAGCGCCCTCGACCCGATCGCGACGCAGCGCGTCGAGACGACGATGCGGCACCTCAAGGAGGAGCTGGTCCTGATTCTCGTCACGCACAACGTGGGCCAGGCGGCGCGCGTCTCGGACCGGGTCGCCTTCCTGAGCGCGGGCCGCCTCATCGAGCAGGGTCCGACGGCGGAGATGCTCGAGCGGCCGCGGGACCCGCTCACCCAGCAGTTCGTCAGCGGACGGTTCGCATGAACGCAGAAGCGCCCCACCCGGCGGTGGCCTCCGACGACCCGATCGACGCCCTCAAGGGCCACGTGGCCGCGATGGCGGAGCTCGCCGTCGGCATGGTCGCCGACGGCACGCGGGCGCTCCTCGCGACCGACCGCGCGCTCGCCGAGAGCGTGGCCGCGCGCGACATCCCGCTCGACCGGTTCGACGTGGCGATCGAGACCGAGGCGATGCGGCTCATCGCGACGCTCCAGCCCGAGGCCGGCGACCTCCGGATGATCGGCGCGGTCCTCAAGATCGCGAACTGCGTCGACCGGGTCGGGCGGCTCGGCTACGACCTCGCGCGGAACCTGACCGCCGCCCCCGAGCCGTCCGACCCCGGCCCGGCCGACCTGCTGCGCCAGATGGACGAGCGGGCGCGGGCGATGGTCCAGCGGTCGATCCAGGCGCTCGTCCGGGGGGACGCGGCGCTCGCGCGGTCGATCTTCGCGCTGGACGACGACGTCGACGACCTCCACGGCCGGCTCCAGGCGAAGGTGTTCCCGCTGCTCCAGCGGGGCGGGCCGTCGACGGAGCGGCTCGCGCGCTACCTGCTCGCCGGCCGGCACCTCGAGCGGGTCGGCGACAACGCGTGCAAGATCGCCGAGAAGGCCGTCTACGCGATCACCGGCGAGCGGCGGCCGGAGTACTTCCCGGCCCTCGCGCACCGCGCGACGACCGGGGCCCGCCCCCCGGGGCCGGGCCGGTAGCGTCATAACCGCCCGGCGTCGGGGGCTCGCGTGCCCTCGGCGAAGTCGGCGATGCACCTCCTCGCCGACCGGTCGCTCCACGTGCTCGTGACCGGCGCAACCGGGCGGCAGGGCGGCGCCGTCGTCCGGCGGCTCCTCGCCCGCGGCCACCGGGTGCGCGCCGTCGTGCGCGACCCCCGCGCCCCGGCCGCGGCCGCCCTCCGGGCCGGCGGGGTGGAGCTGTACGCCGGCTCGGTCGAGGACCCGGCGGCGCTCGCCCTCGCCGCCCAGCTCGTCGACGCGGCGTTCCTCGTCGGGCCGCCGGGGGGCGGCGAGCCGGCCGCGGAGACGCGCGGGGGGACGGCGGCGGTCGACGCGTTCCGGGAAGCGGACCTGCCGTTCCTCGTCTACTCCTCGGCCGCGTCGGCGAACCGGTCGACCGGCGTCCCCCAGTTCGACCGCAAGTTCGCCGTCGAGACGCACCTGCGCTCGGCGGGGATCCCGTTCGCGGTCCTCGCGCCGGTGAGCTTCATGGAGAACCTCGCGGGACCGGCGGGCGCGGCGGCGCTCTCGGCCGGCCGGCTCCCGGCCGGGTTCGGCCCGGACCGGAAGGCGCAGCTGGTCGCGCTCGACGACCTCGGCGCCTTCGTCTCGCTCGCCGTCGAGCAGGCGCCCCGGTTCCGGGGGCAGCGCGTCGAGGTCGCCTCCGACGAGCCCACCGGGGCTGAGGCGGCGGCGGTCCTCTCGCGGCAGCTCGGCCGTCCGATCCGGTGCGAGGCCGCGGCGCCGGACGCGTCGCGCGGACCCCCGGCCACCGACGACGCCCGGTTGGTGGACTGGCTCGAGCGGCACGGCTTCTCGGTGGACGTGGAGCGGCTCCGGCGGGACTACCCCGCGGTCGGCTGGCACCGGTTCGCCGAGTGGGCCGCCGAGCAGTCCTGGACCGCGGCCCGGACCGGCGCGTAGCGCGCCCCGGTCCCGTCAGCCCGGGGGCGCGCGCGGGGACGGGGTCCGCGCCGCCGGCCGCTCGAGGAGCTCGCGGAACGTCTCGAAGAACTTGAGGTACGGGTCCGCCCGGCGGCGGTCCTCGAGGTCGAGGAGCGCGATCTGGAACTGCGCCTTCGCCTTCGGG
Source organism: Thermoplasmata archaeon (assembly GCA_030037265.1). Classification (GTDB taxonomy): domain Archaea; phylum Thermoplasmatota; class Thermoplasmata; order Lutacidiplasmatales; family UBA184; genus JAKIWV01. The sequence goes on along the minus strand of JASHRQ010000052.1, from coordinate 718 downwards.
TCGCCGCGCTTCGCGTGGACGAGGTACGCGCAGAGCAGCTGGTAGTTCGCGAGGACGATCGCCTCCGGCCGGGGCGTGCTCATGTCCCCCTTCCGGGGGCGGTAGACCCGGTCGAGCGGCACCTGCTCCGCCACCGCCCGGCGATGCGGGAACCCGAAGTACCGGCCGGGTCCCAGGAGGCGGGTCACCTCCTTCACGCTCCCGAGCGAGTTCGTGAGGCGGTCGGTCTCGTGCCAGCACCAGACGCCGAACCCGTAGTCCCCGGCCGTGTACTCGGCCCACGCCCGGCGGTACAGCTCCGCCTCTTGCTCCTCCGTCGTCGCCTCCGGCGGCAGGACCGCGCGCCAGTCGCCGAGCAGCGCGTCGACCCGCATCGACGGCGAGAAGGTGCGGAACGGGGGGACCGGCGCGGGGGTGGACATGCGGGACCTTCGGAGGGTCAGCCCCGGGCGCTTAAGCCGATGCGGAGGGGAATCGCCGGACGCCTCCGACCCACGTCTCCGCGACCGGCGGCCGGGCGCTGCCGACCGCCGCGTCGAGCGACGGGACCGACAGCACGAGGAGGTCCGCGGGGCCCCCGGCCGCGAGCCGCCCGAGCTCCGGCTCGCCGAGGATCACCCCGGCGTTCCGCGTGTACAGCTGCAGCGCCTCGATCGGGGCCAGCCGCTGGTCCGCCGTCCGGCGGCCGAACGCGGAGGCGGCGGCGCGGTGGACCGCC
>JASHRQ010000051.1 GCA_030037265.1 Thermoplasmata archaeon | reverse complement strand
CGCTGCTGGCCGACGGCGTTGAGCGAGGTCCCGATGATCTGGCTCAGCGACAGCGGCACGGCCGACAGCGCGAGCAGCGCGAGCGGCACGGCCCCGCCGCCGCCCGGCAGGTACGAGTGCGTCGACAGGTCGAACCCGGTCGCGTAGGTGTTGTTGAACAGGATCCCGAGGAGCGTCGAGCGATAGACGACGAACAGCACGGCTCCGGGGACGACCATCATGGTCGTGTACCGGAGCGCGCGCCAGATGCGGTCGCGGACCGCGGCCCCCTCCCCGCGGCTATGCAATCCCGCGAGGTGCGGGAAGAGCGGCACGACGACCGCGGCCGCGAGCGCGAGCAGGAGCACCCGGAATCCGTTCGACGCGCTCAGCACCGCGACCGCCTCGGTCTGGTAGAACGCCCTCGCCAGGATCGGGAGCGCGTTGGTGACGGCGTACAGGAGCCCCATGCTGCCGATGAGCGGCCAGGCGTAGGAGAGGAGGTGGCGGAGGTCGGGCATCCGAAACCGCGAGAAGTGGCTCCAGACGCTCCGGAGGCTCACGATCGCCGAGGCGCTCGCGCCGAGGACGTACGCCCCGGTCAGCGCCCAGATCGCATCCGCGTCGACGTGCGTACCGACGGTCGGGAAGAGGAACGCCGCCGCCACGAGCGCCGCGGTCCGGACGATCGACTCGACGAGCGTCGGGTACTGGGCGCGGATGGAGTCGCCCATCCCCACGTGGAGCTGGGTGTAGACGGTGCTGGGCGTCCACAGGATCGGGAGCGCCATGAAGATCGCGATGCTCGAGTAGAGCGCGATCGTGCTGGTCGACAGGCTGGACGGGGCCACGGTGAGCCCGATCTCGGGGGCGAGCAGCAGGAGCGCGATGCCGGAGACGACCACGAAGCCGGTCCGCGCGAGGAAGTACGTGCCGGTGTAGCGCGTGTACGACCGGTCCCGCCCCATGTAGTAGACGAACGCCGAGCCGAGCCGGAGCTCGCCCAGCGAGTTCACGGACGAGGCGAGGAGCAGGTTGAACTGGATGAATCCCCAGAGCGCGAACCCGGCGGCGCTCGTGGAGACGTGCTTCGCAATCTCGAAGGAGCTCACGTAGCCGATGAGCTGGCTCACGAGGCTCACGATGTAGACGAAGCTCGAGCTCATTCCGAGCGGCTTCTCGGGCGGCACCGGGGCGACTTGTTCGGGGGTCGGCCCGAGGGACGGGGCACCTTCCAATGGAGCTCGGGCGTCCGACGGCGGCCCCGGGTATTATATCCGTGCTCCGAGAGGCGCGGCGCGCCCGGGACGCGGACGACACGAAAGGATAAACTCGCCCGACACCACGGCACGGCGTGGCCCCGTCCCACTCGACCCCCCTTCCTCCCCCCCACACCCGGGTGGGGGTCGGAGGCGTGCTCCTCCGCGACGGGCGCGCGCTCGTGAACCTCGCGGTGTACCGGACCCGGTTCACCATCCCCAGCGGCTTCGTCGAGGCCGGGGAGAGCCTCGAGGCGGCGCTCCGGCGCGAGTTCGAGGAGGAGACCGGCGTCTCCACGACGGTCGGCCGGCTCCTGCTCGTCCGCCACAAGGTCCTCGAGCCGACCGCCAGCGACGTCTACTTCGCGTTCGAGGTGACCCGCCGCTCCGGAACGCCCGAGGCCCGGCCGCCGGAGATCGCCGAGTTCCGCGAGGTCCCGCTGGCGGAGGTCGCCTCGGCGACCTGGATCTCGGAGCTGTCCCGCACCGCGATCCTGCTCGCCGCCGAGGGCCGCCGGAGCTGGTCCCGCTCCCCGTGGGCCGGCGGGGAGGTGCCGGGACTGTCGACCGAGCTCTACCCGGCCGCCGGACCGGGCGGGCCGGGCCGGGCGGACCCGCCCTACTCCCCGCCCCGCGAGGTCGGGGGCTGCTCCTCGCCCCCCTTCTCGTAGAGCTCGATCCAGACGCCGTCCGGGTCGGAGAGGAACGCGAGTCGCTCGTCCTTCTCGCGGAAGGCCGGGATCCGCACGCGGGCGCCCAGCTCTACGAGGCGCGCGACGGTCGCCTCCAGCCCCTCCACCCGGAACCCCAGGTGGTCGAGCTCGTCCCCCTCCCGGTAGGGCGGGTTGTCCGGGTAGAAGTTGAGCTCGAGCTGCGCCTTCGAGACCGGGTCCTCGAGCGTCTCCCACCGCCCCCCGGCCGTCATCCGGCCGGAGCTGTGGGTCCGAAGGCCGAGCCCCTCGCAGTAGAACCGTCGCGCCCGGTCGAGGTCGCGCACGCGGATTCCCGTGTACTCGAGCACGCCCGGACCACGGGCGCCGGGTTCTAAGCCGTTCCGTCCGGGACGCCGAGCCGGACCGCCCCCGCGCTCGGGTTATAAGCCGCGGACCCTGCCGGGGGCAGTGGGTCGCTTCCGCATCTTTTTCGTGAGCGACCTGCACGGGTCGGACATCTGCTTTCGGAAGTTCCTCAACTCGGCGTCGGTCTATGAGCCGGACCTCCTGATCTACGGGGGCGACATCCTCGGGAAGACGCTCGTCCCGCTCTTCCCCGAGGAGGGCGGCTACCGCTGGTACCCGACCGGCACCTCGCCCCACCACGTGGCGGCCGCGGAGCTCCCGTCCGTCGAGAAGCAGGTGGCGGACCAGGGACGGTACACGCTCGTCACCTCGCCGGAGGAGTGGCGGCGCCTCCGCGGCGCTCCGGAGGAGATGGAGGGGATCTTCAACCGGCTCGCGCGCGAGCGGGTCCGCCGGTGGCTCGGGCTCGTCCGGGAGCGGCTCACCCCGAAGGGGATCCCCGTCGTGATGAACGTCGGCAACGACGACACGGACGACATCCTCGACCTCCTCCGCGCGGAGGGCCCGGAGAACCTGCTCGTGCCGGAGGGGTCGATCGTCCGCGCCGGTCCGTACGAGGTGTTCGGCTGCGGCTACGCGAACATGACCCCGTGGCACTGCCCGCGCGACCTGGAGGAGCGCGAGCTCGAGCAGGTGCTGGACCGGACGCGGGGCCAGATCGGGAACCCGCGCCGGACGATCGTCGACGTGCACGCCCCTCCCTCCGACACGGGGCTCGACCTCGCGCCGGAGCTTGACGCCGACCTCAAGCCCCGCACCGTGGCGGGGCAGCTCGTCGAGCACCACGTCGGCTCCCCGTCGGTGCGCGCGCTGCTCGAGTCAGTCCATCCGGTCGTGGGGCTCCACGGCCACATCCACGAATCGAAGGCGATCGACGCCGTCGCGGGCGTCCCGGTCTTCAACCCCGGCAGCGCGTACTTCAGCGGCCACCTCCAGGGGCTGCTCATCGACCTGGAGGACGACCGGGTGCTGTCGCACCTGTTCGTCCTGGGGTGAGGCGGATGCCGGTCGTCGCGCTGGACGAGGCCCCGTTCCTCGCGGAGGTCGAGCGGATCGTGTCGATGGGCGAGCAGCGCTCGGCGCCGCTCCGCGTCTGCGGCTCCGTCGGGCTGTACTACCGGCTCCGGGACCGGCCCGAGGCGCGCGCGCTGTTCCTGTTCCGGGACGGCGCCGCGAAGCCGGCCCCGGTCTTCAAGGACCTCGACCTCGCCGGCTGGGAGAAGCATTCGAGCCGGGTCTACAAGCTGTTCGTGCGGGAGCTGGGCTACCGGGAGGACCGCGAGACGAACGCCCTGTTCGGCATGTACCGGAACATCTACTTCCACCCCGCCTTCTCCGTCGACGTCTTCTTCGACGTCCTCCGGTTCAGCCACGAGATCGCGCTCCGCCAGCCGTTCCCGGGCGGCGTCACGCTGTCCGTCGAGGACCTGATGCTGTCGAAGCTGCAGATCCACCAGACGACCCCGCGCGACCTCGTCGACCTCGCGGCCGGCGCGTCCGCCTTCCCGCCCGACCGGCTCGACCGCGACTACCTCGCCCGGGTGCTCGGGGACGACTGGGGGTTCTGGTACGACGCCCAGCAGAACCTCGAGCACGCGGCCGCGCATCTCGACGGGCTCGCCCGCGTCCCCGAGCCCCCGCCGGCCGAGACGCTCTCGCGGGCCCGCGAGAGCCTCCGGGCGTACCGGCAGTTCCTGGACTCGATCCCGAAGACCCGGCGGTGGGAGAAGCGCCGGCTCCGCGGCACGGCCGAGCCGTGGTTCGAGGAAGTGGACGAGGTCCACTAGCGGGCCGGCGCGGCGCCGGAGCGCTGGCGCGCGACCGACGACATCGCCTCGAAGAACAGGTTCGCCGCCGTGAGCGCCGTCACCTGGCCCATGTGGTCGTACTGCGGCGCGACCTCGACGAGGTCGAACCCGGCCATCGGCACCCGGTGGAGCTCGCGGAGGAAGTGGAGGAGCTCGCGGCTCGTGAGCCCCCCGGGCTCCGGCGTCCCGGTGCCCGGGGCGTAGGCGGGGTCGAGCACGTCGATGTCGACGGAGACGTAGGTCGGCCGGCCGCCGAGCGCGGCGACCAGCCGGTCGGCGATCGGCCGGTACCCCTCCGCGTCGACGTCCTCGGAGGTGAACGTGCGGTCGACGATCCGCGCGTTGTTCCCGACGTCCTCGTGCGAGTAGAGCGAGGAGCGGATCCCCACCTGGAACACCCCGCCCGGCGCGATGAGGCCCTCCTCGTACGCCCGCTTCACCCACGTCCCGTGGGTGTACCGCTTCCCGCCCCAGTACGACTCCCAGGTGTCGTAGTGGGCGTCGAAGTGGAGCAGGTTCACCGGCGTCCCGCTCGCCTTCTTCTGGGCGCGGAGGATCGCGAGCGTGATCGAGTGGTCCCCGCCGGCGATGAACGGCACGATGCGCCGCGAGAAGATCGGCGTCAGCGCCTCGTCGATCCGCTGGAAGGTGTCGTCGAGGTATCCCGGCACCGGGTCGACGTCGCCCCAGTCGACGAGGTCGAGCACGCGGAACGGGTACACCTGGGCGAACAGGTTGTAGGAGCGGACGAGCCGGGAGTGGTTCCGGATCGCCGACGGCCCCTCGCGGGCGCCGCTTCGGAAGCTCGTCGCGTCGTCCCACGGGATGCCGAGGAACACCCCCTTCGCCGTCGACAGGTCCCGGGTCAGCGGGAGGCGGGCGAACGAGGCGACCTGCGCGAACCGGGGCGACCGCGCGGGGTCGACGGGCTCGGTCATGGGGTCCCGGGGAGCCGACCGAAGAGACGCCGCGGCGCGCGGCTCAGTCCGGCGGGAGCTCCTTGAACGCGAGCCCGATGTCGATGCCGCGGGTGCGCTGGTTGTACCACCGCGACACCGCGTACGTCACGCCGGACGCGATCAGGATGACGACGATGATGATCGCCCCCGTCTCCTTGTTCGAGGGCGTGAAGCCCGACGCCGTCCCGAGCAGCGGGAGCGTCGACACCAGGTACGCCGAGATCGCGGTCACGAGGAACGCGACGAACCCGACCAGCGCGCGGACCGGCTTGTGCCGGCGCCACCCGAGGGCCGTGAGCGACAGCGCGGTCAGCGCCACCGTGATCATCGGGAGGAAGAACAGGAGGAAGACGAGCGGGGTGTAGAGCGCGTCGTAGTTGTAGGTCATCAGCGGGAGCAGGATGAACCCGGCGATCGAGATCGCCACGATGCCGACCCAGGGCTGATGGGTCGACCGCGTGACGTTGCCGAACCACCGGGGCCAGATCCGGTCGAGCGACATCGACAGCGCGTAGCGCGAGAAGATGTACAGCCCGAGAATGAGCCACAACAGGTACCACGACGCCGAGCCGAGGAAGATCAGGCCCAGGAGGATCGTGTTGCCGTGGAACGCGAAGCCCGGCAGCGACGTGGGTCCGGCCCCGAACGGCAATGGATTGAAGGCGGGTCCCGTGGGCGCGATGAAGTAGACCGACGTCGCGACCGCGCCGTTCAGGAAGTTCATCCCGACGACCTGTTCGAAGACGACGACGATCGCCACGGCGAACGCCACCGCGAGCGCGAACGAGATCGCGATCCCGTAGGCGATGCTCCGGGTGGAGCGCTTGAACTCGCCCGCGATGTAGCTCGGCGCGTTCCCGAACATGTAGTAAAACGCGAAGACGAGCGGGACGAACAGGATCGTATTCCGGAGCGACGAGCCGTAGGAGCCCCACGCCGAGGCGCCGTAGGCGGAGACCGTCGCGTAGTAGTTCGCGCCCAGGCCATGCGAGGTGGCGAACGCGTTCACCGCGTTCACGAAGCCGGTGTGCCCCATGATCGCGAGCGCGACCACCGAGACGACGAGCGCCACGAGCTCGAGGATGAGGAGGCCCGAGAAGACCCGGAACGCCAGCCGGGGCTTCATCGCGATCCAGAGGATCATGACGACCAGCGTCAGCAGGACGCCGATGACGACGATGTCGAACTGGGCCACGGAGCTGGACGTCCCGGGGTAGAACATGTCGCCGAACGTCGCCCAGCCGGAGTAGTTGGTGAACGAGCCCCACGCGGCGAGGCCGGGCCCGATGCTGTAGGTCATGAACCAGTAGGGAAGGACGGCCGCGTAGCAGATCACGTTCATGATCCGCCCGTACGCGGAGAGGATGCCGAAGAACGGATGGAGCTCCCGCGAGGCGTAGACGTACTCGCCGCCGGACCTCGGGATCTCGATGGCGATGAGGGCGTACGTCGCGACGACGGGAATCCCGATCAGCGCGGCGAGCAGGACCGCCTGGTCGAGGTTCGCTCCCGTGACGAACAGGAGGATCGTGAGGAACAGCCCGAACGCGGGGCCGGGGCCGAGCGAGATGAGGCTGATCGAGAACGACTCGAACGTCCCGAGCTCCTTCACGAGCCCGCTGGTCTTCCGAGCGAAGACGGTCTTCTCCGTTTCATCGTGCGCTGCCGCGCTGGTTTCCATCCTCTGCATCCCCCCGGTGGGTCCGGTCAGTCGTCGGTCGTCCGGGCCCGGCGTTGGCGGACCGCACTCTCCCGCGAGTCCTCGAACCGCTGGGCGAGCCCGGCCACGGCCCCCTGACTCGGTCGGGGTATTATTGAATTTCGACCGGCCTTCCGCACCCCGCCGTGCCCCCGAGGAGCGGGCCGGCGGGGACCGGTACTCGCCGCGTCCTCCGGCCCGCCGCCCCCGAGCAACGTAAGTACCGGGCCCCGTTCCTGCGGGCGATGCGCGTCGCGGTAGTGCAGTTTGCGCCGAAGTTCCCGGGACGAGAGGAGAACTGGCGACGGATCGAACGCCTGGCGGCGGACACGGCCGCGGACGTCGTGGTGTTCCCGGAGCTCTCGTCGTGCGGCTACATGTACCAGAGCCGTTCGGAGATCTCCCCGTTCGTCGATGGCCGAGAGACCTTGCGCGGGCTCGAGCGGATCGCGAGGGAGAAGCATCGGCTCATCGTGGGCGGCTTCGCCGAGCGCGACGGGGACGAGCTGTACAACTCGGCGTACGCGATCGACGGCAAGGAGACCCGGATCTTCCGGAAGATCCACCTGTGGAACATGGAGAAGGAGATCTTCCGGCCGGGCGACGTGCCGCTCTCGTTCGAGTTCGACGGCCACCGCGTCGGCGTGGAGGTGTGCTACGACCTCCAGTTCCCGGAGATGGGTACGTGGCACGCCCACAACGGGGTCGAGCTCCTCCTCATCCCGATGGCGTGGGCGGAGGAGACCGGCCCGATCGAGGGCCTCTACTCGTACAACCACCTGGCGATCGCCACCGCCTACTCCCACGGGATCTTCGTGGCCGTCTCCAACCTGGCGGCCGACGAGGCGGGGGCCCACTTCCCCGGCCAGTCGAGCGTCGTCGAGCCGAACGGAACGATCCGCCACCTCGCCGGTGGGGACGGGAGCCTCGTCGCGGAGGTCGACTTCGCGCGGGTCCCGCCCGCGAAGCGACCGAGCCCGCGCAACGACCTCGACGCGGACCCCCGGTTCGGCGTCACCCCACCGACGCCGGCGGCGCCGCGGGTCGCCGCGGTGCCCGCCCGGCGCCGGACGCGGTAGACCCGGGCCGTCTCACGAGTGCGGCGCGGCCGGCCCGGCCGCGGCGAGCGGCGGGGCCGGGGGCGCCTCGGGCGCCGGAAGCGACGCGGTGCAGTTGGGGCACCGGATCGCCTTGATGGAGATCGTCGAGTCGCAGAACGGGCACGACTTGGTCGTCGGCGGGGCCTTCGCCTTCCGGGCCTCCTGCCGCGCCTGGATCCGCAGCATCGGGTAGACGATCGCGAAGAACAGGATCAGCGCCACGATGATGAAGTCGATCGCGGCGCTCAGGAAGGCTCCCCAGCCAAAGCAGGCCGACCCGAGGCAGGTCTTGAGCGCGGAAAGAGAGGACGTGCCCCCGGCGAGGCCGATGAGCGGGTCGACGAAGTCGGTCACGAGGGCGGTGACGACGGCGCTGAACGCCATGCCCATCACGAAGGCGATGGCGAGCTGGATGATGTTGCCCTTCGTGATGAACGTCTTGAAATCGCTCTGGATCGACATCGTTTCTCCTCGGGGAGCCGGGCGCCGACCTGAGCCGGAAGGGATTAATGTTTCTTCGAAGAGTCGGCTGGGGCCTCCGCGCGAGAAGGGCCTTCCGGGAACCCGCTCGCCCACGTACTAGGGCCGCGTTCCCGGCCCCATTCGTTGACCGGCGGACCGCCGGGACTTTCGCCGGCTCTACCGGCCCTTGCCTTCGAACTCGTGGGCGACCTCGGTCCGGATCACCCGGGCCTCCCGCTCGATCTCGTCCACCGTGTCCCGCCAGAG
>JASHRQ010000050.1 GCA_030037265.1 Thermoplasmata archaeon | reverse complement strand
ACGCACGCCGTGCTCGCGCGGATGGGCGGCGGCGAGGGCGAGGTCGTGAGCGCGGGGATCGCGTACGGCTTCCGGACCGACGGGCAGGGCGGCTACGTCGCCGAGGGCCACCTGAGCGGCACGCAGAAGGCGCTCAAGGAGTTCCTCCGGTGGCGGATGGAGGAGATCGCCCACTTCCGGGGCGTCGAGCTGAAGCGGATCTACTTCCGGACCGAGGAGCTGTCGATCCCGATGGACCACTACGGGGTCTGCATCGCGGCGTGCGTCTTCCTGCCGTAGCGCCGCGTTCGCGGTCCCCGGCCGACCCCCCCGGATTCCTCCGGCGGGCGGCCCGCCCGACGGAGGGTCAGGCCGGGCGATGGCCGCCGCGCGCCCGGAGCGCCTCGACCACGATGAACGTGCGCCGGCCGTACGGGCGGAACCCGAGCTTCTCGGCGACCCGTTGCGACGGGCGGTTGTAGTCGCCCGTGCTCCAGACGGGCGTGAGCCCTCGCGCGCGCGCCTCCGTCGCCATGAGGTACGCCCCGGCCGCCGCGAGGCCGCGACGGCGGTACGCCTCGAGCGTGTCGATGCCGATGTCCGCGTACCGGTCGGTCTGCGCCGAGACGGTCGCGAGCGACACGAGCCGCCCGTCGACCACCCCGCCCGCCGCCGCGCCCTCGGACACGAGCTCGCGGAACGTGCGGTAGCCGGCCCCCTGGACGTCGCGCGGCGCGGCCTCCAATAGCGGGATATCCTCCGGTCCGAGCCGCCGGACGGCCGGGTCGGCGTGCGGGACCGGGGCCCGCTCGAGCACGTAGTGGAGGTCGTCGAACCGCGTCGTCGGCACGCCGAGCTCGGACTCGATCCGCTCCGCGAAGAACGCGGCCTGCTCCGGGGCGACGCTGACGTAGCTCCAGCCGGGGATCCGGCGGAGGAGGGCCCACGCCGCCGCCGGGTCCCACGCGATCACGTCGGGCTCCTCCGGCCACCGCGCGTGCTGGACGACGACCGCGCTCGGGTCGTTCGGGGGTCCGCTCGTGAACGCCCGGTCGACCTTCCATCGGAGCCCCCCGATGGAGATGGTGGAGTACGGCGTGTCCGGCAGCCGGCGCGCGAGCTCGACGCCCGCGTCCCCCTGCACCGCGACGAGGTCCGGCGCGGGGGCGAAACCCGGGCTCGGGATCATCGACGCACGGCTCCCCAGGGCGCGCTCGTCAGAGCAGCTTCCGGAACAGGATCTTGTCGTCGAGCGAGCCGTCGATCTGGAGCTTTCGGGTGACGAGGGCCTTCATCGGGCCGATCTCCTTGTGCACGAGCCCCAGGAAGGTCGCGGTGTCGGTCCGGACCGTGAGGTCGGCCCGCTCGGAGTGGCCGCTCCGCAGGCCGGTGAGCTCCCCGTCGTGGAGCTCGACCCGGAAGGACGGCCCGTCGGAGAAGTGGATCGCGATCGTGCGCTCGAGCCCGGCGAGCTCGGACTTGACGCCGGGGTTCTGCGCGGCGTGCCGGTTGAACCGGTCGACGAGCGACGCCAGCGTCTCCTCGATCACCGCCATTCGGAATCGAGCGTTCGTAGCGGCACGCGAGGCATAAGGGTTTCAACCGTTCGCCACGACCAGCGGACCCAGCCGGGCCGGTCCCGCCGCTCGGCGAGCCAGCGACGGACGAACTCGACGGTCGTCGCGTCGGAGGGGTACCCGCTGCCCACCGACGCGCCCAGCGACCGGGCGAGCGCCCGGATCGCGCGGTCCCGCCGGACCTTCGCGACGATCGACCCCGCGCCGACGACCGGCACCTCCCGGTCGGCCCGGTGGCGGGCGTCCACCGAGACGCCGGTCCCGGCGAGCGCGGCGACGGTCCGGCCGAACCGGTCGGCGACCGGGTCGCACGCGTCGACGCAGACGGCCGTCGCGCCGCTCCGCCGGATGAGCCGCGCGAAGCCGTGCGCCTCGAGCGCGTTCAGCCGGCCCCGCGCGACCCACCGGTCGACCTCGGCCGGCGGGAGGGAGAGCGAGTAGCGCCGGCCGACCGCGCCGAGCGCCCGGTACACCTCCTCGCGGCGCGCCGGGCTCAGGAGCTTCGAGTCGCGGACGCCGATCGCGCGGAGCCCCCCGAGGTCCCGGTTCCGCACGAGGCAGCCGCCGAGGACGAGCGGCCCCACGAGGCTGCCCCGGCCCGCCTCGTCCAACCCGAGCGTCCAGCCGTCCGGTGTCCGCGCGGCGTCGGGCGTCATCGCTCCCGGACCGCGAGCGGACGGGGAGGTATCTGCGTTGCTGCGGGCCGCGCGCTCGGAATCGGGCAACCGTTAAGGCGCATCGCGGTTCTGCGCGCCGTAATGGCCCTCGACGGGCTCGCAGTACCTCTCCTCACACTGTTCGACGACGACGGCCGGGTGGACGCGGGGAAGAACGCCCGACTCACCCGCCGGATGTGCGACGCGCACGCCGACCACGTCTTCGCCCTCGGTACGATGGGCGAGTTCCCGTCCCTTTCGTTCGAAGAGCGCGGCCAGCTGCTCGAGGCGGTCATCGAGAGCGTCGGGTGGCACACCGACGCGTGGGTCGGCTGCGGCGCCCCGTCGACCGGCCAGGCGGTCGCGTTCGCGAACCAGGCGGAGGAGGCCGGGGCCGCGGCGCTCGTCGTCCTGCCGCCGTACTACCTCGTGCCGACGGAGGCGGCGATCGAACGGTACTACCGCGCGATCCACGAGGCGGTGCGCCTCCCGATGCTGGCGTACAACATCCCGACGCACGTGGGATACGCGCTCGCCCCGGCGCTCGTGCACCGGCTCGCGCGGGACGGCGTCCTCGCCGGCGTGAAGGACACGAGCGAGTCGATGGACTCGGTGGAGGGATTCCTCCGGGGCCGCCCGGACGGGTTCGTCGTGCTGCCCGGCGACGACGCGCTGGTCCCCGAGGCGGTCGCCCGCGGCGCCGCGGGCGGGATCATGGGCTCGGCGAACGTCGTCCCGAAGCTCGCCGTGGAGGTCGTCCACGCGGCGCGGTCGGGGGACGCGGCGCGCCGCGCCGCCCTCGCGGAGTCGCTCACCGCGCTCCTCGCCGCCCTGCAGGCCGGGCCGTTCCCGTCCACCGCGAAGCACCTCCTCGCGAGGCTGACCGGCCTCGGGGTGGGGTACCGGAGCCCGTACGACCCGCTCACCCCGGAGGAGGCCCAGCGCGTGGACGCGGCCCTCGCCTCGGCGGAACCGAAGTTGAAGCCCTACCGTTGACCCAGCGATGAAGGCGCTCCTCGTGAGCCCCCCGGCATCCGGCGTCCGGCTCGGCGAAGCGCCGGAACCGTCGGCCGGTCCGGGCGAGCTCAAGGTGCGTCTCCTCGAGTGCGGCATCTGCGGGACCGACCGCGACATCGTCGCGGGGAAGTACGGCACCCCGCCCCCGGGGCGGACCGACCTCATCCTCGGCCACGAGAACCTGGGGCGGGTCGTCGAGGTGGGCGCCCAGGTGCCGGACTTCCGGGTCGGGGACCTCGTCGTCGCCACGGTCCGGCGGGGGTGCGGCATCTGCCGGTACTGCCGGGCGAACCGGTCGGACTTCTGCGAGACCGGGCTGTTCACCGAGCGGGGGATCAAGGCGCGGGACGGCTACCTCACCGAGTTCTACGTGGAGCAGCCCGAGTACGTGGTCCACGTCCCCCGCGCGCACCGGTTGAGCGCCGTGCTCCTGGAGCCGCTCAGCGTCGTCGAGAAGGCGGTCGCCGAGGGCCGCCGGGTGCTGGGCCGGCTGGGGCCGGCGCCCCCGGGGACGGACGCCGGCCCGTCCGCCCCGACGGCGCTCGTCACCGGCACCGGCGCGGTCGGCATGCTCGCCGCGCTCGTCCTCGCGGCGGAGGGCTTCTCGGTCACCGCCATCGACCGCCACGACGACCGGACCCCCGCGGCGCGGTTGCTCGCCCAGGTCGGCGTCGCGCACGTCGACGTCTCCGCCGGCCTCTCCGCGCTCAAGGGCCGCACCTTCGACCTCATCGTCGAGGCTTCGGGGTCGCCCTCGCTGGACGTCGCCCTCATCGGGCTCCTCCCCCCGAACGGGGCGCTGGTCCTGACCGGGATCCCGCCCGAGGGCCCCGTGCCGGGGAGCGGGCTGGACGGCGGGGTGTTCCGCTCCGTCGTCCTCGGGAACCGGGCGATCGTCGGCTCGGTGAACGCCAACCGCCGCCACTTCGAGAGCGGGCTCCGGCACCTCACCGCCTTCCGCACGCGGTGGGGCACCCTCGCCGAGCAGCTCGTGTCCCGCCGGCTCCCGCTCGGGTCGTACTCGGACGCCCTCGGCGGCAAGGCCGAGGGGACGATCAAGACGGTGCTGACGCTGTCGGACTGACGCGTCGGTACGGGACGCCTCCCCGGCCGCGCGGGGGGAATTCAGATCGACTCGAGGAGCGCCTCGCGCCGGAGGAGCCGGTCCGCCTCCACCGCCGGGTCACCGGGCGTCGCCCCGACCTTGGCCAGCGCCCGCGCGTCCCACTGCACGACCCGGTCGTAGAGCCACTCGAACTCGTGGAACACCAGCGGGTCGCCCAGCTCCTGCCGGATCCGTCCGACCCAGTCGATGGGGTGGCGGAGCGCCCACCAGTACGACGTGATCCAGGAACTGAACGCCTCCCAGACGAGCCGCTCGTGGAGGACCCGCTGGTGCGTGAGCGCGCCGATGAGCTCGAAGAACGTCACGACCTCGAGGCTCGCGATGTCCTCGTGCCGCTGGGTCAGGAGCCGGTCGCTGATGTGCCGGCGGACGGAGCGCATCCGGGTCGAGTCGAACTTGTCGCGCAGCGCCATCACGGCGTTCGCGGAGTTGAGCACCTGGGTCTGCCGCGTCTGCCAGTAAAGCACGAGGAGCGTTCCGGTCGCGAGCGCCCAGGTGCTGAACGCGGTGACGAGGGCGACGCTCGGCCAACCGATGTCGAACACGTCCCGCTCTCGACCGCCCCGCCGGGCAGCCTCGACGCGAGGTACGGCACGGTGATTTAACTCTCCGGGCGCGGCCCCGCGACGACCCCGGGGGTAGGGCCCCGGCCGGGCCCCCCGGACGGTCCGTCGAGTCTTCGCCGGACGAAAGGGTAAATAGCCGGTCGAGTCGCAGCCGGTCCCAGGAGCCGATCGATGGGACAGTGGCAGGGCCGCTCGGGCCGGAAGCCGACGGGCGGCCGCCTGCGGCCGTTCCGCAAGAAGCGCCGGTTCGAGATCGCCCGCGAGACCCAGTTCTCCACGCTCGGCGGGGGGTACGTGAAGAAGTACCGGGTGCGCGGCGCGAACCGGAAGCTCCGCATCCTCACCGTCCAGACGATCAACGTCTACGACCCGGCAACCCAGAAGATGCAGCCGGCGAAGATCCTCACCGTCCGGGAGAACAAGGCGAACCCGACGTACGTCCAGCGCAACATCATCACCCGCGGCGCCCTCGTCGAGACCGACCTCGGCCTCGTCGAGGTCCGGTCCCGCCCGGGCCAGGACGGCGTCCTCAACGGGATCCGCCTCGCGAAGGCGCCGGCCCCCGCGTAGGCCGGCCCGACGCCGATGCCCGACCACGTCTACGTCTACCCGGCCTACTTGGTACGCCCGACGCCCCGGTCGGCCGGGCGACGCGTCCCGTCGAGCCACGCTCCGGCCGAGGCGACCGTCGACCAGATCGTCGAGGCGGCCCGGGCGCTCGGATATCGGGCGGAGCCCGAGCCGGACCGGAACTACCCCCGGGGGTCGCTCGAGATGCCCGGCCGGGTGAAGGTCACGAAGCGGGCGGGCGTCTCGAAGGGAGCCCTCCTCCGCGCGCTGGCCCAGGAGATCCGCCGGCGGAGCGGGG
The DNA here is from genome assembly GCA_030037265.1 of Thermoplasmata archaeon. Classification (GTDB taxonomy): domain Archaea; phylum Thermoplasmatota; class Thermoplasmata; order Lutacidiplasmatales; family UBA184; genus JAKIWV01. The sequence continues at coordinate 6,159 of JASHRQ010000050.1, read as the reverse complement.
GCGCCTCCGGTGCCGGCTAGGCCATGGACGAGCGCGGCACGATCTACTTCACCGGCACGGCGGGCGCCGGCAAGACCTCGCTCGTGCAGGCGTACCGCGAGTGGCTCGACCAGAACGGCCACCCCGCGGCGACGGTGAACCTGGACCCCGGTACCGAGTCGACGACCTTCGACCCGGACGTCGACATCCGGGACTGGGTCCGGCTCTCCGAGGTGATGCAGGAGCACTCGCTCGGTCCGAACGGCGCCCAGGTCGCGGCGGCGGACCTCATCGCGCTCAAGATCTTCGAGGTGCGGCAGTCGCTGGACGGGTTCCGCGCCGACTACGTGCTCGTCGACACCCCCGGCCAGTTCGAGCTGTTCGCGTTCCGGGAGGCGTCGAAGGCGATCGTCGACGCGCTGAGCGGCGACCGGTCGGTGCTCGCCTTCCTGTTCGACCCCGCGCTCGCCCGGACCCCGTCCGGCTACGTCGCGCTCCAGATGCTCGCCGCGACCGTCGAGTTCCGGTTCCGCCTCCCGATCGTGCACGTGCTGTCGAAGGCGGACGTGCTCGGACCGGCGCAGCTCCAGGAGATCCTCGGCTGGGGGGACGACCCGATGCACCTCGAGTCCGCGGTGCAGCAGGAGCTCCCGACCCCCGACGTCCAGCTGTCGACGGAGATGTTCCGGGTGCTCGAGACGATGGCGCCGCAATCCACGCTGCTCCCGACGTCGACGGTGGAGTCGACCGGACTGGACGCGCTGTACGAAGCGACCGAGCGGATCCTCGGCGGGGGCGAGGCCGAGGAGAGCTCGGAGCCGGGCCCCGACGGCTGAGCGTCAGCCGTCGGTGAAGAAGAGCCCCATCCCGGCCGAGGCCGACTCGTCCTCCTCGACGAACCGCGCGCGGAGCTTCTCGCCGTCGGCCGCGGGGAGCTTCGAGCCGATCGGACCCAACAGCTCCTCGGCGCGGGCGACGGCCGTCGCGGACCCCTCGACCTGGACGTACAGCTGGCCGGCCGGGCCCCCGAGCGTCGCGGCGTCGCGGACCTTGAGGCTCTGCCGCGCGACGGCGTCGTCGCGCAGCGCCTCGTCGAGCTTCGACCGCCGGTCGCTGGGCACCTGGAAGACGACCCACGCCATCGAACGGCCGGTGCATCCCCGGCGGAGATGAGGTTTTGCGTCGGGCGCCGCCGTAGCGAAGGAACGCGGACGCGTGGGGGGCCCGGAGGCCCCGGGCGATTCCGGGATTCCGACCGCCGCTCGGTCGTGGCGCCGGGGGCCGTGAAGCCTATGCGCCCGGCCCGAGATGCCCTCCCGATGGTCTGGTCGTCCACGTCCGGTCCGGTCCCGGCCGCCTCGTCGGGCCCCGAGCGAATCCTGCTGTTCGGGTCCGCGCACGTCGTCGACCTCTCGGTGCCGCTCCGGGAGCGGCTCTCGTCGGTCCCGCTCCAAGGGATCGCGCTCGAGCTGGACGCGGAGCGGAGCGCGGTGCTTCAGGAACCGACCGCGAACCCACCGAGCCCCCGGGGCTCGGGACCGCTCCTCATCGTCCTCTGGCGGCTCCTCCAACGGCGGCTCGGCGAGCAGATGGGCCAGGGCGCGGGGGCGGAGATGCGCGTCGCCGCGACGGTGGCACGGGAGCGCCACCTCCCGGTCTTCCTCATCGACGACCCGTTCGCGCTCACGGTCCGACGCCTCTTGGGCTCCCTCTCGTTCCCCGAACGAGTCCGGCTCGTCCTCGGCGCGGTCCTCGGGCTCGTGATCCCCCCGCGCGCGGTCGAGCGGGAGCTCGACCAGTACTCGGCCACGCCCGGCGACTACATGGACCGGGTGCGGGAGGCGCTGCCCACCGTCGCCCGGGTGCTGATCGACGAGCGGAACGAGCACATGGCCGCCCGGCTCGAGGGGATCTGGCGGCAGGGGTTCCGCCAGGTCGCCGTGGTCGTGGGAGACGCCCACGTGCCCGGGCTCGCCGCGGCGCTCCGGGGACGTCAGCTCCCGGTCGAGACGGTCCCGCTCCGGGAGCTGCGGCCCCCGGTCACAGCACCGTCGGCGACTCCGTCGACTGCGTCGTGAGCGCCGCGACGAACGCGTCCGCGAGCCGGGAGAGCTCCGGGCTCGTGAACTCGGCGATCCGCCCGGCGTCCCCGAGCGTCGAGACGGTCCGCTCGATCGGGAGCCGCGCGAGGAGCGGCACCCCGTACTCCTGCGCGATCGCCTCCACGCCGCTCGGGCCGAACGGCTCGATCCGCTCGTGGCAGTGCGGGCAGACGAGGTACCCCAGGTTCTCGACGACGCCGAGGAGCGCCACGTGCAGCTCCCGGGCCATGTTCATCGCCTTCCGCACGATGAGCGCCGTCAGGTCCTGGGGGGAGAACACGAACACCATGCCGTCCAGCGGGATCGTCTGGAAGACGGTGAGCGGCACGTCGCTCGTCCCGGGCGGCATGTCGATGAACAGGTAGTCGAGCGGCCCCCAGTTCACGCCGCCGAAGAACTGGAGGATGAGCCGCGTGACGAGCGGACCGCGCCAGATGACCGGCGTCCGCGAGTCCTCGACCATGAACTGCGACGAGACCACCCGGAGCCCGTCCGGGGTCTCCGCCGGCTCGATCCCCTCGCCCCGGTCCACGAGGCCCCCGGACAGCCCGAACAGCTTCGGGACCGACGGCCCCGTCACGTCCGCGTCCAGGATCCCCACGCGGAGGCCCCGGCGCAGCAGCTCGCTCGCGAGGAGCGCGGTGACCGACGACTTCCCGACGCCGCCCTTCCCCGAGCCGACGGCGACGACGCGCTGGATCGGGCCCTTGTCGATCCGCTGGAGGAGCCCGCCGGGGCGCCGCGGCGGCATCGGGCCCACCGGTCCGGCCCCGGGCGGCGGGGCGTGCGGCTCCTCGTCGGGCGTCATCGGTTCCGGTCGCGGCTCGACGCGGCCGATGCTATTTAACGGGGGCCGGGGTGGCGGGCCGGGGCCCGCGCCCCGGTCGGCCGATGGCGTCCTCCCCGCTCCAGGAGATCTTCGCCCCGGCCTCCGTCGCCGTCGTCGGCGCGTCCAACCAGCCGGAGGCGGTCGGCGGGATGCTGTTCCGCAACATCCTCCAGGCGGGGTACCGCGGCGTCGTCTACCCGGTGAACCCGCGCTGGAAGAGCGTCTCCGGCGTGCGGTGCTACCCGTCCGTCGACGAGCTCCCCGAGGCCGCCGAGCTCGCGGTGGTGATCGTCCCGGCGCCGCTCGTCGCGGACGTCGTCGACCGGCTGGGGCGGCGCGGCACGCGCGGGGTCGTGGTGATCTCCGCCGGGTTCCGCGAGATCGGGGGCGAGGGGGTGGCCCGGGAGGCGGAGCTCGTCGCGCGGGCGCGCGCCCACGGGATGTCGGTCGTCGGCCCGAACTGCTTCGGCGTGATCAACACCGCCCCGGAGGTGAGCCTCAACGCGACGTTCTCCGAGGACCTGCCGCCGCGCGGGAACATCGCCTTCGTCTCCCAGAGCGGGGCGCTGTGCGCCGGCATCCTCCGGTACGGCGTCTCGGAACGGATCGGCTTCTCGCGGTTCATCTCCGTCGGCAACCGCGCGGGGGTCGAGGAAAGCGACCTCCTCCGGTCGCTCGGCGCCGACGACCGGACCGACGTGATCCTCCTCTACATCGAGAGCCTCGCGAACGAGCGGCGCTTCCTCGAGGCGGCGCACGAGGTGTCCCGGCACAAGCCGATCCTCGTGATCAAGAGCGGCCGCTCGCCGGAAGGCGAGCGGGCGGCGCGCAGCCACACGGGCTCGCTCGCGCACTCCGCGCAGGACCGGCTCTACGACGCGCTGTTCGAGCAGGCCGGCGTGCTCCGCGCCGACACGATCGGGGAGCTGTTCCGCCAGGCGAAGGTGTTCGCCACCGGCGCCCGGCTCCACGGCTCCCGCCTCGTCATCCTCACGAACTCCGGCGGCCCCGGGATCGTCGCGGCGGACGCCTGCGCCCGGCAGGGGCTGTCGCTGCCTCCGCTGCCGGACCGGGCGCAGGAGCGGCTCCGGCGGCTGCTCTCCCCCTCGGCCGCGTTCGCGAACCCGGTCGACACGACCGCCGACGCGACGGTGCACCAGTTCACGGGCGCGCTCCGGGACCTCCTCGCGCTGCCCGGCGTGGACGGCGCGCTCGCGATCGCAACGCCCGTCGGCGAGCTCCAGGGGCCGGAGCTCGCGCGCGGGATCCTCGCGGCGCGGGGCCGCGGGGTCAAGCCGGTCGTCGCGTGCGTCTTCGGGCTCGTCGACCTGTCGCAGGAGGTCCAGCAGCTCGAGGCCGGGGGGGTCCCGACGTTCACCTTCCCCGAGGAGGCGGTGACCGCCCTCGGGAGCCTCGCCCGGTTCCAGCAGCGTCGGGCGCGCGTCGAGCGCGCGGGGCGCCCGTTCGCCGTCGACCGGGCGGCCGTCCGGCGGACGCTGCGCGCCGCCGGGACCGCCGAGGGGACGGTGCTCCCCGAGTTCTCGGCGCGCGCGCTGCTCGAGGCGTACGGGGTGCCGCTCCCGCCCGCCGCGGTGGCGCGCACCGTCGACGAGGCGGTGCGGAGCGCCGACGCGATGGGCTACCCGGTCGTCCTCAAGGTCGCGTCCCCGGACATCTCGCACAAGACCGAGGTGGGCGGCGTCCTCGTCGGCATCGAGGACGCGGCCGCGCTCCGGGCTGCCTGGACCGAGATGGGCGCCCGCATCGCCGCCCGGGCCCCGACCGCGCGGATCGACGGGTTCGCGGTCGAGCAGATGGTCACCGGGGGCAAGGAGGTGATCGTCGGGCTCCAGCGCGACCCGCGGTTCGGCCCGGTCCTCCTGTTCGGGCTCGGCGGGATCTACGTCGAGGTGCTGAAGGACGTCACGTTCCGGCTGGCGCCGGTCTCCCGGGCCGAGGCGGAGCGGATGGTCTCCTCGGTGCACGCGTTCCCGCTGCTTCAGGGGACCCGGGGCGAGGGGCCGAGCGACCTCGAGGCGCTCTACCGCATCCTGGCGCGGGTCTCGCAGCTCGCGCTCGAGGTGCCCCAGGTCCAGGAGATGGACCTCAACCCGATCGTCGTCCGCCCCGCCGGCGCGGGGGCGGTCGCCGTCGACGCGCGCGTGGTGCTCGGCCCGTCCGCTCGGTCTTCCAGACCGGGACCTCGCGCTTCAGCCGCTCGATGAGGAACCGGGCGGCGGCGAACGCGGGCGCGCGGTGCGGCGCGGCCACCCCGACGACGACCGACACCGCGCCCACGGGGAGCCGACCGACCCGGTGCACGACGCGGACCTTCCGGGCGCCGTACCGCCGTACCGCCTCCCGCTCGAGCGCGGCGAACCGCCGGGCGGCCACCGTCGGGTCGGCTTCGTAGAACAGCGCGCGGACGGTCCGTCCGCCGACGCGGTCGGCGCGCACCCGGCCCAGGAACAGGACGACGCCGCCGCTTGGGGGGTCCGCGAGCGCGGCGACCACGCGCGCGACCGAGATCGGCCGGGTCGTGAGCTCGGCGGACACCGCGCTAGCCCCCGCTGAACGGCGGGTGGACCGCGACCTCGTCCCCCGGGCGGACGCGCGCCGACCGGCCGCGGACGTAGCGACCGTTCCGCACGAACCGGCTCACGCGCAGGACCGGCGCGAGTCGGCGGTGTTCGCGCGCGAGGTCGTCCAGCAGCGCGCCGAGCGTCACGCCGGTCGCCGGGACGGGCCGGTCGACCGCCGGCCGCCCGACCGCCTCGCGGGCGGTCGCGAACAGCAGCACCCGCACCGTCGAGCTCACGCCGGGCCCCCGCGAACCGCGCGGCGCTCCGGGCTCCGGCCGGTGTCGAACCGCCGAGACGGACGCATCGCGGCGCGCAGGGAACTGCAACGGATAAGTACGTTCCACCGGTGGTAATCCCGGACCATGGCGGAAATCTCCGTGCGCGTCGGGGGCCAGGCTGGCGACGGGATCGCCTCCGTGGGGGAGGTGCTCGCGCGCTCCCTGTCGCGGATGGGGTTGAACGTCTTCGGACTGAACGCCTACCAGTCGGTGATCCGCGGCGGGCACGTCTGGTTCCAGGCGCGCGCCTCCTCGGCCCCGATCCACTCCCAGGGCGACGGGTGCGACGTGCTGTTCGCCCTCAACAAGGAGACCGCCCAGGTCCACCTCCCGATGATGAACCCGGGGAGCACCGTCGTCTACGACCCGGAGAAGTTCGAGCTCGCCGA
>JASHRQ010000049.1 GCA_030037265.1 Thermoplasmata archaeon | reverse complement strand
TAGGAGGGTCGACCGCGGTCCCGTCGGACAGCGTGGCGAGATGGGAGAGACCGAGGTCGATGCCGACCGGGGATCGGGCCGGGACGGTGGGAGGCGTCGGGTCCGGTATCTCGTACTGGATGGTGGCATACCATCCATCCGCCCGGGCGGACACCGTGACCGACTTGGGAGTGCCTGAGGCCGGGGGTGGGCGGTGGAGACGCAGCGGCACCCGACCCAGCGTCGGGACCTTGAGCTGCGCTTGGACCCCGACGCCCGGTCCTCGGACGAGGGGATCTCGAATCGTCACGAACGTGAAGGAGTCCGTGTGGCGGTGGAATCGAGGATAACCGGAACGCCGCCGCCCTCGTCGTCCCTCGGCACCCTGTCGGAAGAAGGCGCGGAAGGCGAGGTCGACCCGCTGGAGCTGGTCCCGGGCGATGTCGTAGGGGAGGGAGCCCAGCCCGGCGCGGTCGTAGGCGCGCCACGCCTTGAGTCGGGCTTGCTGGTCCAAGTAGGTCCGCCGCTCGTGACGGAGGCGCCAGGCGTCAGTGCGCACCTCCACGGAGTAATTCCAGAGGAAGGTGAGCTCGGAGAGCCACCGACGGAACTCGGACTCCTGGGCGGGGAACGGGTAGAGACGATACTGGTACGAGAGGAACATCGGTCGGCGAGGGACCGGGGGACGGGCGGACGGATGAACACCGTACCCCCGGGTGGTGCCTGAAACGTGAGCTAATACCCGGTGGCTACCCCTCGAACCGGTCCGTGAGCCATAGGCCCTTCCCGTCTGCCTTCCGGAGCAACCGGGCCGGGACCTGGAACATCCCCCGCTTGTCGTTCGTATAGAGCCGGTCGGCCCCGGGGCAGAGAACGGCGCACGCAAGGATGAGAGAGTCGGTGGAACCGAAGCCGGACCCTGCCATCTGGGTCCGTATCTTCTCCGCCCGGCTCAGCAGGTGGCCGGGCGGGTGCTGGTGGTCGAGCCAGCAAACCTCCACGCTCCCGCGGTCCACGAGCTCCATCCAGCGTTCGTACGGCGATGGTTGTCCCCTCGGCGGGCGGAGGTCGGGGCGGCAGGAGAACTCAAGGTGTGTTTCGCCGAGCGCCGGTAGCGAGATACCGAGCGGCGCCCCCTTCCGAGTATCGCCCCACCGCTTCGCAGCGTCTCGGAGACCTGCGTCCGTCCCGCCCCCGAGCAAGGGCAGGAGGAGGCACGTATCTACGTGGCTCCGGTGAGCTGTTGGAGGTTGGCCGCGAGGAATCCCCGCACCTCCTTCCACGTGGGCTCATCGAGGTGGGGCTTGATGGCGCGGGCTCGGGCCAGCGCCGCGGGGAGGTGGTGGGTCTCCCGGTTAACGTCCAGCAGCGTCGTGAGCCCCTCCAGGAAGGCGTCACCGTGCTGGAGCGCCTCGGCGACCACCCTCCGCATGGGTTCCCGAAGGTCCGTCGCCACGCCGGCCGCCCGAAGCCCCCGGTCCTCCAGCGCATAGTAGCACGCCGTCAGTTCCGGGGAGTACGGTCCCATCATGTAGAGGTTGTAGTCGAACCGCCGGGCCGGCGCATATCCGAGGCGCTGGAGGAGGTACACCGTCTTTTGAATCCGAAAGCGACCGGGCTCGTTCCTCATCGTGAACGGCTTCCGTGTCTCCTCCGCGATCGCATTGAGCGCCCGGGCAATCGGAGCCGCTTGCTTCTGCAGCGTCGCGGGGTCCGTCGTCGACATCCCGGGGAGAATGCGCGCGGGGAGTTTATCAAGGTGGTATGCCCCCCGGGGGATGAAAACGGACTGGCCGGTTTCCGACCCGCCCGGCCAGCGGGATCCACGGCTTTCTACGCCGGGCCCTCCCGCGCCCGCTACGGTGGGAGGGGACCGAGCCAGAGGGACCCGCCGTAACGGGTTTCTCCTCCCGCGAGTACGCCGCGGTCCGTGACCGAGCTCGCGTATCTGCGGAACGCGGACGCGGCGTACGTGCGGGCGTTCGACGCCCGGGTGACCGCGCTGCCCCCCGGCGGGGTCGTGCTCGACCTCACGTATTTCTACCCCGTCGGCGGCGGCCAACCGGCCGACCACGGCGCGCTCTCGCGGCCCGGCGAGACCCCGACGCCGGTGGTCGACGTCACGAAGTCCGGTCCGAATGCAATCCACCGGATCCGACGGAGCGCGGGGGCCGCCCCGCTGCCGTTCCAGCCCGGCGACCGCGTCCACGGGGAGATCGACTGGGCCCGCCGTCACCGCCACATGCGGCTCCACACCGGCCAGCATCTCGTGAGCGCGCTCGTCTTCCTCCGCACCGGGGTCCGGACCCGGGATGCGACGATGGGCGGGGAGGGAGGCACGATCGACCTCGAGGGGCCCCTGCCCGCTCAACCGACGCTGGAGGGCCTCGCCGAGGAGGCAAACGCGTTGCTCGCGTCCGACCGACGGGTGACGCTGACGAGCGTCCCCCGCGCAGAGTGGGAACGCAACCCGTCTCCCCGCTCCGGCCTCGTTCCGCTACCCCGCCAGGTCGACCCGGTCCGGGTCGTCGAGATCGACGGACTCGACTCCTGCCCGTGCGGCGGGACGCACGTCCGGTCGACGGCGGAAGTGGGCCGGGTGGTGCTCGACCCGCCGGTGCCTATCGCGCTGGGGGGGCTCCGGCTGCCGTTCCACCTGACGCCGGCGGACGGGACGCCCACTCGTCCCGCGTGAGGCCGTACACCGCGACGTCGTGCCAGCGGCCGTGGTGGAACAGCCCGGACCGGTGGACGCCGTCCCGGTGGAACCCGATCCGCTCGAGGAGCCGACAGGACGGCGCGTTCTCGACGTCCACCGTCGCGCCGACGCGACCCAGCGCCGTCGCGCGGAACAGGTGGTCGACGAGGAGGCGGACCGCCTCGGTGCCGTACCCCTTCCCGCGGGCGTCCCGGACGCCGATGACGTACCAGACATCGGTCAGCTCGAGGACGGGATGCGCGCGATAGTACCCCGCGACGCCGACGACCGCGGCCGGCTCGCGCAGCTCGACCACGTACCGGGGCGCGAGGGACGCGGGATCCGAGGGGGCGGCCGCCACCGCCCGGGCGTAGTCGTCGAACGAGTCCACGGTGAACCGGTCGTACGGCGCGACCACCTCGGGGTCGTTGTACCAGTCGAAGGTCGTCCGGAGGTCGGCGAGCTCCGGGGGCCGGAGCCGAAGGCGCGGGCCGTCGAGCGTCGGCAGCGCCCGGACGTCGCTCATTCCGCGGTGTTGCGCGGCGTCGTCGGACGACGCCGCGTGCTCTTGGCCGGCGCCGGAGGGGAGCCGACGGTCTCCGTCTCGAGCGACCCCCCGTCGGTGGGCCGGGTCGGAGGGGCGGGCGCCGCCGGGCCGTCCGCGCCGGGCGGGCCGGACGCCTCGGGCGTCGGGCCGAACAGGTCGAGGGCCTTGCGGTAGCCGTTCGGGGTGAGCGAGAAGACGAGCTTCGGCTCGCTGAAGCCGATCACGTACTGCACCCGCCGGTAGATCCACCGACCGGCCTCGAGCTGCCGGAGCGCGGACTTGATCTCGACGGCGTTGGTCTGCGTGAACGAGCGGTAGATCCCGAACTCGGTCGTGCGGGAATCGGCCTCGAATCGGACCTGGTGGCCGCGGTAGGTCAGTAGATGTCGGAGCAGGGATTGTTCGAGTCCCCCGAGTTCCTCCCCCATTCCATCCGCTCTTCCCCGGAACTTCAGGCGATCGTCGTGACCTCGTAGTTGACGGTGAGCCCCTTCATCCGACCGTGCATGTCGGTGATGAGACGGAGCACGTCGTCGATGGTGGCCCGGCTGGGCCACTTGTAGACGAAATCGTGCATCCCCATCGCCTCCTCGAACCCGAGCCCTCGCATCACCTGGACGACGTCCTGGGGACTCGCGCCCTCGGAGTGGAAGATCATACGAACGTACGTGCGCATGGACCGGTCCGCTGTCGTGGACCGCGGTGTCCGTGATAAGGTCACTGTTCTGATATATAGCATCCCCTGAGTCTCTACCGAGGGAGGCCGCGGGGAGCGCATGGCATCGGCGGAACGCTCGGCGCCGGCGGTCGTGACCGGCGGCGCCGGCGCGATCGGCTCGGTCCTCGCGCAGCGGCTCGTCGCGGACGGTCGCCCGGTCCGCGTCGTCGACAACCTGAGCTCCGGAAAGCGGGAGCGACTGTCGACGCTCGAGCGCGGCGGCCACGTGCGGTTCTCGGAACTCGACCTCCGTCGGCCGGACGGGCTCGGCCCGGTCTTCGAGGGCGCGGGCGAGGTGTGGCATCTCGCGGCCAATCCGGACATCCGGCTCGGCACGAACGACCCCTCGATCGACCTCCACCACGGGACGATCGCGACGGCCAACGTGCTCGAAGCGGTCCGACGGGCCGACGTGCCGCGGGTGCTGTTCTCCTCGTCGAGCGTCGTCTACGGACGGCCGACGGTCTTCCCGACCCCGGAGTCGTACGGTCCGCTCCTCCCGCAGTCCCAGTACGCGGCCGCGAAGCTCGCCTCGGAAGCGCTCCTGAGCGCCTACTGCCACTCCTACGGCGTCCGCGGCTGGATCTTCCGGTTCGCGAACATCGTCGGACCCGGGATGGCCCACGGCGTGGTCTACGACCTCCTCCAGAAGCTACGTCGGGACCCGACGCGGCTCGAGGTGCTCGGCGACGGCCGCCAGGCGAAGAGCTACCTCTGGGTCGACGACTGCGTCGCGGGCATGCGGCTCGCGGAGGACCGCGCGACGGACCGGGTCAACGTGTTCAACCTCGGGACCGCGCAGCAGGTCCCGGTCCGCGAGATCGCGGAGCGCGTGGTCCGGAGCTTCGGTCGGCCCGTTCGGATCGAGTACACCGGCGGCGAGGGGGGCTGGGTCGGCGACATCCCGCTGCAGCTGCTCGCGATCGACCGGATCCGGGCGCTCGGCTGGTCCCCCGAGCTCGACTCCTCCGCGGCCGTCGACCGCGCGATCTCCACCACCCGGCGCGAGCTCGGCCTCTAGGTCCGCGGATGCCCGACGACCCGGCCGCGGTCCCCGACCCGGGGAGCGTGAGCGTCATCGTGACGGTGCTCGACGACCCGCGCCTCGAGCGGACGCTCGACAGCCTCGCCGGCCAGCGCCGGCCACCGGTCGAAGTGCTGATCGACGACGGGGGCGACTCCCCCACGATCCGCGCGATCTGCGACCGATTCGCGGCTCGGGACCCGCGCTTCCGTCGGCTGGCCGCCCCGGGCACGATCGCGGAGAGCCGGAACGTCGCCCTCGCGGTCGCCCGCGGCGAGTTCATCGCGTTCCTCGACACCGACGAGGTCGCGCCGCCCGACTGGCTCGCGCGGCTGCTCGAACCGTTCTCCGACCCGACCGTCGGCTTCGTGGGGGGGCCGACCCCCGCGATCCCGGGCACCTGCCACGGGCCGGTCGCGAAGTACTACGACGCGTACCTCCGCCGGTTCTACGACCGGGTCGCGCAGCGGTATCCCCACGCGCTGCCGATGGGCAACTCGGCGTGGCGGGCGCGAGCGCTCCGGCAGGTGGGCGGCCTCGACCTGTCGCTCGCGGGGATCGGGAACGAGGACCTCGAGCTCGCGCTCCGCACCGTGCGCGCGGGCTGGAAGGGGAGATACGTCCCGACGGCTCCCGTCGGCCACGACTTCTCCGACGTGAGCGCCCGGTCGCTGTTCCGCAAGCAGCGACTGTACTCCCGCGGCGGGTACGTCATCTGGCGACGGTACGGGGCGACGTACGAGGCGACGCCGACGCGGGTGCTGCCGTTCGCCGTGCTGCCGGCGGTCGCGGTCGTCGGCCTCGTCCTCCTGCCGTTCCCGGCGATCCGGTGGCTGGGCGCCGCGCTCGTCGGCGTCGGGCTCCTCGGGCTCGCGCTCCTCGCGGTCGGGCTGTGGGTCCAGGGGGTCCGCGAGGACGCCCGGTACCCGGGGTACCGCTACCGGGCCGTCGAGATCTGGCGGAGATGGGCGACGATCCTCGGCGCGTTCGAGGGATGGACCCTCGGGACCCGCCGTGCGGGGCCGTCGGCGGCTCCGACCCGCGCCCCCGACCGTTCCCTCGCCGGAAAGCCTTAAACCCCGCCTCGACTGCGCGCGCCGATGCCGGAGCACCCGGGCACCGGGGCGGCCCACCTCAAGAAAGGCGAGCTGGTCCTCCTCGACTACGACCTGTGGGCCGAGGGTGGCGGGAAGAGCGACCTCATCGACACGACGCACGCGGAGGTCGCGAAGAGCTCCGACTACACGCTGCCCGCCGGCATGGAGTTCGGCCCGCGTCCCCACCTCGTGGGCGGGGACGAGTTCCCTCCCGCGCTCGAGGCGGCCGTCGAGGCGGCCGGCGTGGGCCACGAGGTGGAGAAGGAGTTCGCGCCCGCGGAGGCGTTCGGCGAGCGCGACCCGAAGCTCATCGAGCTGTTCTCGATGCACGAGATTGAGCGGCTGCCGGAGATGCGGCGCGAGGACGCCGAGCTCCGGCTGGGTTCCGTGCTCACGATCCACGGACGGCGAGGGCGGGTGGTCACCTTCACCGCGGCGCGCGTCCGCGTCGACTTCAACCCGCCGTTCGCGGGCAAGAAGATCCGGGCGAAGTTCAAGGTCGAGTCGGCGGTCACCGAGGCGCCCGCCCGGGCGCGCGCCCTCATCGAGCTCACTTACGGCCACGGCCCGGAGTTCACGGTGGCGCTCCACGACAAGGTGCTGACGATCACGGTGCCGGACCGGGCGAAGTTCGACCTCGCCTGGCACGCGGCGGCCAAGTCCCGTCTCGTCGAGCGGCTGCGGGAGCAGTTGAAGCCGAAGTCGATCCACTTCCTCGAGGAGTACGCGACGCCGACGGCGAAGGAAGCGAAGGAGGCCGAGGCGGCGAAGCCGGCTCCGGCCGCCGCGGCGGCTCCCTCCGCCGCGGCCGACGCGTCCCCCACTTCGCCGAAGTCGGGCGCAAAGCACGACGCGGCGGCGCCCGCGCACCCGGAAGCCACCCCCTCCTGACCGAACCGTCCGCGGGGCCGACGGAGCCGCCCGGGCGAAGTCCGTACGTCCCCCTCAAAAAGAGGGCGGGGACTGGACGGACGAGTCGATGGGGGCCCCGAGTCCCGCGAACCCGACACCGAAGCCGCCGTGGAAATTCCTCCTCGTGGCGCTCATCATCGCCGTGGCGATCGGCGCGACGATCGGCTGGCTCGGTATCACCGGCCGGATCGGGGCCGGGATCACGGGTGAGCAGGGGCCGTCGCACAGCGCTCTGCCGCAGTCCCTCGCGGCTCCCGCCGGCCCCGCGGCGGGCGGCGAGCCGACGTCCGCGGGCCCGGTGGCGTCGCCCCTCGGCGGGGCGCTGCGATGACGGCGGCCACGGTCCCCGGGAACCTGCCGCACGACTCGAGCTGGGAGCTCTACAAGGGCTGGATCGTCGGGAGCCTCATCATCCTGGCCATCCTCGTGGGCGCCACCGTGCTCTGGTTCATGCACCACCCGTAGCCTCCGGGCTCGCGCCCGGTACCGGGGTCCGTCCCGCGTCCGGCCACCGGTAGAGATAGACCCGCAGCGACGCGTCGATCGCCGCCGGCGTCCACCCCGGGACCGGGTGCCAGTGGCTCACGACCCGGGCACCGGGAGCCAGCTGGCGCTCGAACCGCGGCCGAAGGCGCGCCATCGCGCCGGGCCAGAGGAACACCGCGACGACCGAGGCGCCCGTGAAGTCCGTGCCGAACAGGTTCCCCCACTGGAGCGTCACCCGGTCGCGGGGGCCTCCCCACCACCGGCGCACCCGGAGCACCGCCATCCGGATCGGCTCCACCTCCACGCCGACCACGCGCGCGCCGCGCCGGCGGGCGGCGGCGAAGACGATCGCCCCGGTCCCGGCGCCCAGGTCGAACAGCGTGTCGGACGGCACGACCTCCGCCAGGTCGAGCATCCGGCGCACCACCGACGCCGGCGTCGGCTGGTAGCCGGCCCCGAAGGCGAACGAGGCGTACAGGAAGTAGGCGACGACCGCCACGGCGACGAGCCCGAGCCCGTACAGGTCGAGGGCGAGGGACATCGGCGCGCCCTCAGGACCGGAGACCGGTCCGTCGCACGACGCGGTCGGCCGCCGAATGGGGGTCCTCCCGACGCGCGACCACCTCGTCCAGCAGGCGACGGAGCTCGGGGTCCCGGGTCCACGCCTCGGACAGCCGCCGGTCGACCCGCTCCCGGACGAGGTCCTGGATCTCGAGCGACAGCCGCCGACGCTCGTCGCTCCGCCGGAGGTCGTGGGCGTCCAGGTAGTCCTCGTGCGCCCGGACCGCCGCCCACAGCTCCGGGAGGCCGGTCCCCTGCGTCGCCGACGTCTGGACCACGCGCGGCACCCACGCCGCGCCGTGGGCACCCAGCTGCGCGAGCTCGGTGAGATACCGGGCGGCCACGTCCGCGCCCGGCAGGTCGGACTTGTTGACGCAGAAGACGTCGGCGACCTCGAACAGGCCGGCCTTCATCGACTGGACCTCGTCGCCCAAGTGCGGCACGACGATCACGACGCTCGTCGAGGCCACCGAATGGACCTCCACGTCGGACTGGCCGCTCCCGACCGTCTCGACGAACACGACCTGCATCCCGAACGCGTCCAGCAGCCGGACGACCTCTCGGGTGGCCCGCGCCACGCCGCCGGCGTGGCCCCGCGCCGCCATCGAGCGGAAGAACACCCCGTCGTCGCCGGCCGCGCGGTCGAGCCGGATCCGGTCGCCGAGGATCGACCCGCCCGAGAACGGGCTCGACGGGTCGACGGCGACGACGCCGACGCGGACGCCCTCCGTCCGGAGGTGGCCCACGAGCCGGTTCAGCACCGACGACTTCCCGACGCCGAGCGGGCCCGTGAGGCCCACGACGGCCGCGCGGCCGGTCCGGGGGTAGAGCGCCCGGAGGATCGGGTCGACCGTCGGGTCGTCGTTCTCGGTGCGGGTGATCAGCCGCGCGAGCGCCGCCCGGTCGCCCGCCAGCACGGCGCGGGCCTCCGGGGGGAGGGCCGCCGTTCCCCCCCGGGTCATGTGCGGCCGGGTCGGGCGAGCCGCCGGGCGGCCGCGACGATGTCGTCGAGCGAGGCGCCGGGTCCGAAGATCGCCCGGACCCCGAGCCGCGACAGGCGCTTCGCGTCCTCGTCCGGGATGATGCCGCCGGCGAACACCCGGATCCGGCGAGCTTTCCGGCGCTTGAGCAGGGCGAGCACCCGGGGGATGAGGGCCATGTGGGCGCCCGACAGGATCGAGAGGCCGATCAGGTCCACGTCCTCCTCCACGGCGGACTCGACGATCTCCTCCGGCGTCTGGCGGAGCCCGGCGTAGATCACCTCCATCCCGGCGTCCCGGAGGGCCCGGGCGACCACCTTGGCTCCGCGGTCGTGGCCGTCCAGCCCCGGCTTCGCGATCAAGACCCGGATCGGGCCGGAAGGGGAGTCCGGAACCATCGTCTCGCCGATAGCATTCGGCGGCCGATACAAAGGTTTGCCCTCGGCCGGCCGGCGCCCCCTCAGAGCAGCGCGCCCACGTCGAAGGCGAGGTTCCCCGCGACCAGGGCCGCCACGACCCCGGCGAGGATCCAGAGCACGAACGGGAGCTGCGGGGTGACCCAGACGCGGACGATCCCCTGGCGCCGGAGCTCGGCCGCCTGGCGCTCCCGCAGCGCCCGGTCCTCCTCCGTCGTCTCCGGCTCCGGCTCCTCCGCGTCGCGCGAGGAGAAGGTCGGGTCTCGGAGCCAGACGTACCGGCGCGGGAGCTCGTCGACCGGGATGCGGTAGCCGGTGAATCCGCGGGGGAACTCGAACTCGTGACGCGAGGCGTTCCGGACCGCGATCCCCACCGGGACGACGATGGCGAACAGCGCGGCGTTGATGAGCACGGTGAGCGCGAACGGGTAGATCGCGAGGAGGCCGGCGGCGGAGGCCGGTGTCCAGAACGGGCGGGCGAACAGCGGCACCAGGAACCCGGCGACGATCAGCGCCTTCGCGTCCGCGCCGCCGTACAGCACCCCGACCTCGAACAGCCCGCGGGCGAGGAGCACGGTCGCGAGCACGGCGAGGAGCGCGATCGGGACGCCCGAGGACCCGACGCCGTACCGGAGCGCCGTGTCGAGCACCGTCCCGGTGACGGCGATGTAGACGACGATCTCGATCCACCCCGGCAGGCGGTCCGAGTACCGCTCGAGCGGGGCGTCCCACGGGAACAGGTGCTCGAGCACGAACGCGGCGAGCACGACCCAGAGCGCGAAGGCGACCGCGTCGCCGACGTACGCGAACCCACCCAGCACCGCGCCCGCGATCCCGAGCACCTGCCAGATCCCGTCGTGCACCTCCCGGGCCTTCCAGTCCTGGACGGACGCGACCAGCAGCCCCGCCAACAGGAGGCCGACCCCGCTCGCGGTCAGGAGGTCCGTCGGAACGTCGGCCATCGCGCTGACGGAACGACCGGGGCCCCCGTAATTAAAGGCGTGAGCGGACGCGCCGCGTCCGCCGGCCGGCGGGTTGCGCCCGCCGACCGGCCCGAGCGCGCTCCGGGCCCGCGCCAAGCTCTTAAACGGGGCTTCGGTGGCGCCGCCGCTTCGAAGCCATGGCCGAGCTCAAGGTGGTGGTCTCCGACCGTGAGAAGTCGTACGCCCGCACCGTCGCCGAGGCGCAGGTCGGCGCGCTGCTCGGCCGCCGGATCGGGGAGTCCGTCGGGGGGGACGCGCTCGGCCTTCCGGGCTACACGCTCAGGATCACCGGCGGGACCGACCGGAGCGGGTTCCCGCTCCGCCCCGACCTCCCGGGGGCCCGGCAGTCCCGGATCCTCGTGGGGGAGGGGATGGGGTTCCACCCGACCCGGCGCGGGATGCGGAAGCGTCGGACGTTCCGCGGCAACACGATCAGCGAGGAGACCGTCCAGGTGAACCTCGTCGTCGAGGCGAAGGGCGCGAAGCCGGTCGCGGAGCTCCTGACCGCCTCGTAGCATGAAGGTCCCGAAGCAACCCGAGGTCAACATCGGGCTCGTGGGCCATGTGGACCACGGGAAGACCACGCTCACGCAGACCCTCACCGGCGAGTGGACGGACCGGCACTCCGAGGAACTGAAGCGCGGGATCTCGATCAAGCTCGGCTACGCCGACGCCGCGTTCTACCGGTGCCCGAAGTGCGAGCCGCCGGCCGGCTACTACGTCGAGCCCACCTGCCCGGTCCACGGGAGCCCCGCGAAGTTCCTGCGCGCCGTCTCGTTCGTGGACGCCCCGGGCCACGAGGCGCTCATGGCGACGATGCTGTCGGGCGCCGCGCTGATGGACGGGGCGTTGCTGCTCATCGCCGCGAACGAGCCGGTCCCGCAGCCGCAGACCCGCGAGCACCTGTACGCCCTCGACATCATCGGCGTCCGGAAGGTCGTGGTCGTGCAGAACAAGATCGACCTGCTCACCCCCGAGCAGGCGGTCCAGAACTTCGAGCAGATCACGGAGTTCCTCCGCGGGAGCCCGATCGAGGGGGCGCCGGTCGTCCCGATCTCGGCGAACCACAAGGTGAACATCGACGCGCTCATCGCGACGATCGAGCAGACGATCCCGACGCCCCCGCGCGACGCGGCGAAGCCGCCGCTCATGTACGTCGCCCGGTCGTTCGACATCAACCGGCCCGGCACCCGACCCAAGGAGCTGCGCGGCGGCGTGCTCGGAGGCTCGCTGCTCCAGGGGGTGCTCCGCGTCGGCGACGAGATCGAGATCCGGCCGGGCCTCGCGAGCGGCGCCGACGGGCACGCCGAGGCGGCCCGGACGACGATCACGACGCTGGTCTCGGGCGGGAACGAGCTCAAGGAGCTCAAGCCCGGCGGCCTCGCCGCCATCGGCACGAAGCTCGACCCGTCGCTCACCAAGGCCGACGCGCTCACGGGCCGGCTCGTGGGGACCGCCGAGACGCTCCCCCCGGTCACCCAGCGCCTCCGGGTCAAGGTGACGCTGCTCGACCGGGTCGTGGGGGTCCAGCGGGAGATGAAGGTGGAGAAGATCCACTCCAACGAGATGATCCAGGTGACCGTGGGGACGACGGTGGCGCCCGGCAAGGTGAACAGCGCGCGCGGGGACGAGATCGAGGTGCACCTGGGGCGGCCGGTGACCGTCTTCCCCGGGAGCCGGGTCGCGATCTCGCGCCGGTTCAACGCCTGGCGGCTGATCGGCCACGGACGCGTCGAGGGGGACGGCAAATGAACCCGGACCTGCTCGAGGTGCTCTGCTGCCCCCTCTGCAAGGGGGACTTGACGCTCGAGGCGAAGTCGAAGGACGGCGAGGAGATCCTCACCGGCACCCTCACCTGCCCGAACTGCTCCGTCGTCTATCCCATCGAGGACGGGATCCCGAACCTGCTCCCGCCGGACGAGCGCGACTGACCGGGGCCCCGACCCCCCCTCACCCGGGCGGGATCCCGGCGTAGAAGTAGTACGAGAACAGCCCCGCGAACATCACGGCGGCCGCCACGACCGACGGCACGAGCCACGGGATCCCGCCCCGGGTGCGCGAGTGCACGGAGCTCCCGACGGTGACGACCGGGATCGCGAACGTGAGCCAGTAGCCGTCCAGCACGGTGCGGTACAGGGCGAACGCGGTCCGGTTGCCGTACGCGAACGCCCCGTGGAGCGCGAGGACGAGCAGCACCGAGAAGACGAGGAACGCGAGGTCGACCCCGGCCGCCTCGAGGAACCCCTCCACCCCCCGGCGGCCCCGGGGGTGCCGGAACCGGAGCACGAGGAACAGGACGACGAGGAGGACGACGCCGGCGACGAGCACCGCGAACGCCCAGGTCTCGACGGGGAGCGCGTACGGTCCGGGGCCCGGCCAGGGAGGGGGCCCGAGCGCGCTCACCTGCGAGAACGGGTCTCCGCTCACCGACGGCTCCGGGGGCGGAACGCTACGGTCCGACGAGCACCGCCCGGCAGGGCGCGCCGTCCCCGCCGCGCAGCTTCATGGGGAGGCACCAGAGCGTGTACTCCCCGGGCGGCACGTCCGCGAGCCGGAGCCCCTCGAGGATGAGGCAGCCGCTCGAGAGGAGGCTGTGGTGGACGGGGTACTGCCCGGTCGGGTCGAGCTCGACGGACTGCGAGTCGATACCGACCAGCTGCACGCCGGCCGGCACGAGGTACTCCGCCGCCTCCGGCGACAGCGCGACGTAGTCGGGGAAGTACCCCTCCCCCCGGGCCCACCGCGCCGAGTTCCGGGTGCGGAACAGCACCCGGGTGACCCCGTGGAGGAGCCCGTGGAGGTCCCCGGTGCCGATGGAGGTGTGAGTGTCCGGGATCCGGACGACCCGGCACGGCCCGCACAGCACGTTCAGGTCTATCTGGTCCGCCGTCGCGCCGTCGGCGAGGAAGTGCCGGGGCGGGTCGACGTGGGTGCCCACGTGCGTCCCGACGGCGAGCCGCGAGAGGTTGTACGCGTCCCCCTTCGCGAGCGAGTGGTCCACGGCCACTTCCACTTCCGGGTCGTTCGGAAACGACGGCATCCCGGGGTAGATCGGCGCCGTGATGTCGTACAGCTTCGGCATCTTTCGCCCTCCGGGACCGTCCCGAGCCCGCCGAGCGGTTAAAGCCTGCCGGCCGCTCGCGCGGCCCGACGCCCCTGTCGGCACGCGTCGGCGTCGCCCTCGCGTTCCGTCGCGGGTTCGGGTCGAAACCAAGGGATAATAGCAGGGACGGCCCGCCGAACGGTCGATGGCTCGAGGGGACGGGCTGCCGGCCGACGACGACGACGAACCGGGGCCCGTGCCGGAGGAGCCGGCGGGGGAGGAGCCCGAGGAACGGGACGAGGGGAAGGACGAGCGATCCCCCCGCGGGGCCCCGCCCCGGCACCGCCGGCCCAAGCGGCGACCGCCGCGGGGCCGGGCGAACCCGTCGGTGCGTCCCTGGAGGATCTCGGACCTGGACGACGAGACCGACGAGGTACCGGCGGACGAGCCGCGGAAGAAGCAGAGCTTCTTCCGGCGCCGGCTGGAGCCGATCTACTTTCGCGCCCGCGACAGCTGGTACTTCGAGCCGCTGCTCGCCCTCGCGATCATCGTCCTC
>JASHRQ010000048.1 GCA_030037265.1 Thermoplasmata archaeon | reverse complement strand
GACAATGGGATCCGACCCCGAGAGGGGAAGGCAATCCTGAAACCCAATCGTAGTTCGGATTGGGGGTTGTAACTCACCCCCATGAAGATGGATTCCGTAGTAATCGCGGGTCAACATCCCGCGGTGAATGTGCCCCTGCTCTTTGCACACACCGCCCGTCAAGTCATCCGAGTTGGGTCGGAGTGAGGGTGACTCTTCTTGGGTCGCTCGAACTTCGGTTCAGCAAGGGGGACTAAGTCGTAACAAGGTATCTGTAGGGGAACCTGCAGATGGATCACCTCCTAACCGCACCGGCCCGAACGGGCCGCGCGGGACGCGAGGGGACCGGCCGTCTCGCGGACGCGGAGCTCTGCCTCGCCTCTTCGGCGCCATCAAACCATTTCCGAGTAGCTACCACTTTCTTATATGCCCCGCCCGGCTCTCCCCGGTCGTGCTCGCCTCCGCGCGTACTCCGGGGCTCGTCGACGACGAGGTCGAACGCGCCGGCGCCGCGCTCGCCGCCGGCGAGCCGGTGCTCCTGTTCGACGCGCCGGACCGGGAGGGGGAGACCGACCTCGTGATCCTCGCCGAGCGGGCCACGCCCGAGCTCGTCCGGCTCCTGCGGAAGGATGCGGGCGGGCTCCTGTGCGCGGCCGTCCCGGACGAGGTGCGCCGGCGCGTGGGGCTCCCGTTCCAGTCCGAGATGCTCGCGGCGGCGGAGGACCGGTTCCCGGTGCTCGCCTCGGTGCGGCGCCAGGAGCTCCGGTACGACGCGCGCGCCGCCTTCGGCATCACGGTGAACCACCGGACGAACTTCACGGGCGTCCCCGACCGGGACCGGGCGACGACGATCCGCGTCCTGGGGGAGGTCGTCCGGGCCGCGCCGTCCTTGAGCGACGGCGCGCTCCGCGAGCGGTTCGCCTCCGAGTTCACCTCCCCGGGCCACCTCCCGCTCCTGTACGCCGCGCCCGACCTCGTCCGGGAACGAAAGGGCCATACGGAACTCGCCATCTCGATCGCCCGGATGAACGGACTGTCGGAGGCGGTCGCCGTCTGCGAGATGCTCGGCGACTCCGGCGGACCCCGCTCGCCCGAGGCGGCGCGCCGGTACGCGGACGCGCACGGCTGGGTGTACCTCGAGGGGAGCGCCGTCGTCCGGGCGTGGCCCCGATGGTCCGGGTGATGGCCACCGGGGTGTTCGACCTCCTCCATCCGGGCCATCTGTTCTTCCTGGAGGAGGCGCGGAAGCTCGGCGACGAGCTCGTGGTCGTGGTCGCGCGCGACGCGACGGCGAAGCGGTTGAAGCAGGAGCCGTTCGTCCCGGAGCACCTTCGGCTGCAGCTCGTCCAGGGGCTGAAGCCGGTCGACCGGGCGGTGCTCGGCTCCACGACGGACATCTACCAGACGGTCGTCGACCTGCGGCCGGACGTCATCGCGCTCGGCTACGACCAGCGGTGGGACGAGCGGGAGGTCGAGGCGGAGTGCGCCCGGCGCGGCGTGCCGGTGAAGGTCGTCCGGCTCCCCGAGCTCGCCCACGACCACCTCGCGACGCGGCGGCTCGTCGACCGGATCGTCGAGCGGTCGCGCGCCGGCGGCGGGGGGAGCGCCTCGTGAAGCGGATCGGCATCGCCGACACGACGTTCGCGCGCGTGGACCTGGCGTCGCCCGCGGTCCGCGCGCTCCAGGGCGCGGGGACCGGGTTCCGGATCGTCCGGCGGACCGTCCCCGGTATCAAGGACCTGGCCGTCGCCTGCCGGCAGCTGTTCCACGAGGACGGCTGCGACCTCTGCCTCGCGCTCGGGATGCCCGGGCCGGCGGAGCTCGACCGGAGCTCGGCGCTCACCGCCTCGCTGGGGCTCCAGATGGTCGGCGCGCTCGAGGGGAAGCCGATCGTCGAGTGCTTCGTCTACGAGAGCGAGGCGACGGACGCGCGGACGCTCGACCGGCTCGCGCGCCGGCGGGCGGAAGAGCACGCGCTCAACGCCTGGAACCTGCTGTTCCGGCCGCAGGCGCTCGCCCGCCACGCGGGCGAGGGGCTCCGGCAGGGATTCGCCGACGCGGGCCCGGTGCGCCCCCGTCGGTAGGCGGCCGCCCGCGCACCGAGGAAGAGGGAACCGATGCCGAAGCGGAACGACGAGGGGAAGGGGGTCCGGATCGCGATCGTGGGGAGCGAGTTCAACTACGACGTCACGTGGATGATGGTCGAGCGCGCGAAGGAGGAGGCCACGTTCCTGGGGGCGACGGTGGGCCCGGTCGTGAAGACCCCCGGGGTGTACGACATGCCGCTCGCCGTCCGCGCGCTGTTCGAGCGGCCGGACGTGGACGCGGTCGTCGCCGTCGGCGCGGTGATCGAGGGGGAGACGGGCCACGACGAGGTGATCATGAACCAGGCGGCGCGGAAGCTGACCGACTTGAGCGTCGAGTACGGGAAGCCGCTCGGGCTCGGCGTCTCGGGACCGGGCGAGACGCGCCTCCAGGCCCAGGACCGGATCGACAACGCGGCGAACGCGGTCCGTTCCGTCGTGAAGATGGTCCGGCGCCTCCAGGAGATCCGGCGGTAGCCGCGGCCGACCCGCTCGCGGGGGTCCGCGGGGTCCGAGCCGCCGTCCCCCGGGGGGCGTCCCCGCCGCGCGAAGCAAGCGCCCGGACCGCCATGCGGCGGGACCGTCATGACCATCCCCCTCACCCAAGCCGCGTACGATTCGCTGGCGGCCCTCCAGAACGACGGCGAGCGCTTCAGTGACGTCGTGCGCCGGCGGAGCGGTCCTCCCGTACTGCTTTCGGCCTTCGCCGGTGCGTGGAGCGGCGCTCCGCGGGCCGACGTGGCCCGGGTCCGGAGGTTCCTTCGGGCGTCCGATCGGCTGTCGAGAGAGAAGATGCGACGGCGGACCGGTCGACCGGGGGCGCATCGTGAGCCTGGACAGTTCCTTTCTCATTGACGTGTTGGACGGTCAGCCGAACACGGTCCTCCGAGCGAGGGAGCTGGACCGTGAGGGCGAGGCACGTTACCTCACCGCTCCCGCCGCGGCCGAGCTTCTCCTCGGGGGCTACTTTCTCGGGGGTGCCTACCCCGAGAGGACCCGGGCGCTGGTGGATGCACTCCCCCTCCTTCCGTTGGACCGAGAGTCGTACCATGCGGCGGCCCGACTCGGGGCGAAACTCACGAGGCGAGGTACGCCGCTCGGTCAGGCCGATCTCTTCGTGGCCGCAATCACCAAACGCCACGGGGAGCGCCGGTTGGCTCGCGACAAGTCCTTCCGGCGCGTGCCCGACCCCGCAGTGGAGTCGTACTACGGGAGTACCACGGATGTCCTCGCCATGATCCCACGACGGGGCACGCGCTGACCCGCAGATCTTCGACGCGGAGAACACATCGCATCGGTTGGCAATGCACCACTACCCCTTGGTGAACAGGTAGTTTTGCACGACGCCGCTTTCCAGCGTGATGAGGACGCCGCGCAGCACCCCCGCGTTGTACTCGCTGCCCGGATTGAACACCGGGACCCGCTCCGGGGTCCCCGGCACCGCGACGAAGTCCCGTCCCGACGACTCGTGGATGTGGCCGTGGAGCCCCGCGATCGGCCGGAACTCCGCGAGCACCGTGCGGACCGCCGCGCTG
>JASHRQ010000006.1 GCA_030037265.1 Thermoplasmata archaeon | reverse complement strand
GCGGCCCCCGGGCCGGGGCGCGCGGCCCAGGCCCGGGCGGGTCAAAAGGTCCCCGGGACCGCGCGGCTCAGGAGCGGAACCACGACGGCGCGAGCACCGACGGCGCGTCGGCCGCGCCGAGCGCGACGGCGGCGCGGAGGACGCCGATGTGGGTGAACGCCTGCGGGTAGTTCCCGAGCGGCCGACGCGCCGCCGGGTCGTACTCCTCGGGGTAGAGCCCGAGCGGGCTCGCCGCGAGCAGGAGGCGCCGCCAGTTCGCGAACGCCCGCCGCCGCCGACCGCTCCGCGCGAGGCACTCGACGAGCCAGAACGCGGCCGGGAGGAAGCTCCCCTCCGGTCCCTCGAGCCCGTCGGGGTGGTGGTAGCGGTACACGAACGGCCCGACGGCGAGCTCGCGCTCCACGCGCGCCACCGTGCGCCGGACGCGCGGGTCGTCGTACGGCAGGAAGCCGACGAGCGGGATCCGCAGGTTCGCGGCGTCGACCGCGGACTCCCCCTCCGCCTGGACGAACGAGCCCGCGCGCTCGTCGAAGCCGTGCTCGAGGACCCACGCCCGGACCTCCTCGCGGACCGGCGACCAGCGCGCCACCGCCGCCTCGTCCTCGAGGCGTTTCGCAAGGTCGACGGACCGGTCGAGCGCCACCCACGCCATCAGCTTCGAGTGGACGTACTGCCGCGGCGGCCCCCGGTCCTCCCAGATCCCGTGGTCCGGCTCGCGCCAGCGGCGCGCGACCTCGTCGGCGAGCCCCGCGAGCCGGCCCCAGCTCGGGGCGACGAACTTCGGCGCCCGGGTCGCGAGCAGCCGGGCCGCGTCCAGGAACTCTCCGTAGATGTCGAGCTGGAACTGGCCGGCCGCCCCGTTCCCGACCCGGACCGGGCGCGAGCGCAGGTAGCCGTCGAGGTGGTCGAGCTCCCGCTCGGCGAGGTCCGTCCCGCCGTGGGCGTCGTACATGACCCGCAGCGGCGTCGACCGCTGCGGCTCGCCCGCGATGCGGTCGACGATCCACGAGAGGAAGCGCTCGGCCTCCTCGAGGTGGCCCAGGAGGAGGAACGCCTGCGCGGTGAACGCCGCGTCGCGGACCCAGACGTACCGGTAGTCCCAGTTGCGCGGACCGCCGGGCCACTCGGGGAGCGACGTCGTCGGCGCGGCGACGAACGCTCCGGTGAGCTCGTGGGAGAGCAGCTTCAGCACGAGCTCGGACCGCTCGACCCACGCGTGCCACAGCCCGGCGATCCGGTGGATCGGCGTCGTCGCGGGATGCACCCAGCTCTGCCAGTGGCGGGTCGTCGACTGGAGGAGCGCCTCGGGAGTCTCCGCGGTCGGGCGGAGGCCGCCCCACGCCACCTCGGCGAAGGTGCGCTGCCCGGCCGGAAGGTCCACCTCGCCGCTCAGGACCCCGTCGCGCGCCGCGAGGGGAACGCCGGCGCGGGCCCAGAGCCGGTCCGCGCCGGCGTGCGCGACGTGCGCCCCGCCCTGGTCGACCCACTCGGCCGGCGCGAGGCCGTAGTCGAACCGGGGGTCGACGGAGATCCGGACCCGGATCGGCCCGCCCTGCGCCTCGAAGATCCGGTCGATCATGCCGAGCCCCTCGGCGCGCCGTTCCGGCGCGAGCGGCATGAAGTCGATCAGGTCGAGCTGCCGGTCGTGCGGGAGGAAGAACCGGGTGAGGAGCACGTTGGAGGACGGGAGGTAGTTCTGCTCGCTCTCCGACCGTTCCACCGGTGCGACGGCGAACGCGCCGCCGCGGTGGCGGTCGAGGATCCGGGCGAAAACGCTCGGAGAGGCGAAGCGAGGGAGGCAGGCCCAGTCGACCGAGCCGAACCGGGAGATGAGGGCGGCGGTGTGCAGGTCCCCGATCACCCCGAAGTCGTAGAGCGACCCGACCGGCGGAGCCCGCGGGCCCCGGGGGCGCGGGGCCGACCGCGAGCCGTCGCCCGGGCGGCGGGCGCGCGCGGCGGCGGCGGCGAGGGCGGCCGGCGCTCCGGCGTTCACGGGCGCCCCCGGGCCGTCCGCCCACCGCCGGGGCGGGCCGTCGGGGGAGCGCGAGACGGGTCCGGAGTCCGGTGCACGTCGGTGGGGTTGCATCGGTAGCTTCTTAGCCCCTTCGGCGCAGTACTACCGGCGCTGAGGAGAAAGGCTCTCCCCGGCGCGCGCTGTCATGAGCCTCGCACAGCGGCTCCCATCGGAGCTTCGGGAATTCCTCGCCCTACCGGGCCCCCAGTCGCTCCTGGTACGGGGCCCGCCGGGCTCCGGGAAGACCACGCTCTGCCTCGCGCTCCTCGAGGCGGCGGCGGGCCACCGACTTCTGCTCACGAGCCGGGTGTCGCAGGCCGAGCTCCAGCGGGGATTCCCCTGGCTCGGCGAGAACGGCTACGCGAACATCCAGATCGTCGACACGAGCCAGCTCGACGCGACGCTGCGCGACGTGGGCCGGTCGGTGGAGCAGACGAGCCGGTTCATCGACGACTCGTCGCCCGAGGCGCGGAGCCTGTCCGAGTTCCTCTGGCTGCCCTCCCCCGTCCAGGAGGCGTGGAGCCGGCTGCCGAAGGACTCCCCGTCGATCGTCGTCATCGACTCGTGGGACGCGCTTATCGAGCAGTACATGGGGGGCATCGGGACCGCGACGACCAACCTGCCGGACCGCGGCGAGGTCGAGCGGATCCTCCTCCGGCACTTCGGCGGCGGACGGGCCCACGTCGTGATCGTGCTCGAGCGGCGCGAGGAGAGCCAGCTCGACTACCTCGTGAACGGCGTCGTCGTCACCTCGCGCGAGATGTCCGGCGACCGGCTCGAGCGGTGGCTCCAGCTGCCGAAGCTCCGCGGCATCCGGATCGCGAACGCGAACTACCCGTACACCGTCGAGGCGGCGCGGTTCCAGTGCATCGAGCCGATCAAGGCGTACACCGAGATGCGGCACGGGCCGTACGAGCACGAGCCGGACTCGCTCCCCGGCCACATCTGGCCCGGGTCCCGGTCGTTCGCCGAGAACTTCGGCCGCCTCCCGATCGGCAAGACGACGCTCATCGAGACCGACGGGGCGGTCCAGGACCACATCCTCCAGCTGTTCCTCGCCCCGATCATGGCCTCGGTGGTGGGGCTCAACGGCCGGGCCCTGCTGATCCCGTCCCCCTCGCTCTCCGCGCGGGAGATCTGGGACATGGCGCGGATCGGCGTCCAGCGCCACAAGCTCGAGCAGGGGTTCCGGGTGCTGGACGTGACGGGGCAGTTCGAGGAGTCGGCCCGGCAGTCCGCGCCGGACCTCGCGAAGATGATCCTCCCGCTGCACACCCTCGCCGCCGCCCCGGAGGCCGGCGCCGCCCCCGCGGCGGGCGGGCAGTCGGAAGTGGCGAAGTTCCTCGCCTCCGGCGGGACCGGCGGCGCGCCGGCCGTCGCCGTCGCGTACGTCTCCGGGATGGTCGCGCTCGCCTCCGCGCTCCGCGCGCCGATCACGCCGGAGCAGGTCGAGAGCTTCCCGGCGATGACGCAGATCGCGCTCAGCGGGCCGCCGATCCACCTCATCTTCCTCGGCCGGACCGGCACGCCGCTGTTCGAGAGCCTCCGGTCGATCGGGGCGATCCACATCCACCTCGCCGTGCGGCAGGGCCGGGTGTTCGTCTACGGCTCGAAGCCGTGGACCTCGGGCCTCGTGCTCGCCGAGGGGACCGACACCTCGCCGTACGAGCTCCTGCGCATCGTCTAGGGGGTCCGGAGCGTTGGCCGGCCCACTCGCCGAGGATGGCTCCCGGCGGGCGGGCCGCCGGGCGTCCCGGTCCGGGGCCCCGCGGACCGGCGCCTGGACCGCGCTCACCGTCCTGCCGTTCCTGGGCGCGCCCGCGGACGCGGGCGCCGACCCGGCGGCGTACCGGGCGCTCGTCGAGCTCTCCCCGTCGGGCCAGCTCCTGCTCGACCGGTGGCACCGGGTCCGGCTCGCGAACCCGGCCGCGGTCCGCCTGTTCGGGTCGGAGCTGAAGGGGAAGCCGCTCCTCGACGTCATCCATCCGGCCGGGCGCCCGCTGCTCGAAGCGGCGCTGGCGGCGGCCACCGGGGCGCCCGGCGCCCCGGTCACCGTCGACGGGATGGCCGCCGACGGGTCGGCCGTCCCGGTCGAGGTCGTCGTCGTCCGGACGCGGCTCGGCAACGAGCCCGCGCTCGCCGTGTCGCTGCGCGACGTCCGCGTGCGGACCGAGCTCCAGCGCGCCGTCGCCGACCGGACCGAACGGGCGGACCGGATGCGGAAGGACCTCCTCGAGGTCCAGCACGTCGCCACCCGGACGGTCCGCGGCACCGCGCGCGCGGCCTACGAGGCGACGCGGTCGCTCTCGAAGCGGCTCGACGCGCAGACCGACGGGAGCTTCGCGCAGCTCGTCTCGACGGCGGAGCAGTGCGCGGCGCGGACCGACCTGCTCCTGGACGGCCTCTCCGTCTGGATCCAGGCGAGCGCGGCCGCGGGGCCGATGACGCCCACGTCCGGCGAGGAGTGTCTCGCGGGCGCGGTCGCCGCGCTCGCCGACGAGCTCCGCGGCACCGGCTCGACCGTGAACCACGGGCCGCTCCCCCGCCTCGAGGCGGACCCGGCGCAGCTCACCCTCCTGTTCCGCTGCCTCGTCTCGAACGCGATCCGGATGCGCGGCGGGTCGCCGGCCCGCGTGTCGGTCCTCGGCGACGAGCGGGGAGACGAGGCGGCGTTCGTCGTCCGGAGCTCGGGCGCGACCGCGGTCGAGGAGCACCGCGACGGGGTGTTCTCCCTCGCCGACGGGCTCCAGCTGTACGCGAGCGACCCGGCGGTGGCCATCGGCTTCGGCGTCGCGAAGAAGGTCGTGGAACGGCACGGCGGCCGGATCGGATGGGAGGGGACGGGCGGCCCGGGCTGGTCCGTCGCGTTCGCGCTCCCGAAGCGCGCCGCGCCCCCCGCCCCCGCCGAGCCGGTCCCGCCGGCCCGGTCCCGGGGGTTCGACCTCGGCGTGATGATGGCGAAGCGGCTGCGGGAGCTGGTCTAGGTGCCGCGCGCCGCCACCGGCGGCGCCGCGGCCCGGACGACGTGCGGCTCGTGCCGGACCGGGAAGTTCATCGACCGGGCGATCCAGCACTTCTCGCGCGCCCGGTCGTGGAGCTGCTCCGCGGCCGCGAGGTCGCCGGACGCGACGGTCACCTCGGGGTGGAGCGTCACCTCGGCGAACTCGGCGGCGCCGTCGGGCCGCTCCTCGACCGTCCCGGTCGGGGCGTCCGCGTAGGCGACCACCTCGACGCCGGCGTCGGAGCACAGGTGGAGGTACCAGAGCATGTGGCAGGCGGACAGCGCGGCGAGGAGCAGCTCCTCCGGGTTGTACCGCGCGGCATCGCCCCGGAAGAGCGGGTCGGAGGAGCCCGGAACGGGCGGCTTTCCCTCCGCGCGGATGACGTGGTCGCGTCCGTAGCTCGTGTAGGTCCGGGTCCCGTCGCCGCGGTTCCCCGTCCACTCCACGGCCACTCGGTACCGGTGCTGCCGCGCCATGGGGACCGGAGGGGGGACCGGTATATGGCGCCCGCCGGGCCCGGGCTCACCCGTCGGGCAGGAACATCTCGACGCGGCCGCACTGCGGGCACCGGTAGCAGTCGAGCGTGACCGGTCCTCCGGTCACCTGGGGGATCTCGAGCCGCCGTGGGGTACCGGGCAAGGGGGTGCCGCAGAGCGTGCACGCCCGGGGCGGGCTCGGCGCGACCGGCGGCGACGGGGCGAGGCCCACGGCCGGTGCGGGCGGTGGCGACGGGGCGGTCGGTACCGGAAGACCGCAGAACGGACAGATCCGGTCGTGCGCGAGCAGGACGCAGTGGCAGCTCGGGCAGTAGCGGTCCGTCGTGGCGCCTCCGGTGGCGCCGGCATGGACCGGGGACGGAAGGAGTTTGGGTCCGAAGCCGGGAGCGACCGGGCCTACGCGCCCGCCGCCGGGGACGGGCTCCGGTTCATCACGCACGTCATGCAGTGGGCGCCGCCGTACCCTCCCGTGATCTCGCGGAGCGAGAGCGGCACGACCTCGACCCCGCGGTCCCGGACCGCCGCCTTGTGCGGGAAGAACCCCGCCCCTTCCCGGAGTTCCGTTCGCTCCCGCTTCGCGAGCGCGAGCAGCGCGGAGTACCGGTGGGGGTTCCGGCGCGCCGCCTGCGTGAGCCCTTCCAGCACCCGGTCGACCTCCTGCTCCACCTCGACCGCGAGGATCCGGCGGTCGGTGAGGCAGAGGAAGTTCGACGCGTAGCTCATCTGCTCGAGCGTCGAGATCGGGAGGATCTCGACCCCCTGCTCGGTCAGGTAGTCGTGGACCGAGCGAGGCCGGGGGTCCCGGGTCCAGCGGCCGCGTCCGTTGCGGCGGTACACCTCGGTGCGCGCGTTCTTCAGGAGCGGCTCGCACCCGACGGCGAGCCCCCGGCCCGGCACGTTGAGGTAGGTGTCGAGGTGCATGTCGATCATCGGGTCCGGGTCGTCGCCCGGCAGCGCGGGATGCGACGGCTGGTGGACGACCGCGACCTCGTCGAACCCCGTCGGCATCGCGAGGACCTGGCGCACTGCGCTCGCGTTCGTGCGGTCGCCCGTGCCGAGGAGGGCGAACCGGCCCATCGGGAGGAAGTCCCCGCCCTCGAAGGTGCCGGGCGCCTTCACCTCGCCCGCGATGTCCGCCCCCGCGATCCGGAGCAGCGGTCCCACGATGTCGGTCTCGTGGCGGCGCTGCGGCTTGCTCATGCGGCCCAGCACGAACCCGCCGGCGGAGAGCGCCTGCTGGTCGCGGAGGAAGTACAGGTTGGCGAGCGGCGTGTCGAGCACGACCTTCGGCAGGATCACGCGGAAGCCGGGGTGGCGCTCGAGCCGGACCGACGGCCGGAGCAGGAGGATGTTGAACAGCGTCTCGGCGTCGAACCGCTCGACGTTCCGGCGGAGCGCCTTCCGCGACTGCTCCACCATCGCCGCCGGCCCGGAGTACCGGACGAGCCCGAGCGCGGCGGCGCGGACCCGCTCGACGAGATTGGGGTGCTTCGCGGCGACCTGGACGGCGAACCGCTTCAGGCGGTGGACCTCGACGCCGGCCTCCTGGAGCGCGTGCTCGAGCGTCGTGTGCTCGTAGACCGCCTCGTCGATGCTGAACGCCCGCTCGTACAGGAACGAGTACGGCTCGGTGAGGCCGAAGAACATCTCGATGCCGGGCCGGTGCACCAGCACCTCGGTGAGCCGGTCCCACTCCGCCCGCGCGACGTTCGGCATCGTCCGACTCCCCCCCGCCGACCCCCGGCTCACGCCGGCGGCCGCTGC
>JASHRQ010000047.1 GCA_030037265.1 Thermoplasmata archaeon | reverse complement strand
GGGGGGTGAGGGGGCATTCGTGGGTCCGGAAGGAATCACGGCCCGCTATGCCGCGATGGAGGCGCTCGAGCTCGTGGGCGAAGCCGCCAAGCAGCTCAGCACGGAGTTCGACCGGGCGAACCCAGGGATTCCGGTCGCGCGGATCCGAGGACCGCGTCGTCGGGGCGCCCATCCGTACGACCCTGGGTTCTCTCGCGTGACCGCCGGAGAGCTGCGGATCTTCGTCGTGCACGATGCACCCCGGATCGAGCGACGGTTTCGGAAGGCTAAGGTCCCGTGAAGACCGGAGCTCCGCGGACGACCCCCGGGGGCATGGTCCATCGTTCGCCAGTGCGCTCGGAGGTGAGACCCGTGGTCCGGTGGACAGGGCTCGGCTCACCCGGGGAGCGGCAGACCCTGTGGCGGGCCCGTCTCCGACCCTCCCGGCACGTTATCCGGGAGGGCCCGCGACGAGGGGAGTCCGGCCGCGACGGTTGAGGTTCCTCCGGCCCCTCACACCTCTCTCCAGCTCATCCACCGTACCGCGTGAGTTGCAGGAGCATCTCGAGCACTGTACCGCTTGAGTTGGCGATGGACGCGACCGACCCGGATCCTCCGGGTGCGCGAAGGGTAATGAGCGGCGACCTCCGTCCGTCTCCGATGCGCGTACCTCCCCGCCTGGCACGGTGGCTCACCGACGCGAAGGAGTCCGACCCGAGCGTCCGGCTGCGGTACTGGACCGACGTGGAGGGCCGACCGGCGAGCGACCGTCGGGTCCGCGAGGCGAAGGCGGCACTCGGCCGGACGGGCTGGACGGAGCGCCTGCTCGACAGCCAGTTCCCCGACGGGCATTGGGTCACGACGGGTTCCTCAGGTCGGGACCTCTACCGGCCGAAGTACATCGTGGCCAACTGGCGTGCGATCGTCCTCTCCGACCTCGGGATGACCCGGGCCGACCCGAGGATCCGGCGGCTCGCGGAGATCATCCTGCGGCGCTGGAGCCCCGGCAAGAACGACCTCTCCGGCCGCGGGGGCGAGATCTGCGTCACCGGCAACGCCGTCCGGTACCTCACGCGGTTCGGCTACCTCGACCATCCGGCCGTCCAGCGGTCGATCGCGTGGATCGTCCGGACCCAGAAGTCCGACGGCGGCTGGCACTGCTTCCCTTCCCGGACCGGCACGCTGGACGGCTGGGAGGGACTGGCGGCGCTCGCGGAGATCCCCGAGGCGGCCCGGGACCCCCCGGTCCGTCGGTCGATCGAGCGCGGGGCCGAGTTCTTCTTGCGCCGGCGGCTCATGAACGAGGGTCGGACGCGGTACCCTCCCTGGTTCCGGATCCACTACCCGAACCACTACTACTACGACGTCCTGGTCGGGCTCCGGATCCTCACGCGCCTGGGGTACGGGTCCGACGCCCGGCTCCGGCCGGCGGTCCGCTGGCTGCTCGACAAGCGACGGCGGGACGGGACGTGGGCGCTCGACGCCGACCACCCGGACCTCGACCCGGACCGGGGCGGGTACCGGTTCCCGGGCCCGGTGTATCCGCTGCGGCTCGAGGCGCCGAACGAACCGAGCCGCTGGGCGACGGTCGAGGCGCTGAGCGTCCTCGCGCGGACCGGGACGTGATGCCGCCGGTTCACCGGCTCCGCGGCCGAGCCGCGGGGACGCCTCCGTCGAAGGTCGCGCGATTGACCCCGACCCGGTGGTGGGTCCTGGGGGGCCTCCCGGGTCGAACGGAACGGTGGGCGACGTGACCGGCCGGAGAGCCCGGGACTGGGGCATCCCGTTCGCGGGAGTGCCCGGGCCGTTGGACGCGATCACCGACGTGGCCGGGGTCCGCGTGGGCCACTGTACGGTCGTCTCCGGGACGAGGCCGGACGGTTCCGATGCGGCGCGCACCGGCGTCACGGCGATCCTGCCCACTCCGACGACGGAGACGGAGGCGGTCTTCGCCGGGTGGCACAACCAGAACGGGAACGGCGAGCTGACCGGAACGCCCTGGATCGACGAGACCGGCCTCCTGGACGGGCCCATCCTCACGACCAACACGCTCAGCGTGGGCGTCGTGCGGGACGCGGTCGTCGCCTGGGCGGCCCGCCGGGGCCTCCTGCCGCAGCGCTGGGCGATGCCGGTGGTCGGTGAGACGTGGGACGGCCACCTGAACGACATCCGGGGGTTCCACGTGCGCCCGGAGCACGCGCACGAGGCGATCGAGCGGGCGACCGGCGGCGCGGTGCCCGAGGGGAACGTCGGCGGCGGGACCGGGATGGTGTGCTACGAGGCGAAGGGCGGCATCGGCTCCGCCTCTCGGGTCGCACGGGGCCCGTCCCGCTGGACCGTGGGCGTGCTCGTGCAGGCGAACCACGGCCTCCGGCGCCAGCTCACGATCGCGGGCCTGCCGGTCGGCGCGGAGCTGCCGGTGCCCGCCGCCGAACCGGAGGAGCACGGGTCGATCCTCGTGTTCGTCGCCACGGACGCGCCGCTCCTCCCCCACCAGCTCCGCCGGCTCGCTCGCCGCGCGACGATGGGCCTCGCGCGGAGCGGCAGCGTCTCCGGCAACAGCTCCGGCGACCTGTTCCTCGCGTTCTCGACGGCGAACCGGGGCGCGGTCGAGGGACCGGGCCCCCGCTCGCTCTCCGCGCTCGCCGAGCCCGAGATGAACCCGCTGTTCGAGAGCGCGGTCGAGGCGACCGACGAGGCGATCGTGAACGCGCTCGCCGCGGCCGAGACGATGGAGGGATACCGCCACCACCGGGTCGAGGCGCTGCCGATGCCCCGGGTCGTCGAGATCCTCCAGCGGCACGGTCGACTCGCGTCCCCCGCGTAGGCCCCGCGACGGGGGTCCCCGAGCCGCCCGCGCGCGCGGCAAGCGCTTTGGAACCCGTCCGCGTGGCCGGGGGTGCCGTGCTGGAACCGACGGAGGAGTTCCACGACCTCGCGACGCTCGTCCGGGCGAAGGCGCGGAAGAACGGCGACCGGGTCGCGCTCCGCTTCCCGGACCGGGCGCTCAGCTACCGGGAGGTCGACTCGGCGTCCGACCGGGTCGCCGCCGGACTGCGGGCCGAGGGGATCGCGCCGGGCGAGCGGGTCGCGGCGCTCCTCTCCAACCGTCCCGAGTTCCCGCTCCTCTGGTTCGGCGCGGCCAAGGCGGGACTCGTCTTCGTCCCGCTCAACACCGCGCTCAAGGGGGAGCTGCTCCGGTACGAGCTCGAGGACTGCGCCCCGTCCGCCGTGGTGACCGAGCCGGCCTTCGAGGCCGCGTACGCCGAGGCCCGCCCGTCGGGGCGGGCGCCGAAGCGCTGGACCGTGGACGGGGCGGCGAACGGGAGCGAGGCCGGGGTCCCGGACTTCGCCTCGCTGCTCGCCTCCTCGGCCGAGCCGCCGGACGGGACCCCGGGGCCGGCGGACCCGGCGGAGATCCTGTACACGAGCGGTACCACCGGCCGGCCCAAGGGGGCCCTCCTCCCGCACCAGCGGATGGTCAACACGCCCCGGGAGATCGGGCTCCGGGCCCGGCTCGACCCCGGGTCCGTGCTGTACACCGCGCTGCCGCTGTTCCACTGC
Source organism: Thermoplasmata archaeon (assembly GCA_030037265.1). Lineage (GTDB taxonomy): Archaea > Thermoplasmatota > Thermoplasmata > Lutacidiplasmatales > UBA184 > JAKIWV01. Next base: position 847 of record JASHRQ010000047.1, on the reverse strand, counting down.
AACGCCCAGGAGAAGACGACGCTGGTGGCGTGGCTCAACGACCTCACCGCGGTGCTGGACGACCGGTTCCACGCGTCGGACTTCTGGGAGCGCGCGGGTCGGTTCGGGGCGACCCACGTCTCGCTGCTCACCTCGATGATCACGGTGCTCTGGAAACAGCCCGAGCGGGCGACCGACCGCACGCACGGGGTGCGGGTCGCCACCGCCTCGGGCACGACGCGGGCGCTGTGGCGGCCGTTCGAGGAGCGGTTCGGGATCTCGGTCGTCGAGAGCTACGGGATGACGGAGTGCGGCTGCACGACCCTCATGAACCCGCCCGGCGGGGTCCGGCTCGGGTCGGTGGGTACGCCGCTCGGCTTCGTCGAGGCGCAGGTCGTGGACGCGGCCGACCGGCCCGTCCCGGCCGGGACCCCGGGGGAGCTCGTCGTCCGCCCGACGGAGCCGTTCACGATGTTCCTCGGCTACTACGGGAAGCCCGAGCAGACCGTGGAGGCGTGGCGGAACCTGTGGTTCCACACCGGCGACCTCCTGCGCGCGGACGCGGACGGCTACTACTACTTCGTGGACCGGGTGAAGGACGTCATCCGCCGGCGCGGGGAGAACATCGCGCCGTACGACGTGGAGACGGTCCTCAACGAGCACCCGGCGGTGCTCGAGTCGGTCGTGGTCGCGGTCCCGTCGGAGCTGGGGGAGGACGACGTGAAGGCGTTCGTCCAGCTCCGCGAGGGACGCGCGGTCCCGGCGGAGGAGCTGTTCCGTTTCGCGGAGGAGCGGCTCCCGCGGTTCATGGTGCCGCGCTACCTCGAGTTCGTCGCCGAGATCCCCAAGACGGCGAACCAGAAGGCGA
>JASHRQ010000046.1 GCA_030037265.1 Thermoplasmata archaeon | reverse complement strand
CTGTTCGTCGTCTATCGCTCGACGCTCCTCGGGATCCTGTTCAACAACACCTACGCGACCGGGTTCGACCTGTCGACGCACTCGTACCTGCCGGGCGGCGGCGGGGCCGTGCCGCTCGCGCTGCTCGCGCTGTCGGCCGTGCCGCTGTCGCTGAGCCAGATCATCGGGACCTCGCTCAACGCCGTCGGCCAGCAGCGGCTCGAGCTCTACCTCACCCTCACGCAGGTGGCGGTGCTGTTCGGCTCGGCGTTCTGGTTCATCCATTCCGGCGGCGTGCTCGGATTCACCGGCCTGGCCGCGCTCTCGTTCTCCGCGCTCCTGTCGTCGATCGCCGCGCTGATCCTCAACGCCTACTTCCTCTACCGGCTCGTCCGGGTCCCGGTGCGCTGGCGTCCGGCCGTCACGATCTTAGTCGCCGCGGCGGCGGAGTTCCTCGTGATGTCCCGGTTCAACGCCGTGGTGACGGTCAACCGCTGGTACGAGCTGGTGGGGATCGGGCTCATCGCGCTCGCGGTGTACGTCGGGGTGCTTATCGCCGTGGGCGAGCTTTCCCGGGAGGACGTCCGGCTCATGCTCGGGTCCGTGGGGCTCCCGCCGGGCTTCACGAACGCCGTCGCGAAGGTCTGCTGGAGGGAGTCGTACGACGGTACGGCGATCCCCGCGTCCCGGCCCCCGCCCTCGCCGTAGCGCGGCGCGCGGCTCCCGACGCCTCCGGCCGCGGCCCCACCTCGGGCCGCGGTCTGTCGCGCGGTGAACGACGGGAAAGCGACTGCGAGTCAAAGGCAGAACGCTTATCAGTCCCCACCCGCTCGTCGGTACCGTCCGAGGCGCTCCGATGATCTCTGTCGAGTTCAAGCCCGTGGCCACCGAGCAGATTCGCCGACTGATCCAGTCCCAGAAAGGCGAGGTCGGGGTCCGCATCTACGCGCAGCCGGGAGGCAGCGGCGGGGGATGCGGCTGCGGCGGGGGCGGCTGTGGATGCGGGGGGGGCGCGTCGGCCGTGATGTTCGGGATGGCGTTCTCGAAGCCCCGGTCGGACGACACCGTCGTCAAGGTGAACGGGCTCTCGATCCTCGTCGACCCGAGCAGCCAGCAGTTCGTGGACGGCGCGGTCGTCGACTACGTGGAGACCCTCCAGGAATCCGGGTTCAAGATCACCAACCCGAAACTGCCCGAGCCCGACGAAGCGGGGATAGCGGGCGGCTGCAGCTCCTGCGGGAGCAACGCGGCCAACGGCGGCGGCTGCGGGTGCGGCGGCTAGGACCCCCGGGTGCGGGGTCCCCGGGACGGGGACCGAAGGGGACTCGCCGGCGGGTGGGAGGGGAGTCCGTCGGGCTCCCGGCTAAGCCGGCCGGGCCGGCGGTGCGGACCGCGGGTCCGACGGAGCGAGCGATGACGGAACCCGCGCGGGACCCATGAGCGGCGACGCGCTCGTCGCGGCGGACGTCCGAAAGGTCTACCGCCCGCGGAACGCCTCCCCCGTCGAGGCGCTGTCGGGGGTCTCGCTGAGCATCGCCGAGGGCCAGCGCGTCGCCCTGCTGGGCCGCAACGGGGCCGGGAAGACGACGTTCCTCCGGATCGCCTCGACGCTCCTCGCGCCCACCTCCGGGCGCGTGGAGGTGTTCGGGAAGGACGCCATCGCGAGTCCGGAGTCGGTCCGCCCGTTCATCGCCGTCGTCCCGCAGGAGGGGAAGCCGTTCTTCCACCTCACGCCGCGCGAGCAGGCGTACACCTACCTCCGCGCGCGCGGCTTCTCGCGTGGAACGGCGAAGGACCGGACCGAGTCCGCGCTCGCCCAGATGGGGCTCACCGAGGTGGCCGACCGCCTCTCGATCACGCTCTCCGGCGGCCAGCGCCAGCGCGTGATGGTCGCGACGGTCATCGCGACGGAGGCGCCGCTGCTGTTCCTGGACGAGCCGACGATCGGCATGGACCCGTTCGCCCGCCGGGAGGTCTGGGAGTCGCTCCGGAACCTGACGCGGAAGGGGTCGACGCTCCTCCTCACGACGCACTACCTGGACGAGGCCGAGACGCTGTCGCAGCGGGTGTACATCATCGACCGCGGGAAGCTCCTCGCGGCCGGGACGGCGGAGGAGCTCAAGCAGAGCATGGGCGGCACGCTCCGGGTCTCGGTCACCGGCGGGCGCGCGATCCTGCCCGAGCTCGGCACCTTCGGGCCGACGGTCCAGGACGGGGAGTCGGTCCACGTCGTGACCGACCCGTCGCGCGTCCAGGAGCTCCTCGCGCTCGCGATGCGGGCGAAGCTTCCGGCGACCGTCGGTCCGGTCTCGCTCGAGGAGGCGTTCCTCCGCGTCGTCGGGAGGTCGATCGACGATGAATCGTGAGGCGACGCTCGTCGACCGGTTCCGCTCCCGCTGGAGCGGCGCCGGGGCGTTCGCCGCGACGGAGCTCCGCGTGCAGATGCACGAGGGGCTCGCGATCGCCGTCTCGGTCACCGTCCAGGTGATCTTCCTTGTCTTCGTCTCGGTGCTCGCGCGCAGCTACCTGCCGTACACGCTCGTCGGCGCGGTCCTGTACTCCGCCTTCCAGACGGGCCAGCGCGTCCAGAACGAGGCGGCGTTCATCCGCATCGACCACAAGCTCCACGAGCTGTACCACGCCTCGCCGCTGACCCCGGAGGCGTACTTCCTCGGCCTCGCGACCGGCGTCGGCATCGCGTACATGCTGCCGATCGTCGTGCTGTTCGTCGCGGCCGTCGTGATCGTGCCGCTCGGGGTCTCGGCGACGCTCGTGCTCGCGGGGCTCCTGGGCCTCACGTGGGTGTTCGTCTCGTCGATCGGCTACACGTTCTCGACGCTGTTCCACGACATGCGGGTGATCTGGCCGTACGCCACGCTGTTCTACAACCTGTTCGGGGTGCTGCCGCCGGTCTTCTACCCGCTCTGGCTGTTCCCCGCGTACCTCCAGCCGCTCGCGCTCGTCCTCCCCTCGAGCGGCGCGACCGCGCTCGCCGAGCGGGCGGCCGGCATCCTCTCGCTCTCCGCGGGGCAGGTGGAGCTCGCGCTCGCGAGCTTGGTGACGCTCAGCGCGGCCGCGTTCCTGTTCGCCCTCTATTGGGCCCGGCGCCAGGTCCGGGAGGGCTGACGGTGGCGACGGCGCTCGTCTCGGCCCCGCCGGGGGAGGTCCCGATGCGCGGGCACTTCCTCGCGCCGTTCGGGCTCATCGGCTGGCGATGGATCAGCCGGAACCCGGCCGCGACCGTCGCGCCCGTGCTGCTGCCGTTCATGTTCCTGTTCTTCCTGAAGCTGATCTCGCCGCCGGCGCTCTGGCCGGTCGAGATCGTGGGGGCGATGCTGTTCACGACCCAGAACATCGGGAACTGGGTGCTCGGCGACTCCGCCTACTGGCGGATCCAGCACTCGCTCCAGGACCTGTTCGTCGTCTCGCCGCTCGGGAAGGTACGGTACCTGTTCGGCATCGCCTTCTCGAACCTCATCTCCGCGATCCCCGCCTACGTCGCGCTCGCGTTCCTGCTGTCGTGGGCGGTCCCGGTCCCCTGGTACGCCTGGGTCGCGCTCGCCGGGTCGATCGGCGTGCTGTGGGTCCTGTTCTCCGCGATCGGCATCGCGGTCTCGAGCCGCGTGAAGAGCCAGCGGGAGATCTGGCCCGTGGGCGGGCTCCTGTTCACCTCGGTCGGCATGCTGAGCCCGCTGTACCTGCCGATCTGGATCCTGCCGTCGGCCTGGGCGGCGATCGCCTGGTTCCTCCCGGGGACGTACGCGGCGCTCCTGGTGCAGCGGTCGGTCGGGCTCGTGCCCGCGGGCGTGTCGTTCGGGTTCTCGATGGCCGGCGACGCGGTCCTCCTGGTCGTGTCCGCGGTCGTCGGCACCGCCATCGCGCTCTCGCTCTACCGGTGGCAGGAACGGTAGGGTCTGCGCGCGGCGCGCGCCCCACCGTTCGGTCCCGACGCAGGGGCTATAACGTCCGCCCGCATCGACCCGAGGAATCCGGTGCTGCCCCGAGAATCTTCCTCCGTACGCCCGTGGGACGCAGGGCCCGAACCGGGCCCTGCGTCCGGGCGGGGAACCTCGTGCGCGGGTCGCCGGTCCTAGGGAAGTAGTTCGACCATGGGTAACGAGGAGTTCGACGAGATCCTGAGCGCCCTCGACCGAGAGACCGCGCGGATCCGGGTCCGCGTCGAGCCCCGTCGCTACAACAAGCCGGCGACGGTCATCTCCGGCTTCCCGTCCGGGACGGACCTCGCCGAGACGACCCGGACGCTCAAGAACCGGCTCGCGACCGGCGGGTCGGTCGTCGAGGGCGAGGTGTACCTCCAGGGCGACCACCGCGCGCGGATCCGCTCGGAGCTCGAGCGGCTCGGCTTCGACCCGGAGACGATCGAGGTGTCGACGGACGAGCTCCCCCGGCGCGGCCGGCGCGACTGAGCGCGGCGCGCGCTGCTCGCCCCGGGCAAGCGAGCCGTTTTCTGCGCTCAAGCCCGCGCCGAATCTGCGGGCCGGGCCGCCGGATGCGCCCGTCGCTGGCGTATTAAGCGGGGACGACCCGGTGGCCGCCGGAAGGGACCCCACATGGGAGCCAGCTACGCGCATCCGGAAACGCTCGTCGATACCGAATGGGTCGGGAAGCACCTCAAGGACCCGGCGGTCCGCATCGCGGAGGTCGACTACGACCCCGCGGCGAACTACGTCACCGGCCACGTGCCGGGCTCGGTGCTGTTCGACTGGCGGAAGGACATCAACGACCCGACGTCGCGCGACATCCTGGGGGGGCCGCAGCTGACGGCGCTGTTCCGGCGGAGCGGGATCGGGCCCGACACGACGCTCGTGCTGTACGGCGACTTCAACAACTGGTTCGCCGCGTTCGCCTTCTGGGTGTTCAAGTACCACGGCGTCCGCGACGTCCGGCTGGTCGACGGCGGGCGGAAGAAGTGGGTCGCCGAGGACCGCCCGCTCACCAAGGACGTCCCGAGCTACCCCGCGACGCAGTTCAGCGCGGCCGCGAAGCCGAACGAGCGGATCCGGGTGTTCTTCGACGACGTGCTCGGCCGCCTGCCCGACGTGAAGGCCGGCGGCTCCGCGCTCGTCGACGTGCGCGGGCCGAAGGAGTTCTCCGGCGAGATCACCGCGCCCCCCGAGTACCCGAACGAGGCCGCCCAGCGCGGGGGCCACATCCCGGGCGCCGCGAACATCCCGTGGGCCCAGGCGGTGCGGGACGACGGGACGTTCAAGTCGCGCGAGGAGCTGGAGGCGCTCTACGCGCCGAAGGGCGTCGTGCCGGGGAAGCCGGTCATCACCTACTGCCGGATCGGGGAGCGGTCGAGCCACACCTGGTACGTCCTCACCTACCTCCTGGGCTACCCGGACGTGCGGAACTACGACGGCTCCTGGTCGGAGTGGGGGAACCGCGTCCGGGTGCCGGTCGAGAAGACGGCCTGAGCGCGGGACGCCTACGGCTCCGCCGGCGTCCCGCGCTCGGGCGGCCGCGGGACCGGGTGCGCCTCCTTGCGGATGAGGAACCGGTGGAGGGTCCCGTCCACCCGGTGGTGGAGGACCGTGTGGCCGGTCCGGTCGGTCCAGCGCACGAGCTCGATCGGGCTCGTGGGGTCGTCCGAGACGAGGAGCACGATGTCGTCGGGGGCCCGGCGGGCGAGCTCGTCGTCCAGCTTCGCGAGGATCGCGCTGCACTCCGAGCCGATCTCGATCATCTCGAGGTCCGGCGCGGCGGGGTAGCACTGGATCCGCCGCTCGGCGATCTGCGCGGCGAGCGCGGCCCGCGCGGCCTCCGGACGGGCGAGCGTCCGCGCGGGCTCGTTCGGGTCGGCGGGCACCGCCCGGACGAACCAGCCGCGGTCGTACGGCGAGTCGTTGACCCACTTCGGCCGCTCGAGCAGGAGCGGGTTCCGCTCGACGATCGTGCCCGAGAACGGGAGCCGTACCGGGCCGGTGAGCCGGCCGCTCTCGATCGTCGCGACGCTGCGGCCGCGCTCCACCGGGCCCTCGAGCGGCCGGAACCGGACCGACAGGAGCCGGCCCGCGAACGCGGCGTGGGACGCGAGGAGTCCCACGACGTAGGCGCCGCCCGGCCCGTCCGCGCGGGCCCAGACGTCGTTCTCGACGTCGACGAGGCAGTCGTCCGGCACGGGGCAGCCGCCGACCTCCACGGCGCGCGCGAGCGGTCCGGGCCCTTAGCGGTTCCCTCCCCGGCGGCGGGCGGTTCGCCGACAACGCTTTCTGGGCCGCGCGACGGTACGCCGCCGCGGAGCCCCCCGGATGTCCTCGTCGACGTCTCGCGCCACCGCCCGACGGTGCCGGTGCGGCCACCTCCCGACGGACCACCTCGCGGTGACGCCCGACGCGCCGGGCGCGGGGAGCAGCTTCCACCTCGCCCCGACCGGGCCGTGCGCCCGCTGCGGCGCCTCCGTCTGCGGCCGGTACTCGCCGGCCGGCGGCCCGCCGGCGGGGGCGACCGCTCAGCCGTAGGCCTGCTTCAGGAGATGCTCCTTGAGCCGGGTCATCCGCTCGTCCCAGAAGTGGAAGTGCCAGGAGCGCGCCTCCTCCCAGGCCGGCCCGCTCACCCAGCCGAACTGCTCGAGCGTGACGTCGATCCCCTCCGGCGAGTCCTGGAGCCGGAAGTAGACCCGGGTCTTCGGCTCCGGACGGTTCATGAGGTCGTCGAACTCCGGCGGCGCGCGCCAGTCGTAGCCGACGTCGACCTCGGGGGTGAAGTGGGTCAGCCGGCCCCACGAGCGGAACGGCGGGGGCCCGTCGAACGCGAGCGCGTACTCGCCGCCGACCCGGGGGTCGAGGCGCGCCTCGCGGCACAGCCACCCCGCGAGGCCGGCCGGCTCCGTGAGCGCCGCGAAGATCATCTTCGTCGGGAGCGGGATCGTCACCTGGATGACGATCGGGTACAGCTCCTCGTCCATCGGCGAGCCCACTCTCGGCGAGCGCCTTTAGGGTTTGTGCCGCGCCGGGCCCCTCGCCGCGGTCCGGACCCGTCCCCGCCCAACTCGGAGATGTTTTAGCCGGGGTCGGCTCGCCCGTCCGGTTCGACGGCCATGGCTCCCCCGACGCGCGTCTTCTTCGTCGCCGACCTCCACGGGTCCGAGCGCTGCTTCCGGAAGTTCCTCAACGCCGGGCGGGTCTACAAGGCCGGCGTGCTGCTCATCGGCGGCGACATCGCGGGCAAGACGATCACCCCGCTCTGGCGCGAGAACGGCGGCTGGGTCGGCCAGTACTTCGGCGAGCGCCGCCACGTCGAGACCGAGACGGAGCTCGAGCGGTTCGAGGCGGAGCTGCGCGACCTGGGGTCGCTCCCGTACCGCACCACCCCGGGGGAGTGGGCCGACCTGTCCGCCCACCGGAGCCGGCTGGACGACCTGTTCCAGTCGCTCGCGCTCGAGAGCCTCGCGGCCTGGGTCCGGCTCGCCGAGAGCCGGCTCCAGGGGTCCGGGATCCGGACGCTGGTGGGCCTCGGGAACGACGACTTCGACGGCATGGAGGCGGTCGTGCGGGCGAGCGACTACGTCGAGCTCACCGACGACGCGGTCCTCCGCGTCGACGACCGGCACGAGCTCCTGACGCTCGCCTACAGCAACCCCACCCCGTGGCACACCCACCGGGAGCTGTCCGAGGAGGCGATCGCCCGGCGGATCGACGCCCTCGCCGCGAAGCTCTCGGACACGACGCGGGCGGTGTTCAACTGCCACGTGCCCCCGCTCAACACGCCGCTCGACCTCGCGCCGCGCCTCACCGCCGACCTGACGAAGGTGATGGGCCCGGGGGGCGACGAGGAGCTCGTCCACGTGGGGAGCAGCGCCGTCCGCGCGGCGATCGAGCGGTACCAGCCGCTCGCGGGCCTCCACGGCCACATCCACGAGTCGCGGGGCGTGGGGGCGGTCGGTCGGACCGCGGTGTACAACCCGGGCAGCAGCTACTCGGAGGGGATCCTCCTGGGGCTCGTGGTCGACTTCGAGCCGGACCGCATCCGGTCCCACGTGCTGACGACCGGCTGACCGCGCGCCTACGGCGGCCCCGTCGGCGGGGGGGTCGTGCCGAGGGACTCGACCGGCTCCCACCACTCCTTCTGGAGAAAGCCGAACCGCCGCTTCGGCTGGACCCGGTCGGTGGCCGCGCGGAGCCGCCCGACGTTCGACCGGATCCGCTCGGCGACGGCCGGCGGCAGGGCCGGCAGGAGCGGCGATCGGCCGAGGTTGTCGAGGTTGAGGCGGACCGTCGTCCAGAACCCCCAGTCGTTCGCGAGCGGGGCGATGAACCGGTCGGCCGACACGTCGGCGGTCCCGTTGTCCCCCACCGTCCGGTCGGCGAGGAGCGCGAGCACGTCGCGCACGTCCTTCTCCTCCGGGCCGATGAGGAGGTCGCGCTTGCCGAACGGGCCGAGCACCCGGCCCGGCACGAGGTTCCCGTGCTCCGCCGGGATGCTCTGGATCGCCTGCAGCTTCGTGAGGAGGAGGCTCTCCGGGGAGAGCGCGCGCGCATGGCTCGGCGCGGCCGCCACGTCGGCCCGGAGGTCGAGGTTGTGGCAGAAGCGGAACTCGTTCGCGACGACGTCGATCGTCCCGAGCGTCGCGCGCCCCTGCTCGTCGACGTGGTCGATCATGTGGAACCGGAGGCGGAGCCCGCTCTGGAGCGCGTTGAACATGTGGTCGGCGTGCGTCTCGACGACCGTGAGGGCGCTCCCGCCGCGCGGGCCCAGCGCGAGGAGCGCGGCGGTCATCCGCCGCCCGTCCGGCTGGAGGCAGGCGAGGTCGATGTCGTGGAGGTTTCGCCGGAGCCCGCTCGTCGGGCCGTTGCTGGTGGGGCTGCGGATCCGGTAGGCCACCCCGCCGAAGAAGGCGACCGGGATCGACGGCTCGACGGCGGCGAGGGCGTGGAGCAGCCCCACGGCCCGCCGGACGATCGGGTCGGAGACGTCCAGGTAGTCGGGCAGGCCGAGCGCCCGTCGCGCCTCCTCGGGCTCGGTGCGGAACCGGAGCGGAAGCTCGACCGGCACCGTCGCCCGCGTGAACGGGTCGACGACGACCTCTACGGCCACGGGCTCGGTGGAGGAGCGAGTCCCCACAAAAGGTCGACGGCCCGTCCCGTCACTCCGGGGGGAGCTCCTTGTTGATGAGGTCGATCGGCACGCCGCGCGACTTCTGGATGGCGTGCGAGATGAAGTAGACGACGATCCCGATCACGAACACCGCGGGGAGGAAGATCAGGTAGGCGTAGTTGTAGCCGTTCGACGGCTCGACGTACGACGCCGTCGACGCCGCGTAGCTCACGAACCAGGCGGCGATCCAGCTCGCGACGCCGACGATCGTGAGGATCGGCACCCGGCCGACCTTCGCCTGGACGATCGCGGGCGAGGACTTGAACAGCTGGGGCCGCAGGAACGGGAACAACGCGCCCGCGAGGCAGACGATCCCGACGGCGAACCAGAAGCCGAAGTTGGAGTACGACAGGTAGGTGAACAGCTGCGTGTACGCCGCGACGTACAGCGCGATCCCGGAGGCGACGGCGAGCACGATCACCGCCGCGTACGGGACGCCGTTCCGGCTCACCGCCGTCAGCCAGGACGGGAAGATCCGGTCGAACGACCAGGAGAACAGATTCCGCGTCGGGAGGACGAAGTAGACGAGTGAGAAGCCGAAGAACGTGAGGACGAGCCCGAACGCGAGGAACGCCGCCAGGACGGGCACGTGGACGACGTACGCGGCGAGGAAGAGCGGGCTCGGGATCGTGCCGCCCGGCAGCGTCGTCGTCCCGAGCACGTAGCCCGTGCTCACGCCGATCAGGAACAGCCGGCCGAAGGTGTAGTACGCCGCCGCGTACAGCGCGCCGATGAGGGCCGCGAAGATGAGCGGCGCTCCGAAGATCGCGAGGCCCTGCGTGCGGGTCGGGCTGCCGCGGATCTCCCCGCCGTAGTAGGAGCTGTTCGCGTAGCCGATGAAGCTCAGCATCGTGTAGACGATGCCGAGGAAGGTGCCGGCCGCCGTGATCGAGCTCGTGGAGGAGACGCTGCTGACGAGCGCCTGGTAGCTCTGGGTCGTGGGATTCGCCGCGTTCCAGTCCGCGGCGAAGGTCGACGAGGGGGTCGTGAGCAGGAGGACGAGCATCGCCACGTAGACCACGGCGGAGACGGCGAAGATGCCGATCGCGGTGCGGAAGATCCACTTCGTGGGCAGGAGGCTCACGAGGATGACCACCACGAGGACCCCGAAGCCGACGAGGAACAGGTTCGTCGTCGACCCGGTGAGGGCGGTGGCCCACGCGAGCGCCTGCGTGCCCCCGCCGGCGACGCTGTAGGCGGCGAGCATCGTGGGGATGCCGAACAGCGCGGTGTAGTAGGCGAAGTATCCGGCCCAGCTGATGAACACGACGGTGAACAGGAGGTTCGTCCCCAGCCCGATGCTCGGGTGGAAGATCCGTCCGGTGAACACGTAGTCCCCGCCGGACCGCGGCATCGAGCTCGCGAGCATCCAGTAGACGTAGCCGACGCCGAGGTTGATCAGCACCCCGATCGCGACGGTGGTGATCAGGTTCGCGTTGGGGTAGCCGGCCGACGCGAAGACGATCCAGAAGTAGTTCACGATGATGCCCATGCCGACCAGGTTCGCGAACAGCGCGGTCCGCGCGCCGACGGTGCGCACGAGGCCGGACGTCTGGCGGACGTACAGCCCCGGCTGGGCCACCGCCGCGGGCGTGGCGCGCTCGGACCGGTCGACGATCGCTCCGGGGGTCTCCGCCTGCAAGGCCGGGGTCATGTTCCGCTCCGTTCCGCGGTCGGCCCGTCGGTCCGCCGCGAGGCGGCCGCGAGTGGTGACGGGGGGCTAAATAAGTTCGCGAAAGTGCAGAAACCCGCTCGGCGGTACGGGTCGAACGGTTGATGTGGCCGGGCGGCTCCCGGCGGCCGATGGAGTGGGACACCCGCCTCATCCACGATGGGCAGGCGCCGGACCCGCTCACCGGCGCGGTGAACGTGCCGGTCTACCTGTCCGTCACCTACCGCCAGTCGGCGCCCGGCGTGGCGAAAGGGTTCGTCTACTCCCGGACCGGCAACCCGACCCGCTCCGCGCTCGAGCGCGCGCTGGCGCGCGCCGAGGGCGGGGCCGACGCCCTCGCGTTCGGCTCGGGGCTCGCGGCGGTCTCGGCGCTCTTCATGAGCTATCCGTCGGGCCGCCGGATCGTCGCGGGAGACGACCTGTACCACGGGAGCACCCGCCTCCTCGAGGTCGCGCGTTCCCATGGCGTCCGGGTGGACTTCGTCGACACGACGGACCTCGAGAACGTGCGGCGCGCGTTCGCGCGCGGACCGCGCGTCGACCTCCTGTACCTCGAGACCCCGACCAACCCGCTCCTCAAGGTCACGGACCTCCGGGGCGCGATCCGGATCGCCCGCGAGGGCCGCGCCCGGGTGGCCGTCGACAACACGTTCGCCTCGCCGGTCTTCCAGCGGCCGCTCAAGCTCGGCGCGGACCTGGTCGTGCACTCCACGACCAAGTACATCGGCGGGCACAGCGACGTGCTCGGCGGGGCCCTCATCGGCCGGTCGCGGGCGTTCGTCGACCGGCTCCGGTGGTTCCAGAACACGGCGGGCGGCGTGCCGAGTCCCTTCGACTGCTACCTCCTGCTGCGGGGCCTCCGGACCCTGGGGGTTCGGGTCCGTCGGCACGCCGCGAACGCGGCGCGCGTGGCGCGGTTCCTGGAGGGCCATCCCCAGGTCTCGCGCGTGCTCTATCCCGGCCTCCCGTCGCATCCGGGCCACGCGATCGCCCGTCGCCAGATGGACGGATACGGCGGGATGCTCTCGGCCGAGTTCCGGGGGGGCGCGGCGGCCGCGACCCGCGTCGCGCGGCGGCTCAAGCTGTTCACGCTCGGCGAGAGCCTGGGCGGGGTCGAGTCGCTCGTGAACCATCCGGCACGGATGACGCACCGGGCGATGACGCCCGCGCAGCGCCGCGCCGCGGGGATCGGCGACGGGCTGCTCCGGTTCTCGGTCGGGATCGAGGACCCGGCCGACCTCGTCGACGACCTCCGCCAGGCGCTGGACGGCGGGCGCCCGTAACGGGATAATACCCGGACCCGTGCGGGTCCCCATGCCGCTCTGGCACGACCGGCCCGACGCCTGGCACGAGATCCTGCCCGGGGTCCGGCGGCGGATCCTCGCACACGCCCCGTCCGGCATGCTCGTCCTGTACCGGATCGAGCCGGACCGTCTGTTCCCGAAGCACACGCACCCGCACGCGCAGTACGGCACGGTGCTCGAGGGCGGGGGTCGGTTCGCCGTCGGCGACCGGGTGTGGACGATGGGTCCCGGGGACGCCTACTTCGTGCCGCCGGACGTCCCCCACGAGCTCCGGACGGACGCGAAGCGGCCGACGGTGATCCTCGACGTCTTCACGCCCGAGCGCGGCGACTTCCTCTCCGAGACCCTTCCGCCCGACGAGCCGTAGCGGCCCGCCGACCTACCCGACTGACCGGAGGATCCCGCCGTCGACGGGGAGCAGCGCCCCCGTCACGTACGACGAGAGGTCGCTTCCGAGGAACAGGACCGCCCGGGCGAGCTCCTCCGGCGCGCCGATCCGCCCGAGCGGGATCTCCTGCTCGACGGCCGCGCGCGCCTCCGCCGCCGGGACCCCGCGCCGCCGGCCCGCGTCCTCGAACACGTGGTCGACGCGCTCCGTCGCGATGTAGCCGGGCAGCACCCCGTTCACCCGGATCCCGACGGGCCCCAGCTCCCGCGCGAGCGTCCGGACGAGGCCGGCGATGGCGATGCGGCAGACGTTGGAGGTCGCGATGTTCGCGATCGGCTCGCGGATCGCGAACGAGGCGAGGAACACCATCCGGCCGGCGATCCGGTCCTCGAGCATCGAGCGCGCGACGAGCCGCGCGAGGTACGCCGGGCTCACGGCGAGCAGGAGCGCCGCGGCGTGCCACCGGTCGAAGTCCTGCTCGAGGAACGTGCCGGGGGCCGGCGACCCCGTGACGTAGGCGAGGACGTCGAACCCGCCGAGCGCGTCGTGGGCCTCGCGCACGAGGCGGTCGAGCTCCTGCTCCTGCGTCAGGTCGGCGACCACCCCGTGCACCTCGCCGAGCGGCCGGAGCCGCTCGACCGCCGCCGCGAGCCGGCCCGGGTGCGACCCGTTCACGACGACGCGCGCGCCCTCCTCGAGGAACGCCCGCGCCGTCGCGAACCCGATCCCCTGGCTCGCCGCGGTGACGAACACCCGCTGGCCCCGGAGGCCCAACGCGACCGGCATCGGCGCGCTCACGCCTCGGTCGCGAACACGCGGGCCATCGCGCCGCTCGCCCCGGCGATCTTGAGCGGCGCCACGACGAGGCGGTACGGCGTCTCCTCGCGGAGCCCGTCCAGGTGGTCGAGCGCCTCCACGACCCAGAGGTCCTTCCCGAGCAGCGCCTTGTGCGCCTCGAACTGGGCGTTCGAGAACGGGTCGATCCCGAGCGAGTCAATGCCGACGCCCTTGAGCGGCTTCCGCGCGAGCCACTCGGCGGCCGCCGGCTCGAGGCCGGGGAACTCGTAGAGGTACTGGCGCGTGGGGGCTCGGAGCCGGCTCCAGCCGGTCTCGAGCAGCACGACCTCGGGTTCGAAGCGGCGCGGCCAGTGCTTCTCCACCACGGCGGTCCGGATGAGGTTCCCGTCGAGGTCGTGGCGGACGTCCAGCAACGCGGCCGTGCCGAGGAGCCGGCCGGCCGGGATCTCGTCGACCGTGCGCCCGCCCTCGAGGAGGTGGAACGGGGCGTCGAGGTGGGTCCCGGTATGCGTGAGGCAGCTCACGCGCTCGGCGGCGAGCCCGTCGCGGGCGAGGATCGCCACCGGCTCGAAGACCGGCAGCGGCGCCGTGGGCCAGACCGGCATGTGGGTCTCCAGCAGGGCGGTCAGGTCGTGGACTGTGGGTTCCGTCGCCATCGGACGGCGCAGAGGCGGGTTTCCCTAAAAGCGCGTGGACTCACGCCGGATTCCGCTCCAGGAACCGGCGGAGCCGGAGGGCTCCCTCCCGGAGGTCCTCGAGGGACGAGCAGAAGCTCATCCGGACGTGGTGCTCCCCGCCCGGTCCGAACGAGACGCCGGGGACGACGGCGAGCCCCTCCTCGTCGAGGAGCCGGTAGCAGAAGTCGACGGACGACATCGGACCGGCGTACCGGGGGAAGAGGTAGAACGCCCCCTCGGGGCGCCGGACGGTGAGGCCCGGCGCGCCGTGGAGCCAACCGAGGAGCCGGTCCCGGCGCTGCCGGAACTCCTCGCGGAACCGGTCGACGTCCGCCTCGGCGTGCTCGAGCCCCCACAGGCACGCGCGCTGGATGAACGGCGGGAGGCAGGTGAGCGTGTGCTCCATCACCTTCACGAGCCGGGCGCGGAGCTCGGGCGGGGCGATGGCGTACCCCGCGCGCCAGCCGGTCATCGCGAACAGCTTCGAGAAGCTCCCGATCGTCACCACCCGGCCGTCCGCCTCCGGGAGGCTCGCGGGGGCGACGTGCGTGCCCTCGTAGACGAGCGACTCGTACGTCTCGTCGCTCAGCACGTGGAGCCGATGGCGGCGCGCGACCTCGAGCGCCTCCCCGACCTCGGCCCGCGACAGGACCCGGCCGGTGGGGTTCGACGGGGAGGTGAGGATCAGCACCCGGCTGCGCGGCGTGACCGCCCGCGCGAGCGCCTCCGCGTCGAAGGAGAAGTCCGGCCGCAGCGGGAAGTAGACCGGTCGGGCGCCGACGAGCCGGACCGGCTGCTCGAACAGGTACGTCGGGTCGGGCAGCAGCACCTCGTCCCCCTCGCCGACGGTGGCGAGCAGGCTCGCGAAGATCGCGTACTTCGCCGGCAGCACGACGACGTCTGCGGCGGAGCACGGGATCCGGTGGCGCCGCTCCATCCGGCGCGCGATCGCCTCCCGGAGGTCGGGCATCCCCTGCGCCGACGTGTAGTGCGTGAGCCCCTCGCTCATCGCGCGCGCCGCGGCGGCGCGGATGCCCTCCGGCGTGTCGAACGCGGGCTCCCCGATGTGGAGGCCGAGGACGGCCTCGCCCCGCTGGCGGCGCTCGAAGATCCGGTCGATGAGCGAGAGGATCGGCGACTCCCCGATCTCGTCGACGTGCATCGCGGGACCGATGGCCGCCCGAGTTAAATCGCTCCCGCGCCGGCGGGAGGTCCGGCGGGGGCCCCCGGGCCCCCGGCTCAGGCGCCCGACCGGCCCGGCGGCGGGCTCGACGGCGGCGCCGACGGCGGGACCCATCGCGCGGGGCTCCGCACGGGGGCGCCCTGCGCGACCCGGCGGTGGGCGGCGACGAACGCCGCGAGGAACAGCAGGTAGGCGAGGAACATGTACGACAGGAGCGAGACGATCGGCTCCACGACGGCGACGAGGGTGAGCGGGCTGGACCGCGCGAGGAGCAGGTACGACGGGAGTCCCTGCGACACCCGCCAGCCGACGTCCCCGCAGACCGGCACGGCCGCCGCGAGCGCGCCCACGAGCACCGCCCGGCCCGCGCGGCCGAGCAGGTGGTAGACGATGACCGCGTACAGGATGAACGTGAAGAACAGCGACCCCGCGACGGCGGCCCCGACCTCCAGCGCCGCCCAGGCGGGCATCCCGGTGCCGGGGCGGTACAGGTAGTAGGCGACGGGCAGCGCCGCGGCCACGCCGAGCAGCACCACGGTGGCGAACGTCCAGTGCGCGCTCCGGACCCGGTCCCGGTGGAGCTCGTTCCACTCGTGGCGTCCGATCGTGAGGAACAGGAGTCCCAGCACCGTGGCCGCGATGCCGATCGCGAAGAGGAGGCCGCCGGCGAAGAGCCGGACGGAGCCCGTGACGAGGTAGTAGACGTCCTCGCCGGCCTCCAGCGCGAATCCGATCGAGAAGATCGTGAGGCTGACGCGCAGGTTGATCGTCATCCGTCGTCCCCAAGAGCCGGCTTCCGGCTCATCTACTCTGTGGGTCGACCCGCGCGGTCTACTTCGCGGGGAGGAGCTGGATCGGGTCGCCCCGTCGGACCCGGCCCTCCGAGCGGACCCAGGCGTACCAGCCCCGTCGCCCGACCATCGTGCGGATGAACTCGGGTCCCCGGGCGTGGCCGACGTACGGGAGGAGCTCGAGGTTGGTGCACGGCGTGCACGGCTTCGAGACCTCCGCGAGCACCTCGCCGACCCTCACGCGGCCGCCCACCCGGAACCGGTCGTACGGGATCCGCTCGGTCGTGACGTTCTCGCCGAGGTCGCCGGGACGGATCGGCCACCCCTCCTCGTTGAGCGTCCGGATCATCTCGATCGGCATCAGGAGCAGCGCCTGCCCGGGCTCGTCCCGCTGCACCTCGTGGCGGTACCGGTTGAAGTCTCCCTCCACTCCGCGGGCGGTCACGAGCACCTCGGCGATCTCCGCCTTCGGGAGCCCGTGCTCGCCCGGGACCTCGGGCTTCCGGTGGAGCGAGAGGACCCGGCCCTCGCCGTCCGACGGGTCCGGGGCGGCGGAGCGGGGCATCGGTCCGCGCTCTACCCGTCCGGGCTTACGAAGGTTTCGGCGGGTCTCCGACGGGAGCCGAGGTCCGCGGCGGCGGGGCCCGGCGCCGCCGAACGAGGTACACGGCGGCGGCGGCTTCGAGGGCGAGCGCGGCGCCCAGTCCCGCGTATTCGAGGTCCGTGACGACGGGGTTCGTGGCGGACCGCACCCACAGCCGCGTCGTCGCGTTCGCGGTCGTGCTGGTACCGTCCGCCGCGATCGCGGAGACCGAGTAGTTGCCCGGGCGGTCGTACGTATGGTCCACGGTGCACGGGTTGCACGTGTCGAGCACCCGGAGCCCGCCGTCCCCGAACAGGACCGTGAGGATGTAGTAGTCCCCCCCGGTCGAGTTGACGAGCGGTACGCCGCCCGAGGCGACGACCTCGATGCGGACCGTCGAGCCCGCGGTCGTCGTCGTCGGGGCCAGGGTGATGCCGACCTCCAGCGGCGACGCCAACGGCTCGGGGCCGAGCGCCGTCCCCGTCGGTCGGGCCGCCGCGCCGGGCAGGGCTCCGACGGGGGCGGCGACCAGGCCAGTCACGAGGACGAGGAGTCCCGCGGCCATCGCGACCGAGCCGACCACGCGTCCGCGCCGTGGGGGAGGGCCGTTCACGGGGAGGGGGCCCTCGGTGGCCGGGGCGAGCGGCCGGAGAGGCCCAGCAGGGCGATCCCTCCCGCGACCGGAGCGAGCAGCAGCCAGTCGGAGAAGCCGAGCGGCGAGGGTACGCTCCCGACCGGCGGACTCGTCGGCGTCGCGACGGAGAGGGCGATGGAGTGGACCGATTGGTTCCCGAGGCGGTCCCCGACGGCCACCGTGACGAGATAGCCTCCCGGCGCGGACGGGACGCACGAGAAGGACGAGCCGTTCGCGCCGCCGCACCCGGGCGGCTCCCCGCCGTACGCGAAGGAGAACGGCGGGCTGCCGCCGAGGACCGAGACGGAGACCGTGAGCGACTCCCCCCAGGCGAGGAGCGTGGACGACGCGACGATGTCGAAGCCGAACCCCGGGTTCGCGAGCTCGAACCAGGTCGGATTCCAGCCCCAGCTGTCGTTGAACGGCGTGGAGCCCTGGTAGCCGCCGAACAGCAGCGCGTAGGAGTAGTTCGCTTCGCCGATGTCGACCCCGCCGCCGTTGTTGCCCGGGAACCAGGCGAGCGCGGGGTCGGCCCGCGGGGCCGGTCCCGTGCCCTGGTACGTCCACCCGCCCGTGAGATTCCCGAACGTGTAGGTGTCGCCGAGGTCCCCGGTCCCGTTCGAGCCTCCGAACAGCAGGACCCCGTACGCGCTCAGGTTCGCCATGCCGGCCTCGTAGCGGGCCGGAGGTGCCCCGGAGGGGAATAATTCGGTCCACGCGCCGGACGCGAACGTCCAGGTGTCGCCTAACGCGGCTCCGTCCGCCGCGCGGCCGCCGAACAGCAGCACGCAGCCGCACTCCCCGTCGTACGCGGCCGCCGCACCGGAGCGCGGCGACGGGGAGTGTACGGGAGAGACGTTCTCCCAGCCGGCCGTCGGGCTGTACGTCCACGTGTCGTTGAGCGGCCCCTGGGCGCCCTCGCCCCCGAACAGCACCGCCTCGGAGTCCACCGGGTCGTAGACGAGCACGGCGCCGCTCCGCGCCGGCGGCGCGACGCCCGTCGTCACGTTGGTCCACGCCCCGTCGGAGAAGGTCCAGCTGTCGTTCAACGGTCCCGTGGACGAGTTGCCGCCGAACAGCAGGTCCTCGCCCATCGCCCCGTCGTACGTGAGGGCGTAGTCGTAGCGGGGCGTCGGCGCGGCGGACGGCGAGAGCTCCGTCCAGTTCACCCCGTAGGAGCCCGGATAGACGGTCCAGGTATCCCCCAGGATCTGGCCGGAGGGGGTCTCGCCCCCGAACAGGACCGCCTCGGTGTACGGCAGGTCCACGGCGAGGCGCGCTCCCTCGCGCGGCGACGGGTACGCGCCGGGGAACGAGGACGTCGAGGCCGCGGTACTCGCCGAGGACGGCGCCGCGGGAGCGCAGAGCGTCGTGTCGGCCCGGTCGCAGGCCGGACCGGACGCCCCAACGAGCACCGGGGTCGTGACGAGGCACGCCAGGAGCCCGACGACGACGAGCGCCCGGGCGAGCGACCGCCGCCGGCCCGATGAACGACGGGGGTGGCTCGGCCGCATTCCGCTACGTTCTAGCCGCGGGGGTCGATTAATGGCTTGGCCCGGCTCGGCGGGGCCCTCGCGGGTTCCCGGGGGCGCCGTTCCCCGCGGGCCATCGGTCGGTCACTCCGACGGGAGGGCGGGATGGAACCGTGGAACGCTGGGACCGGCCGTCCGCCCGGCGGATTCCCCCGCGACCGCCGGCCCGGTGCGGAGCGACCGGAGTACCTCGTCCGCCGCGCGGTAGCCGGTCTCGATCGCGCCGTGCACCGTCGTGGATTCGCCCGCCGTGTGCGTGGCCTCCCCGGCGAAGAAGAGCCGGCCGTCTACCGGCGCCGCCAGTTCGCGTCGCGCGTCGAGGCCCACGCCGACCGGGAGGAAGGAGTACGCCCCTCGAGAGTAGGGGTCGAGCGGCCAGAGGTGGACCGAGGCGGCGCCCACGCGACCCGGGTCGGCCCCGGACGGAAGGATCGAGCGGAGCTCGGCGAGCGTCGCCTCGAGCCGCTCGGCCTCGCTCATCAGCGACCGGCGGCCGGCCTCGCGGCCCACGGTGAACGAAGTGAGGATCTCCGGGAGTCCGGGGCGGCCCAGCGCCGGCCGGTGGAACGACGAGGCGCCGCCGCCCCAGACCACCGAGAAGTTCCCCAACCGCTCCCGGAGGTTCCCCCCTGCGAGCCGGAGCTGGAGCGCGTATCCCGTGCCGAACGCGAGCCGGTCGATCGCGCGCTGCTTCGACGCGGGGAGCGGCGGGTCGAACTCGATCGCGCGGTGCTGCAGCACGCCCAGCGGCACCGTGACCACCACGCGCGAGGCCGCCCAGGTCGCCGGGGACGCGTCCGGCCCGCTCTCCGTCTCCACCCGGAGGTGGTCGTTCGCCACGCGGATGCGGGTCGCCCGGGTGCCTAGCCGGATGCGGTCCTTCCACGGGTCGGCGCGGCGGCGGAACAGCTCCGAGTATCCCCCCTCCAACCGGAAGTTCCGGTAGCCGAACCGTTCGGACGCCGCGCGCGCCTCCTCCGCCGGCCCGTCGACGCCGATCTGGTCGGCGTCGGCGGCGTAGGCATGGGCGTGCAGGATCTCCACGATCCGCCGCGCGCCCTCGGGCGGCGGACGGCGGGCGAGGAAGCTCGCGAGCGACTCGTCCGGGGGCCGGTGCGCCATCAGCTCCCGCGGGATCGTGCGGACGCCGCGAAGGAACGCCCGCGTCCCGAACCGGGGGTAGAGCGGGAAGGCGAACCACGGGAAGGCCGCCGCCCGCCCCTCGACGACCATCCGGCTGCGCTGCAGGATCGGCCACGGCGTGGTCGAGAGGCCGAGCGCCGCGGCCCAGCGATGGGTCACGACATGCCGCCCGTGGATCATCTGCGCGCCCAGCTCCACGGGGAACCCCGGCGCCAGCGAGTAGTCGGTGAGGGTCCGGCCCCCGACCCGGTCCCGGGCCTCGAGGAGGAGGCACGGGACCCCGGCGGCGAGCAGCCGCTCCCCGCACGCGAGACCGGCCGGCCCGGCCCCGATCACCACGACCGGTTCGTCCGGGGCGGGCATGGGGAGGGACCCAGCGGACGGCCTCCATGAGGTTTCCGGCGCACCGGACCCCGGGAGGTCGACGGGGGAATTACGGGGCCGTCTCGGGCGGACGGTACGTCACGATGAACTCGTCCACCAGCCCCACGACCTTCTCCACGTCCGCGCCGGGGCCGACGACCGTCGCGAGGAGGCGCGACCGGTCGTACCGGGCCAGGATGGTCGTGAAATCCGGGCCGCGGATCACGATGTGGTCGGGCGGCGTCCGCTTCAGGTCGCTGCTCACGGTCGCCGCGGCGCCGACGATCGTCGCGCACATGACCGCGAACGAGTCGGCGTAGACGCCGGTCGGCAGGGCGCTCTGGAGCATCTGGCCGTCCTCCGAGACGAGCGCGACGGCGATCGCGTCCAGCCGGGACTTCAGCTCGGGAATCGGTGCATAGACCCGCACGTCGGCGAGCATCGTGAAACCCCCCACCGCGCGTCGGGGCCGCACCCCCGACGTCCGGCGTTCACTGACGTACTAGACCGCAGAGGACGTATATCTATCCTCGCGGGCGAAGGGTAAAAATGCGTATCCGTGCGCGGCACTCGGCCTGCCGTCGGCCGGCGGGGCCGCTCGAGGATGCCGCCCGCGGAGCGGGGCGGCCGGGAGTGCATAGAAATAGGTCCACCCCCGTCCGGCGCCTATCGTGGCCGCCCCGCCCCCGCCTCCGCCGCCGCCCCCGCCCATGGGCCCCCCGGTCTGGATGCCCCCGGGCGGCTACCCCGCGGCCGAGCCCGTCGGGGTGGCCCCGTCGAAGGCCACCGATGGGTTGGGGATCCTCGGGGTCCGGAACGGCGCCTTGGTCGCGGTGGTCGGCGCGTTGCTCTCGCTCGGCTTCGAGGTACTGGACCTGACCGGCGCCCTCCCGGTGAGTCTCGTCACGACCGGCGCGGTCGTCCATGTCGCGACCGATGCGGTCGTCCTGGTCCTGTTGCTGGGTGTGCTGGGCTTCATCATCGACCTGGTGTCCTTGGGGTTCTTCCGGGGGGGCTTCCGGTACCTCCGGCCGCACGACCCCCGGTTCTCGACCACGCCCACGTTCGCCCTCCTGGCCATGATCGGGGTCGCCCTGGCGGTGCTCGCGTTCGTGGCGCTCTTCGCCATCCTGATCCCGACGATCAACTGCATCGCCTCGACCCCGGCGGGAGGGAACGCGACGACGTGCGTCAACGTCGCCGGGCTGCTCGGGGTGGTGGGTCTCATCCTCCTCGCCGCGATCCTCGCCCTGGTCGGATTCATCGGGACGCTGGTCGGGATCTGGAGGCTCGGAGCCCGCTACCACAACGACCTGTTCAAGGTCGGCGCGGTCCTCATGATCATCCCGTTCGCGAGCGTGGTCGGGTCGATCCTCGTGCTGATCGGAGCCCAGTCCACGCTCGCGCAGCTGCCGGCGACCGCCGGCCCGAGCTACGCCGTCGCGACCCCGCTTCCTTCCCCGTCGTACTACCCCCCGCCGCCTCCTCCCGGCCCGCCGCCGGCCTAGGCCGCCGACCCGGTCCGCGGAGGGAGCGGAGCCAGCGTCGCATCTCCCACGTCCGCGCGAACCCCTCGCTCCGGTACAGCCGACGCCCCGCGCGGGCGGCGTGGAGCTCCACCCGGGCCGAGCCCCTCACCCGGGCGAGTCGTACGCCGGCCCGGACGATACGACGCGCGAGCCCCCGTCGGCGGTGCCCGGGCTCGGTGTACATGGAGAGCAGGTACGGCACGACGAGCTGGGGCTGCCCGGGACGGGGCTGGTCGGGGCGGAACCAGACGCATCCGCTCGCCGCCGACGCGCCGTCCCGGGTCTCGGCCACGAAGCCGACCAACTCGCCGGTCGAGAGCCGCGCGGCGGCCCAGCGCGCGTACCGTCGGTCGTGTTGGCGGAGCATGCGGTCCGTGACGCCGCCGATCTCGGCGAACATGGCGTGCCGATGGCGGGTCAGGACGGCGAGGTCGCGGACGGTGGCCCGACGCAACCGGTAGCGACCGGGCGAGGCCGCGCCGGGCGGAGCTCGTCGGCCCGCCCGGGGCCCGCTCCGGGGTTGGCGAGCTCGAGGGCCCGCGGGGCTCACGGTGCCGGCCCGACTCGCTCAGCCCTTCGTCGGGGCGCCGGTGAGGAACCGTTCCGTCGCGCGCTCGGTGTGCGGTCCCGGCCGCATCGACTCGACGACCTCGTCGACCTTCCCGGAGGCGTCGATGAAGAAGGTCACCCGCTTCGCCATCTTGAACGTGCCCAGCACGCCGTAGCTCTCCGCGATCTTCTTGTCCGAGTCCGCGACGATCGGGAAGCCGGCGTGGCAGTCGGCGGCGAACGCCTTCTGCGTGGCCGCATCGTCGACGCTGACCCCGACCACGACGACGCCGTGCTTCGCGAGCTCCGGCGAGAGGTCCGCGAACTTCTTCGTCTCGATCGTGCAGCCCGTCGTGAACGACTTCGGATAGAAGTACAGCACGACCGGCTTTCCCTTCAGGCTCGACAGGCGGAGCTTCTCTCCCGTGGAGGTGACGGCCTCGAAGTCGGGGGCGGGCGCACCGGCAGCGATCATCGGCCCCCGTTAGCTCGGTCCCATAAGAGCCTGACCGGGCGAGGTCCGTGGGGCCGCCCGGTGCGCCGGTGCCCGGGGGCCAGCGAACGACCGTCGGGTCGGGCCATCCACCGGGTCTTGTAGGCGTCGGGCCTGGGCCCGCCCGTGCCGCGGTTCCGGACGACGGGAGCCGGCGGCCCGCCGGCGGGAAGGGAGTTCGACCTGTGCGCGCGGTGCAGCGGAGACGGCGACGTGCTCCGGACGGTGGTCGCGTCGAAGCTGGGCGAGAGCTGGCCCGCGAGCTCTCCGCCGCCCATCGAGCGCGTCCCGCACCGTTCGTACGACTTCCAGTCGCGTCCGGTGCAGTGCCTGTCGTGCGCCCGGATCCTCGGCTCCGAGGACGACTGACGGTCGGGGCCGGCCGCCAAAACCCGTAAGTGGCCCCCGACGTTCGAGGGGCCGGAGAGGCGGCACCGGTGGAGCCGATCGTCCTCATCGAGGAGTTCCCGCATCCCGTGGAGGACCTCTGGGCCTGGTGGACCGACCCGGCGGCGGCCGTGCCGTGGCTGACCGGCCGTCTCGCCGCCGACCTCCGGGTCGGCGGGGAGTACCGTCTCGAGGGCTCCCTGGGGAGCCGCCCGATCGACCGGCCCGTGGGCGGCCCGATCAGCGCGCTCGAGGAGGAGTATCTCCTCGAGCTCCGCGTGCCGGGAGAACCCCCGGTGGGACCCGCGGCCGCCCAAACCCACCCGGTCTTCCTCGGGGTGCGGTTCCAGCCGATGGGCCCGGGACGGACGCGGCTCCGCCTCGAGCAGCGCGGCTGGCCGGAGGGCGCCGACGGAGAGGCCGCGCGCGGCTGGTTCGCCGAGGCGTGGGCCGACGTATTCGCCCGGCTCCGGGCCCACGGCGCGAACCCGTAGCGCTACCAGACGGGGAGCTCGCGGGGGAGCCGCCGCCACTCCCGCTCCGTCCGGCGGCGCACGACGCGCTTGTCCATGTCGAGCCCCTCCACCCGGCCCGACGGCGAGCGCCGGAAGTGCACCAGGCGCTCGTCGGCGCCGCGGCCGACGCGGAACAGGTCCGGTCCGATCGGGACCGCCTCCAGGCCCCGGCCGGTGATCTCGATGCCGAGGAAGTCGAGGAGGAGCCGCCCCCGACGGACGCGCGTGCGGAGCCACCACCCTTCGCCGGAACCGAACAACCCGACCAGGTCCCCGAGCGTCCGGGGAGGCTCCCGGAGCGCCGGCCGCCGGACCAGGGGCGCCGCGCGGGGGCGGCCGAGCAAGCGGTTCACCTCCTCGCGGAGGATCGTCCCGCTCGGAGCGCCGTCCAGGTTCGAGAGCGCGACGCCGGTCACCCCCCACTCGGGGACGACGGCGATCGCGGACGCGACTCCCTTCAGGGACCCTCCGTGGCCGACGTACGTGCCCACGCCGGCGACCGGCGTGACGGACAGGCCGTAGCCGTAGTAGCTCCCGGGCTCGGTCGCGACGTGCGGCGTCGTCATCCGCTGCACCGCGTGCGCCGAGACGATCCGGGTCGAACCGACCCGGCCCCCGGTCCGGTACACCTCGAGGTACCGCAGCATGTCCCGCGCCGTCGACCGGAGGCCCCCGCTCGCGCGCAGGACCGACGACTCGTGCCAGATCGGCGCGGCCACCACCCGGACCCTCGTCCCGCGACGCACCGGGGTGTAGAGCGTCGCGACCTCGGGGAACCGTTGCATCACGCCGGTGTCGAAGGTCGTCCGGGTCATCCCGGCGGGCCGCAGGATCGCCTCCTCCACGTACCGCTCGTACGTCTCGCCGGAGGCGGCCTCGACGACCGCGCCCAACAGCCCGAACGCCTCGTTCGAGTAGCTGAAGACGCTCCCCGGCGGCCCCAGCGGCCGGTACCGGGCGTGGGCGAGGTACTGGAGCATCTCATCGAACGTGTGGATGGGCGGCTCCCGGAGGTCGATCCCGGCGCGGCGGTAGTCCGCCGCGTCGAACGAGAAGTCGACGGCGAGGCTGTCCACCATCTCGTAGTAGAGCGCGGGGAGCGGCGGCAGACCGGTCGTGTGCGTGAGGAAGTGGTGGACCGTCGTCCGCCGGCTCCAGTCGGGCCTCGGAGTGCGGTATCCCGGCAGGTACTTCCGCACCGGGTCCTGGACCGACAGCCGGCCCTCGTCGGCGAGGCGGAGGACCGCGAGCGCGGTGAACGACTTCGTCACCGACGCGAGGCCGTGCACCGTATCGACCGACTCCGGCCGGTGCAGCTCCCGGTCCCGCTCGCCGAAGCCGCGGAGCAGGGTGGGCCGCCCCGCGCGGGCGAGCCCGAGCGCGAACCCGGGGACGCGGGCCCGCGAGAGTT
Organism: Thermoplasmata archaeon; assembly: GCA_030037265.1. Classification (GTDB taxonomy): domain Archaea; phylum Thermoplasmatota; class Thermoplasmata; order Lutacidiplasmatales; family UBA184; genus JAKIWV01. The sequence continues at coordinate 8,545 of JASHRQ010000046.1, read as the reverse complement.
CGGCGCGGATCGACGAGTCGACCAGGGCGGACCGGCGAGCCGTCACGGAGGGGCGCGACTCTCCGGCGCGCTTTAAGCTCCGGGTCCGGCGGGCGAACGCTTTGTACGGCGGGCGGCTTGGCCGGGCCGCGGGACGGATCCGGGTGAGGGCCGAAGCGTACCACCTGTCGCTCGACATCGACTTCGAACGCCTCGCCTTCTCCGGTCGGTTGCGCCTGGAGGGACAGCTCGACGCCCCCCGGATGCGCCTCGATGCCGTCGACCTCGAGCTCCTCTCCGCCCGGGCCGGAGCCGCTCCGCTCACGATCACCCCGATCCCCTCGGAGCAGGCCGTGGAGCTCGACGGGGTCCCGGCCGGGGCGACCGCCCTGGAGATCGAGTACCGGGGGAAGGTCTCGGAGCGCGGACTGGTGGGGCCGTACCGTTCGGTCCAGCCGCCCGACTTCATGATCGCGACGCAGTTCGAGTCGGTCGGGGCGCGCCGGATGTTCCCCGGCCTCGACCGGCCGGACCAGAAGGCGACCTTCGACGTCGAGGTCACGATCCCGGCCGACCGGGAGGCGATCTTCAACACCCCCGTCGCCGAGAGCCGCGTCGAGGGCGGTCGCAAGCACCTCCGGTTCCAGCCGACGCCCCGGATGGCCCCGTACCTCCTGTTCCTCGGCGTCGGGACGTTCGACGTGCTCCGGGGCGAGGGGGACCGCGCCCGGCTCGCCGTCTGGACCCCGCCGGGGGCGAGCGCCCAGGGCGCCTACGTCCTCGACGTCGCGAGCCGGGTGCTCGCGGCGTTCGAGGAGTACTACGGCGTGCCGTACCCGCTCCCCAAGCTCGACCTGGTGTCGGTGCGGGATTTCGCCGCCGGCGCGATGGAGAACTGGGGCGCGATCGCGAGCCGCGAGCAGCTGCTGCTCGCCGACGAGCGCACCTCCTCCGGCCTGCGTCGGTCGATCGCGATGGTCACCGCGCACGAGATCGCGCACATGTGGTTCGGCGACCTCGTGACGATGCGCTGGTGGGACGACATCTGGCTCAACGAGAGCTTCGCCGCGTTCATGGCGCACAAGATCCTCGACCGGACCGGGCTCGTGCCGGACATCTGGAACGACTTCCTCCTGAGCGAGACCGCGGGCGCCCTCCAGGGCGATTCGCTGTCGCTCACGCACCCGATCCGCGTCGCCGTCGAGCGGCCGGAGGAGATCGACCAGGTGTTCGACGAGATCAGCTACGGCAAGGGGGCGAGCGTCCTGCGGATGCTCGAGGCGTTCCTCGGGGAGGAGAAGTTCCGCCGCGGCGTCCACGACTACCTGGCCCAGTACCAGTTCTCGAACGCCCGGAGCGAGGACCTGTGGTCCGCCTTCGAGGCCGCGGCCGAGCAGCCGGTCTCCGACATCATGCACCGGTGGGTGGACCGGCCGGGCCACCCGGTCGTGATCGTCCATCGCGCGGCGGGGGGCGTGCACCTGGAGCAGCGCCGGTTCTCGCTCGACGGCCGCCACGCCCGGCAGTACTGGCCGGTCCCGCTGGTCGGGCGAGCCGACGGCCGGGCCGTGCGGCTCCTCCTGGCCGGGCCGGACGCGACGCTCACGGTGCCCGAGGGAGCCGACCTGTTCCTGAACGAGGGGGCGCTCGGCTTCTACCGCGTGCGGTACGACCCGGGGACGTACGACCGGCTCCTCGCCCGGTGGGACGCCCTCTCCCCGCCGGAGCGGTGGGCGGTGCTCGAGGACCTGTTCGCGTTCCTGCTGTCGGGCGACGTCGACTTCGCGCTCTACCGGCGCTTCGTCGACCGGGCCGCGAGGGACCCCGACCCGCTGGTCGCGCGCGGCGTCTCCGGCCAGCTGGGCCGCCTCCTGATCGCGCTGCGGGACGACCCCGAGTTCGCGGAGATGTACCGCACGTTCTTCCGCCTCCACGCCGACCGGCTCGGACTCGCCCGCCGGCCGGGCGAGAGCGAGCTCGAGCGGTCGTCCCGCGAGGGGATCCTGCGCGGCCGGCTCGCGCTCGACCCCGAGTTCGCGGAGCGGCTGGCCGCGAGGTACCCCGACCTCGACCGGATCGACCCCGACGTCCGGCTTCCCGTCGCCATGGCGTTCGCCCGGGCGCGCGGCGCGGCGGCCGTCGAGCCGCTCTGGGAGCGGCTCCGGCGCGGGAACGACGCCGAGGCGACGCTGATGGTCCGCGCGCTCGGCTCGCTTCCCGGCGGCGCGCTCGTCGCGGAGCTGTTCGCCCGGGCCGGTCGCGGCGAGATGCCGTTCCAGCTCGTCCCGTTCGCGGCGTTCGAGGCGGCCCGGCTCCCGGGCAACCAGGAGACGGTGTGGCGCTGGCTCGTGGAGAACGAGCAGCGGCTGGGCGAGCTCCTCGGCGGCACGTCGTTCCTCCCGATCGTCTACGAGTTCCTGATCCCGTGCCTGGGCCTCGACCGGCCCGCCGCGGTGCGGGAGCGGTTCGACCAGCACCTGCCGACCGGCGCGGAGCGCGCGGCGAAGAAGGGGCTCGAGTACCTGGAGCTGTACCTCCGGCTCCGGGCACGTCGGGCCACCGCGACGGCACCCGCCCGCGATCCGGCGGCGTGACCGCGCCGCGAGCCCGCCGCCCCGGGCTCCCCGGTGGAGGTCAGGCCGCCCCGACGTTCGCCGACGTGCCCGGGGCGGCGGACTCCTCGGACCGCATCCGACGCCAGAGCCAGACGAGGACCGCCGCGTCGATCGCGGGGATCGCGAGGATCCCCGCCTCGGCGGGTCGGAACTCCAGCACGACGTCGAGCAGAAACTGGAAGCCGAGGCTGCCGGCGGCGAACGCGACCACGCCGCTCGCCGCTCGGCGACGTCCGACGTTCCGGAGCAGGACGAGCAGCGTGCCGAGGACGACCGCGACCTCCAGCACGACGATCCCGGCCGGGACCGGCAGGAGCCGGGGGAGCGAGTAGGCCACGAGGAAGAAGGCGAACGAGAAGAAGAGCCCCAGGCCGAGGAGCCGACGCGCGCTCCACGTCGGCCCTTCCCGCCACGGCGTCAGGAGGTCCGCGGGAGCCCGCCACGCGGAGAGCGCGAGGAGAAGCATCACCGCGAGCGCGGCGAGCACGAGGCCCCATCCCTCCCAGTAGTGGTTCGGGTCGAAGAACGGCGAGGTGGCGCCGACGGTCGCGACCAGGATCGCCGCGGTGGCGACGAGCCCCCGGTCGGAGAAGAAGCGCCGCCCGCGGTACTGCGGGAACGCGAGGTGGAACAGGAGGATCGGGATCGCGATGCTGTACAGGCTGTGGAACAGCGTGAGGAGGACCGCCCAGACCCAGTTCACGCCGAGCCAGTGGCCGAAGATCCCGAGGTATCCCACCGGCGGGCTGTGCGGGTCGAAGAACGTCTTCGTGCCGATCGCCTCCTCGAGGATCCCGTACGCGAGGCCAAGCAGGAGCACCGACCCCCACCCCTTCCTCCACCGGAGGCACACCTCCCGGATCGCCACCACGCCGGCGCCGTAGTAGCCGAGCAGGACCGGCACGGAGAGCGGGTTCGTGAGGGCCGTCCGGACGGACGTCGAGCCGGTCAGGAGCTCGGCCAGGTCGATCGAGAGGAACGAGAGGATCAGCCACGGCGTGCAGCGGACGAACCACGCCGCGAGCCGCCGGGGGACCGACGCGCGAGCCGTCCCGTCGGCCGGGACCGCCGGGGCCGCGCCCATCCCCCGGGACTACGGGAGACCCCGGTACTTGAGCCGGCCGGGCCGACCGGCGCTACGCCTTTGCCGGCGCGGCCGACGCGCCGGCGGCCCCCGCGAGCAGGTCGTGGCGCGTCACGATGCCCACGAGCGCGCCGTCCTTGAGGACCGGGAGCCGGTTGATGCCGTGGTCGACCAGGGACCGGATCGCCTCGTCCAGCGAGGCGGTCGAGTCGACGGTGATCGGCCGGGACGACATCGCCTCGCGGACCCGCGTCGTCTGGAGGACCTCGCGGCACACCTCCGGGAGCCGGGCCCGGCGCGCCTTCGTGGAGTCGAGGATCAGGTCGAAGAGGCCCCCGGGCAACGACAGCTTCGCCCGCTCGTGGAGGACCCGCACCACGTCCTTCTGGCTCAGGACCCCCACGAGCCTCCCCCGGGCGTCGACGACGGGCAGCCCCGAGATCCCGTGCGTGCTCATCATCGAGGCGGCCGTCTCGAGCGACGCCTCGGGTCGGATCGAGATCGCGGGCCGGGTCATGACGTCGGCGATGGAGTAGCCGTAGAAGCCGAGCCCCTTCGGACCGCGCCTCGCCACGTCCAGCGGACCGGCGCGCTCGGGATTAGCTCTTCGGCGGGGAATCCGGAGCGGGCTCCGCGACCGGCGCTCCTCGGTCGGAGTGGGAGTTACCCACCGCGCGGGCCGATCTCGCCGCGACCGCGGGTTCGTCTGGGTTTGCCCGAAAACTCTGCCGTGCACAAGAACCGCCCAGCCTGCACAACAACAGCCACGAATCGTTGGAAAGCAGCGAGACTCTGTCGTGGTCACTTGCGGTTGGTCACGGTCGACTCGTCAGAATCAGGTCGTTCGCGCGATTCGACTCGTGCTCGGACGCCCTTCCCGACCTATGACCCGAGGAGGGGCCCGACGTGCGTAGGTATCGAGGCGGGAACGACTCCGGACGCGGCCGATCCGATGCCCAAGTCATCGAATGGTTGCTCCAAGAGAGTCAACCCGCCGTCCGTTGTCGGACTTTGGTCGACCTCTTGTGCCGCAAGGAGAGCGATCCCGATGTCCGGGAAGCCAAGTCGAAGTTGGGTCGCGTCGGGTGGGCCGCGGACCAGTTGCGTTCGCAGGGGCCAGAGGCGTTCTGGGAGCGCCGGCGGCCCCGGAACTTCGCAGAGTGGACCAGCTTTCTCTGGCGTCCGATGTACGGCGCCACGCTGTGGAGGGGACTGGTTCTCTCCGAGCTAGGGTGGTGTCCTCTACTTGGCTACGCTTATCCGCCCCTCAGAACGGGAACACATGGCCCTAACGCTCGAGGGAGGCATAAACGTAGAAGCGGCTCGGACACCACACTAGAGGATTTTTCCATCTCGAACGATGAGCCGGTCGTCCACCCAGACCTCGGGTTTCCCAACGACGGCGAAACCAAAGAACTTGCCGGGGTTCGACCCACCGATCGATTCGTTGCCGCCCACGCCGATGAGCACGGCTCCCAGTTCCTGATCCTCGACTTTGGCGGCCTCTTCGAGCATCGGGTTGAGCCCGATGTGCAATGCGCCCAGCTGGTCGGCGCCCGGGCCCCCTTTCATTACCCCCGCCTCGAACCATTGGGCTCCCTGCGAGAACGACCTTTCAACGAGCTTTCCCTCGTGGAACCTGAAGCGGGCTCCCTCGAGCGGTTTGACACCCATGGATGGGTAGCTCTTCCGATTGGCCACGACGACTCCCTCGCCGTACGTCTCGTCCAACGCGACGCGGAAGATCCCGGCGGGCATCGATTTCAGGATGTTGAGAGAATTCTCCTTGTTTCTCGGTTGGGGGTAGCCAGGGTCGACCCGCGCCGGAGCCCCCTTGAGCCGAAACTCGACGTTCGTTCCGTTCTCGTGACGCACCCGGACCTTCCGTGGCCCGCTCAACGCCTTCGCGAGGCGATCACCCGCACTTGCCATCTCCGCGGGATCCGCGAGACAACCCCTCATGAGCTTCTCTCTCCACTGCGGGCCATCCTCTCCCCAAAATCGCGCTTGGGGGTCCCCGGCGTTGCCCACTTCCATTCGGACACCGCGGAGACCGGTCTGACACCCGACATCGTACCATCCCGAGTTGTACTGGGTCGCCTCGTCGAAGGTCTTCCCCGAGTACTGCGCCGCCCTCGGCCGGTCCTCGGGCCCCCAGAAGAACACGTACGCGTCGGTAGATTTCAGCGATGACCACTCGGGCTCGCTGGCCTCTCCCAGGAGTTTCTCCTGACTCCGGTCCATCGCCGCCCAGAAAGCTCGCTCGTCTTCGTAGTGAACGAGGGTCCTCGCGCCGAGCTTTCGGGCTTCGTCCACCATGACGCTGGCCATGGGCAGGCAGTGGGTCCACGTCTCGATCGCGACGTTCTCTCCGCTCTTCACTCGGAGGTACTTCGTGAGGATGTTCCGGCACGCCTCGCGGGTCAGGTCCTCTGATCCGTTGATCTCGGACATGGGTCACCTATTCGACAGCCTCGATCCAGACCCTGTCCGGACCTTCGACGTACGCCCAGCGGACGCCGTGCGACTTCCTCTCCAGGAGCTGGGGCACGCCGGCGGCTCGAGCGTTGAGCAGGAACGCATCGAGATTCTCGACCTTGAAGCCGAGGTGGTCCAACGCGTCGCCGGGCGGGAACTTTGTGTCGAATCGGCTTCCGTCCCGGTAGTGGTTCAGTTCGAGTACCGGGCCGGGATTTTCGTTGCGGAGCGACACCGACTCGCCATCGGTTTCCGGGAACGATGTCCGGCAGATCTCCTCCATGTCGAGGAATCTCGTGTAGAATTGCACGGAGTTCTCAAGGTCTCTCACTCGGATTCCTGTGTAGCTCAGTTTCGGATTCATGGCTGTCCCACTCCCGTTTCGCGGACGGGGCCTTTAGCTTGCGACCGACATGTGACGGCCCTGATCGCGCCCGGCGATGGCACGGACACGAACGGCCGTGGAACCATCGCCCTGTCTCCGCCCACGAGACACGACCACCGATGGGTTGTGCGTGACGAGGAACAGTCGCGCTCAGGACCCCTCGCCGGTTCGCCAAGGTCTGGCAAACGCTGAGCCCCCCGTCATATGACGTATCTCCCTTTATCCGCCGACACCGTCTCCCTCCATCGACCGTGAGCTACTACGAGGTTGACTTCCGGCTCCAGCACGAGTGCCCCTACAGCAAGTTCTCGCAAGAGCATCCTTCGGTCGTGATGTCGCACTGGTGCAACTGGAATCATGACGTGATCGAGGTCCTCCACCCGGAGGAGCCGGAACCGCGGATACGTCGGGACCTGCGTCGAATGATCGAGCAGCTCGGATCCATGGAGGTTCGTGCGAGTCAGGCCGGACCGAGAGAACGAATCATGATCCAGCAGTGCGCTTGCGACAAACTACCGCCCCCCACGCTTCCCACGATCGAGGAACGGAACTGCCTCAACCTTCAACCCATGATCTACTCGGAAGGATGGGAGCGGTACCGCATCGCGGCCTTCTCGGACCGCGACATCAAGCGACTGTTCCGCGACCTGGAACGGGTTTCCAAGGTTGAGCTCGTGTCCAGGAGGACGATCGCGGAGGGCTCCGTGCATGAGAGCCTCATGGTCTCGACGGGGTCGCTCCTCAGCGCCCTCACCGAGAAGCAGGCCCGAGCCTTGGTGACCGCTCTCGACCACGGGTACTACAGCATGCCCCGAGGCGCCAGTTCGCTGGAGATCGCGCGCCGGCTGGGGATCCCTCGGACGAGCTTCGCCGAGCACCTGAGGAAGGCGCAGAACAAGGTCATCGCCGCGGTGGGTCCGTATCTTCGGATGCGCACGGGCAGCGAGCCGCCGGTCTGATCGACCTCCCGCCGTCATCTGCGGTCCAAAGCTGATGGGCGGTCCCGGCCGTGCTTGCCCATCCGGTGGGACATGGGCGCGATCGGGGCTCGAGCGGGAATCGGACCCGGCGGCACCACGAAGGGGATTGTCGCGGCTCGGAGCAGAGGGAACCTTCGCTCGAGATCGCCGGCACCTCGGAAGGCGGCCCGGAGACCGCGCCGCCTGACGATCGTCTTCGCACACTGGCGCCCCCACTGCGTGCCGATCTCGATCAAGAACGGTCAAAGGCTCGCCCGACGGCTCCTCGTGCCGTTTCGGACGCTGGACATCGAGCGGCGAAAGGAGCTCGTCCTCGCCGATCGGCTCGTACGAGAGTTTGGGGACGACTCGGTCGACTACCTCATTCCGCAGGTCTTTCTCGAGTGGACGGACGGGTCGGCGCAGCACCTGCTCACCGGTTTCTCCGAGGACCCCACGCGAACGGCGCGAGCGTGGAAGGACCTTCTCTCGAGCGACTGGCTGTGCAGGGGGCTCAGGGGCGTTCGAGCCTGATGCGAGCCTACAGGGTGACCCCCGCTCTCAAAACGGGACTTCGCCCCCAGATTGCCCTGTGCTGCCGGCATTGCGGCAGACCGGTCCAGCGACGCTCGATCTTGACCGCTCGTAACAGCTCACGTTTGTGGCACGGAGAAGGCGCTGGCCGACTCGTGCCGGGTCGCGTGTTCGCGGTTCGATGAGGTCACTCGCCTCTGCTGGTAGACCCTGCGGCCTGCCCGCTGAGGTGGAGGCGACCTCTCCCCGCGCGTCACTTCCCGCGTGTTCCGCGGTAGCTCCCAAGGAGAATCCAAGGCCATCGCCCGGGCGAGGATATTCCTCGCCGCGTTCACGTCCCGGTCGAGACGCAGACCGCACGGGCAGTCGTACGTGCGGTCCCGGAGCGTCAGTGGAGGGTCGTGCCGTCTCCCGCACCCCGAGCAGGTCTGCGTCGTGCCCTCCGAAGGCACCTCCACATAGCGGCCGGACCGACCCGCTTCCTTGTAGGCGCACATCGGTCGCAGCATCC
>JASHRQ010000045.1 GCA_030037265.1 Thermoplasmata archaeon | reverse complement strand
AGGCGCGCGTACTGGAACGAGAGGAACCGCTCCTCCGGCCCGGCGCGCTCGAGCTCGGCGACGGAGGCGAGGCCGGACGGGTCGTTCGCCGCCGCGCGCAGGCGCGCCCGGCCGAGCTCGCGCGCCCGGGCGTACGCGGGGTCGGCGAGGAGGTCGCCGAGCGACGGCTCGAGCTCGTCGAGCAGCGCCTCCGCCCCCGGCAGGAACGGGTAGCTCGGCCAGAGCGCCCGGGCGGTTACGAGTTCAGGTGCGGGGCCACGAACTGCCATAGGAGCAGGAGGACGATGACCAGCGACGCGACGACGGTCATCCGACCGGAGAAGCTCTCGAGCTGCGCGGCGGACCAGCCGCGCTTCACCCGGTGCGCGATCGCCTCGGTCCAGTCGCGGAACAGGAGGTTCCCGTCCAGCGGGATCAGCGGGAGCCCGTTCGACAGGCCGAGCAGGAGGTTCATCCACGCGAGCCAGTACAGGAGGTTCGCGGCGAGCCAGAAGCCGCCCGACCCCACGCCGGCGAGCGGGCCCGAGAGGTGGAAGAACCCGAGCGTCGAGCCGGCGACGGGCTCGAGGCCGGCCGGCGGGAGGATCACCCAGTAGACGAACCCCGAGAACGCCCCGAGCGGGCTCGCCCACGGCGTCGCGATCGTCGTCACGAGGGCGCTCGGCGTCAGCGTCGTCGGGGCGACGCCGAGGAAGCCCCGCGTCGGGTCCCCGGGGTACGGCGCGAGCGTCGTCGTCGTGGCGATGAGCCGTCCGGCGCTCGCGCTGTAGAAGTCGATCGAGATCCGTTCCCGGGCGTGGCTCGCCTCGAGGAGCGCGTAGAACACCGCGTTCGTCGTCGTCGGGGTGCCGTTGATCGCCGTGATGATGTCGCCGGCGCGCATCGACAGGTTCCCGGCCGGCGTGTCCGCCTCCACGACGGCGACGCCGACGCCCGTCGCGGCCGGGTGGACCGTGCCGGACACCGCGACGGCGAGGAGGGCGAAGCAGAGGAGCGCGATCAGGAAGTTCGCGAGGATCCCGGCGGCCGCGACGCGCCCCCGCGCGCGCCGCGAGGCGCGCATCATCTCCTGGTCGTCCTGCTCGACAAACGCGCCGACCGGAACGACGAACCAGAGGATCCCGAGGCTCTTGACCGCGATGTTCTGCGACCGCGCGACGATCCCGTGGAACAGCTCGTGGATGACGATCCCGACGACGATCGCCACCAGCCCGTACCCCAGCGGGATGAACGGGTTGATCCCGGGGAGCCCGAGCGCCTCCGTCACCGACGGCGCCTCGCTGGACGGGATGCGGGCCGCGAGCACCGCCTCGATGGCGAGGACGACGACGATCGACACCATCGCCGTGGCGGCGAGCACGAGCCCCAGGTCGCCCATCGCCGACCAGGCGCGCCGGAACCGGCCCCACCGGTCGAGCAGCGAGCGCCCCCGCTGGGTCTTCGTCATCAGGAACGGGCCGAACAGCGTGAGCGCCCGGTTGGGCCCGAGCCGGCCGGCCCGGTGGAGCGCGACGAGGACGAGGAGGTAGGCGGCGACGAGGCCCGCCGCGACCGCGTAGCCGACCCACGCCGCGACCACGGAGCCTCTCCCGTCGTACCGACGCCGGCGCGATTATAGGTTCTGCCGACGGACGGACGGCCGGTCAACCCTTCACGACGCCGAGCGGCACCAGCCGCGCCACGCGCCGGGTGAGCCCGGCCCCCTCGGCGACGCGGACGACCTCTTCCACGTCCTTGTACGCCCCGGGCGCCTCCTCGGTGACCCCCTCCCGCGAGGCCGACCGGACGACGATGCCGCGGGCGCGGAGCTCGCGCGTCACCTCGTCGTACCGGAACTGGCGGACCGCGGCGTGGCGCGAGAGCCGCCGCCCGGCGCCGTGGCACGACGACCCGAACGACCGCTCCATCGCGGTCGGGAGGCCGGCGAGGACGTAGCTCGCGGTGCCCATGTCGCCCGGGACGAGCACCGGCTGGCCGAACCGCCGGTACGCCGCCGGCACCTCCTCGCGCCCGGGCGGGAACGCCCGCGTCGCGCCCTTGCGGTGGACGAGCACGCGCCGGTCCCGGTCGCCGACCCGGTGGCTCTCGACCTTCGCCATGTTGTGCGAGATGTCGTAGACGACGGACAGGTCGAGCGCCTCGTCGGGCCGGCCGAACACCTCGCGGAACGCGCGCCGGATCCCGTGGGTGATGAGCTGGCGGTTCGCCCAGGCGAAGTTCGCGCTCGCCGCCATCCCGCCCAGGTACCGCTGCCCCTCGTCCGACTCGACGGGCGCGCACGACAGCTGGCGGTCGACGAGCGGCGTCCCGCGGCCGAGGAGGTACCGGTCCATCTCGGCGATGTAGTCGGTCGCGACCTGATGGCCCAGGCCGCGCGAGCCGCAGTGGAACATCACGACGACCTGGTCCGCCGAGAGCCCGAGCGCCTGGGCGAACTCCGGGTAGTACACCTCGGCGACGCGCTGGAGCTCGAGGAAGTGGTTCCCGGCGCCGAGCGTCCCCAGCTGCTTCAGCCCCCGCTGCCGCGCGGCCGGGCCCACGCAGTCGGGGCGGGCGGCCGCGAGGCGGCCCTCCTCCTCCTGGACCGGGAGGTCCTCCGCCCGGCCGAAGCCGTGCTCGACGGCCCACCGGGCGCCCCCGGCGAGCACCTCGTCGACCTCGCCCGCGGAAAGCGTCCTCCCCCCCTTCGACCCGACGCCGCTCGGGACGTACCGGTACAGCGCGTCCAGGAGCGGCTCCCGCCGCTCGCCGAGCTCGGCCGGCGACAGCGTCGTGCGGAGCAGCCGGACGCCGCAGTTGATGTCGTAGCCGATCCCGCCCGGCGAGACGATCCCGTCCCCGATGTCGAACGCGGCCACGCCCCCCACGGGGAAGCCGTACCCGTAGTGGATGTCGGGCATCGCGAGCGCGGCGCCCTGGATCCCGGGCAGCGTCGCGACGTTCGCGAGCTGGGTGAGCGACGCGTCGCCGCGCACCTGCTCCAGGAGCCGCTCGTTCGAGAACAGGATGCCGGGGACGCGCATCCCGGGCACCTCCGTCGGCGGGATCTGCCAGCGGAAGTCGTCGAGCGGAACGAGCGCGGGAGGGGCGGCCGGCACGGGCCGCCCAGCCGGCCCGCCTATTAAGGCGGCCCCCGGCGCGCGCCGGAGGGGGGTCGTTCGTCCGCCGTCGACCGCGGTCCACGCAAGGTTCATGCGGGACCTCCCCTACCCCGCGCCGTGGCCTCCCCGGTACGCCCGGGCGCGTCCGCGAGCCCCCCCGTTGCCTCCGCCCCGTCGGTGCGAGCCGTAGTGCTCGGCGACCAGCCGGACGTCCTCTCCGACTTGGACTCGCTCCTCCGCTCGCAGGGCGCGGAGATCGTCGAGCAGAGCCCGGACGCGGAGGAGTTCTCCGACGACCTTGGCCGGCGGACCGACGTGATCTTCGTCGAGGCCGTCGGCTACGGCGGGCACCGGTGGAAGGAGCGGATCCACGACGTCCGGCGGCGGCTCCCCGGCGCCCGGGTCGTGCTCGTCGCCCGCGGTCCCGGGAAGGCGCTCGACGCCCCGGCGGCGCTCGAGGGGGCGGACGGCCTCGTCCACTACCCGATCCAGCCGCGCGAGCTCGTCGCGGTCCTCACCCGCCTGTTTCCCGCCGTCCAGTTCCCCCCGGCCCGCAGCCACGTGAGCGGCGGGTACGCCGGCCGGCGGCGGTTCTTCTGACGGCGGGGGCCGGCCGGTCCTCCGCGGACGAGGGGCCAAGCGTCACTAACTCCTGACGTGTTCGTAGGGACGGCTCCCGATGCAGCGACGCATCCTGTTCTCGATCGTCAACATCGTCGTCCTGCTCGGGCTGTTCGCGCTGTTCTTCGTCCTCCCCTCCTACGCCGGCATCCTGTTCTATCTCATCCTCGCCTGGTTCGTCGCGAGCTTCCTGCTGATGCGCAGCGCCTTCATGGGCGGCCGCGTCAGCCGTCCGATGCCCGCCGCGCCGGGCGGTTCCGCCCCGCCCTCGGGCGGCGCCGGGGCGCCGCTCCCCTCGGCGTCCCCGCCCGGGGCCCCGGGGGTGGACGCCTCGGAGATCGGGTTCTGCCCGTACTGCGGGACGCACGTCCCGCCCGGGACGCTCGTCTGCCCGGCGTGCGGGAAGAGCACGCGGATCGGCTGAGCCCCCCGGCTCAGCCGGGCTCGACCCAGAGCAGCGGGTCGCGCGCCCGGACGTTCGCCCCGGGCGACGCGCGCAGGCGGGCGACGGTCCCGTCGACCGGGCTCGTGACCTCGTTGCGCATCTTCATCGCCTCGACGACGACGAGCACGTCCCCCGCC
>JASHRQ010000044.1 GCA_030037265.1 Thermoplasmata archaeon | reverse complement strand
GCGCGGGGCCACCGCGTGACCGTCTACACGACGCGCCTGTACCAGGAGTTCCCCTGGCAGCCGCTGCCGCCCTCGTTCGTCGAGCCGCCGGGACCCCCCGGGCTCACCGTCCGCCGCCTCCCCGCCTGGAGCCTGCCGGGGGAGCTCCATTATCCGTTCTTCCGCGGCCTGCGCGTGGCGCTCGCGCGCGACCGGCCGGAGCTCCTCCACGTGCACACGTACGGCACGAACCACGCCGCCGTCGCGCGCGCCTACCGCCGACGGACCGGGGTGCCGTACGTGCTGAGCGCGCACTACCATCCGTCCTGGTCGATGTACGGGGGGTGGCTGCGCCGGCAGGTCCGCGGCTTCTACGACCGCCGGCTCGCCGCCCCGATCGTCGCCGACGCCGCGCGCCTCATCGTCGAGACCCGGGAGGAGGAGCGGCTCATCCGGGAGAACGGCTACCCGCTGCCGCCGGTCGAGGTGATCCCGCCCGGCTACACCACTCCGCCTCCTCCCGCCGCCGACCCGCACGCGTTCGCCCGGTCCGTCGGGCTCGACGGGCCGTTCGTGCTGTTCGTCGGCCGGCTCGCGCCGAACAAGGGGCTGCCCGCGCTCGTCGAGGCGTTCGCGGCGCTCCACCGCCACGACCCGACCGCCGGCCTCGTGCTCGTGGGACCGGACGGCGGCCAGCGGGCCCCCGTCGAGCGCCGGGTGCGGGAGCTGGGGCTCGAGGGGCACGTGCGCTTCACCGGCTTCCTCGAGGACGGGCCGACCCTCACCTCGGGCTTCCGCGAGGCGCGCCTGTTCGCCCTCCCGAGCCAGTACGAGGCGTTCGGCCTCGTGCTCCTGGAGGCGCTCGCCCAGGGCACGCCGGTCGTCGCGTCGCGCGTGGGGGGCATCCCGGAGGTGATCGAGGACCGACGGGCCGGCTGGCTCATCCCGCCCGAGGACGCCTCCGCGCTCGCGGAGGCGTTCCTCGCGCTCTGGGACGACGAGGCGACCCGACGGACGTGGGGGGAGTACGGCCGGACGGAGGTCGTGCCGCGGTACGACTGGGACCGGGTCGTCGACCGGCTGGAGAGGCTGTACCGCGAGGTGCTCGCCCGATGAGGATCGCCCAGGTGACGCTCCGGTTCGACGCGCCGGGCGGCGTCGAGACGGTGGTCTACGAGCTCACCTCGCGCATGCGACAGCGCGGCGAGGCGGTGGAGGTGTACGCGAGCGACCTGTTCGACGAGGCGCACTGGATCCGACGGCCGGACGCCCGGGCGGAGGTCGACGGCATCCCGGTGCACCGGTACCCGGTTTACCGCCGGCTGCTGCCGGGCCTCACGATGCCGCTCATGATCGGGCTCGTCGACGGGCTCGCGAAGGCGCCGCCGCAGCTGATCCACGCGCACAGCCACCGGTACGGCCACGTGCTCGAGTCCGCGCTCGCGGCGCGGCAGCTCGGCGTGCCGTTCGTGGTGACCACGCACTACCACCCGCCGCTCCGCGACACCGACCCCGTGAAGCGCGGGCTCCTCCGGGCCCAGGACCACCTGTTCGGCCTCCTCGCCTACCGCGAGGCGGGCGCCGTCGTGGCGATCACCGAGCAGGAGCGGGCACGGCTCCGCGAGTTCGCGCCCGGGGCGCGGGTCCGCGTGATCCCCCACGGGATCGACCTCGAGCCGTGGAGCCGCCCGTCGAACGGGGACGGGCTCGACCAGCTCCCGCCGCTGCCGCCGCGGTACCTCCTGTACGCCGGCCGGCTCGCCTCCAACAAGGGACTGGACCAGCTGATCCTCGCGGTCGCGCACCTGCCGCCCGCCGACCGCCTTCCGATCGTCTTCATGGGACGGGACTGGGGGGCCCGGCCGATGCTCGAGACGCTCGCCCGGCGGGTGGGGGTCGAGCGGGAGGTCGTCTGGCTGGACCACGTGGAGGCGCCGTCGGCGTACCGGGCGGTCTTCCAGCGCGCGACGGTGTTCGTCCTCCCCTCGGAGTGGGAGGCGTTCGGGCTGGTCCTCCTGGAGGCGATGGCGGCCGGCGTGCCGGTCGTCTCGACGGCCGTGGGCGGGACGCCGGAGGTGCTCGACGGCGGGCGGGCGGGGCTCCTCGTGCCGTTCGGCGACCCTGCCGCGCTCGCGACGGCGATCCGGGAGCTCCTCGAGTCCCCCGACCGGGCCCGGGCGCTCGTCCGGGCCGCCCGGGAGCGCGTCGCCCGATACACCTGGGACCGGGTGGTCGACGAGCACCTCGCGCTGTACCGGGAGCTCGCGGGTTAGCGGCGACGACGCGGCGGCAGGGCCGCGACCTCGGAGGCGAGGCGACGCAGCGCCGCGCGCTCCGGGTCGCGGCGCATGAACGCCGCGAACTTGAGGAACAGCACGAGCCCGCGCGCCGCCACGGTCCCCCCCGGGGTCACCGACCCGTCTCGCGCGCGTACTCGCCCAGGATCCCGAGCCCCTGCCGGAGGTGGGCGCGCGACGCGGCGAACGACAGCCGGAGGTGCTTCGCGCCGGCGGCGCCGAACGCGTCCCCGGGCGTCGTGATGAGGCCGCGCTTCAGGAGGTCGCCCGCGACGGCGTACGCCGTCGTCGGCCACCGGAACCGGGGGAACGCGTAGAACGCCCCGGCGGGCGGGACGCAGTGGAGCCCGGGCATCCGGCCGAGCGCCTGGAGGACCATCGACCGACGGGCGCGGAACTCGGCGAGCATCGCCCCCGCGGTCTCGTGCACGGTGTCGAGGCCGACGAGCACCGCGGTCTGCGCCGGGGTCGAGGGGCAGGCGACCATGTGGTAGTGCACCTTGTTGATCTCGGCGGCGAGCGGGCGCGGCGCGAGGAGGAACCCCAGCCGCCAGCCGGTCATGGCGAACATCTTCGAGAAGGAGTTGACCAGGACCACCCGGTCCCCCTTCCCCCAGAACGACACATGGCGGCCCTCGTACACCATCTCGTCGTACACCTCGTCCGAGACGACGGTGAGGTCGTGCCGGTCGGCGAAGGCGAGCAGCCGGTCCACGACGGCCCGGGGGAACACCCCGCCCGTCGGGTTCGACGGCGAGTTCACCACCATCGCCCGGGTCCGGGGCGTGACCAGACCCTCCAGCTCGTCCAGGTCCGGCAGGAACCGGTTCGGCTCCCGGAGGTGGTACGGCACCGGGACCGCGCCGGCGATCCGCGCGTGCGGGGCGTACAGCACGAACCCCGGGTCCGGCACGAGCACCTCGCTCCCCGGGTCGTACAGCGCGAGCGCCGTCGACATGAGCCCCTCGGAGCCGCCGGCCGTCACGATGACGTTCTCGCGGTCCACGTCCGGGTCGATCGCGCGGTACCGCTCCGCGAGCTTCTCGCGGAGCGCCGGCAGGCCCGCCGACGGGCCGTAGTGGTTGAGCCCGTTCTTGACCGCCGCCACGAGCGCCTCCACGACGGCCTTCGGAGGGTCGAAGTCGGGCTCCCCCAGGCCCAGGTTGATCGCGCCGGGCGGCGCCCCTTCGAACATGCGTCGGATGCCGGAGATCTCGATTTCTCGGACCCGCTGGGCGACCACCGCGCGGGAACCGGGGGAGCCGACATAACCGTTGTGGCAATTTTTCGGCGACGCGTCCCGGCGTCGCACGGCCCGGGCTCGACCGGCGCAAGGGAGATGTAGCGAGAGCGTACCCCGGCGGCGGGGAGCGAGCCACGACCGTCACGTCCGTGATCGGCGCCCAGTTCGGCGACGAAGGCAAGGGGAAGATCACCGACTACCTGGCGGCCAAGGCCCGGTACGTCGTCCGCACCGCCGGCGGGCCGAACGCCGGCCACACCGTGCTCGTGGGCACCGAGAAGGTTGTCCTCCACCAGCTCCCGTGCGGGGTCCTCCGCTCCGGCGTCACCGGGGTCATCGGACCCGGAGCGGTGGTCGACCCGTTCCGGCTCGAGGAGGAGCTGGAGGAGCTCGAGCGACGGAAACTGAAGAAGGGCGAGCTCGTCGTGAGCGAGCGAGCGCACGTCATCCTCCCGGTCCACCAGCTCGAAGACGAGTGGGAGGAGAACCTCCGGGCCTCGAAGCGGCCCGGCGGTGGGGTCGGGACGACCCGTCGCGGCATCGGGCCGGCGTACGCCGACCGGTACGGCCGGTGGGGAATCCGGATGGTCGACCTCGCCCACCCGGAGAGCCTCTCCGAGCGGGTCGACCTCCTCTACGCGACGAAGTCGTTCCTCCCGAACCTGCCGGCCCGTGAGGAGCTCGAGCAGAAGCTCCGGGAGGTCGGCGGGAGGCTCGCGCCACTGGTCCAGGCCACCGAGCCGCTCCTCTGGACCGCGATCGCCGCCGGCGAGAACGTGGTCCTCGAGGGGGCCCAGAGCGCGCTCCTCGACGTCGACTACGGGACCTACCCGTTCGTGACGAGCTCGCACCCGACGACGGCCGGGGCGCTCGTCGGGAGCGGCGTGCCGCCGCAGGAGCTCGACGAGGTCGTGGGCGTCACGAAGGCGTACGCGACGCGCGTCGGGAGCGGTCCGTTCCCGACGGAGGCGGCGGGCGACGAGGCCGCGTACCTCCAGCGCGAGGGCGACGAGCGGGGCGCGACGACCGGCCGAGCCCGACGGACCGGCTGGCTCGACCTCGTGCTCCTGCGTTACGTGGCGCGGCTCAACGGCTTCACCTCGCTCGCG
>JASHRQ010000005.1 GCA_030037265.1 Thermoplasmata archaeon | reverse complement strand
GTGATCCGGATGGTGGCGCGCAGCGCCCGCGCCTGCCTGGACGACGGTTCCCCTCCGCCGGATCGGGTCGGGATCGCCGTCGCGGCCCAGGTCGACCCGCGCACGGGCACGGTCGTCCACGCCCCCAACCTGGGATGGAGGGACGTACCGCTCGCCCGGCGCCTGTCGGAGGAACTCGGGACCCCCGACGTCGCGGTCGTGAACGACGCCCGGGCCGCGACGCTCGCCGAGTGGAAGCACGGCGCCGGCGTCGGGGCGTCCGACCTGTTCTGCCTCATCCTGGGCACCGGGGTCGGTGGCTCCGCGGTCGTGGGGGGACGCCTCCTCGAGGGGGGGAACCACGCCCTCGGGGAGGTCGGGCACATGACGGTGGTCGCCGGCGGGCGCCGGTGCCACTGCCCGAACCGGGGGTGTCTCGAGGCTTACGTGGGCGGATGGGCGATCGCGGAGCGCGCGGGGGAGGCGGTCCGCTCCGACCCGGAGGCGGGGGCCGCCCTCGTTGCCCGCGCCGGTTCCCGGGACGCGATCACCGCCCAGACCGTATTCCAGGCCTTCCGGCAGGGCGACCCGCTGGCCGGCCGTCTGGTGCGGGAGACCGAGCGGTTCCTCGCGGACGGCGTCGTGAGCATCGCGAACGCGTTCAACCCGTCCCTGCTGGTCCTGACCGGTGGGCTGGTGGCCGGGCGTCCGGAACTCGTGCCGGTCGTCGAATCGGCGATCCGGGCGCGGTGCCAGCCGCCGGCGGCCGGGGCGCGGGTGGAGCTCGCGCGGCTCGGAGAGAACGCCTCGCTCGTCGGCGCCGCGGACGTGGTCCGCGCCCGCCGTCCGGCCCGGTAGGCCGGCGCCACGCAGGCCCGCGGCTCAGCTGGACGGCTCGCGTCCCTCGCGCTGACTCTCCGCGCGGTCGACGACGCCGAGCGAGTAGGAGAAGTGCTCGGGCACGTCGAGGACGACCGACGGGCGCACGCGCGACGGGCCCTTCCACAGGATGAGCCACGCGAACAGGAACACGAGGACGGCCCCGACCAACGACGCACCCAGTCCGACCGTCGAGACCGTCGAGGAGCGGATCGACCAGCCGAGCCCGGAGGCGACGTTGAGCAGGGCGGTCACGACCCGGAGGGCGGCGAGGGTGCCGAGGAGCGAGACGAACAGCACCTTCCGCTCCCGGAGGTAGACCAGGTAGGCGAGGCTGTCCTCCAGCCGTCGCGTGAGCCACACCTTGAGCAGGATCAGCAGCACCGCGAGCCAGAGGGCCGTCGCGACGATGTTGAGGAGCGCGACCTCCTGCGACCCGTCCATCGCGAATTAGACCTGAGGCCGTCTATTACTATCCATCGTTCCGACCGCGCAGAATCGACGGCTCGGCGTGGGGGACGGGGTCGGGGGCTTGGCGACCGGTCGCGGCGTACCGCAGGCGGGAGTCCGTACCGTCTCCCGGTCTGCGGCGGTGCGCCACCTCGGAGTCCAGCACCGCGTGACTCCGAATCCTCCGCCGGGGACGGCCGCCCGGAGTTGGGAGGTGCGAGGGGGCTTGGTCAACGTACGGATTCTCACGTCGGGCACGTTGCGGCGACGCAGCGGCCGGATCCCAACGTTGCGGTACCGGAGGTGGTCGGGGACGCCCTCGACCGGTCCGCGGCACCCCCACCGGGTGACTTCGCCGGAGGAGGTTCGGAGAGGAGCCGAGCCCGCCACGCGTGGGTCCGACCGAGCCGGGAAGTGCATGGCACCGCGGCGGCGCGCCGTTCCGGTGGACACGGTCCTGCAGCTCCCGGCGGCTTCCCCCGAGATTGGAGTGGGACGGGTCGCTACGTGCGGGCCTACGGGTTCAAGGTGGTACTTCTTTCACAAGTATATGAAATGTATTATAGGATTAGGCCAATACATTTAACAATTGGAGATAATCGGTCCATGTTAAACCGGAAGGTCCCGCTCTCATACCGGCCCGGCAGGGCCGGATCCTACCGTCCTTCCGGGGAGGGCTGGAAGGTCTTCTTTCCCAAGCCGCTTCCTCCCGAGCCGGCCGTTCAACTGTCGACGGGCGGACAGGGACTCCTCGCGACCGCGTCGACGGAACTTGGGCGGCTGGATGGCGAGGCGGAGATCGTTCCGGACCCGGATTTCTTCGTATACAGTTACGTACGGAAAGAAGCTGTTCTTTCAAGCCAAATTGAAGGAACGAAATCGAGCCTGGTGGACCTGCTCGATTTTGAGGCCGGCGCGGAGAGGCCATCCTATCCACGCGACGTGAGCGAGGTGGCCAACTACGTCCGAGCACTGGATCATGCGTTGGGACGGGTCCGGGCGGGCGACCCGATCTCCCTCCCGCTTCTCCAAGAGACTCACCGAATTCTGATGCTTCACGGGGTCCGGGGAAATCGCCTTCGCCCTGGCCGCCTGAAATCACGCCAGAACTGGATCGGTCTCGATAGCAGCCCGGCGACGGCCGACTTCGTTCCGCCCCCTCCGGAGGAAACCCCCCGGTTGATGGAGGACCTAGTCCGATACCTCAACGCGGAGTCGCTCGAGGCCCCGCTGCTTCGAGCCGGGATCGCTCACAGCCAGTTCGAGACCATCCACCCTTTCTTGGATGGAAATGGAAGGATCGGACGACTGCTAGTGGCCCTCCTCGTGTCGAAGTGGGGGGTGCTGAGACGGCCCGTCTTGTATCTATCCCACTACTTTCTAAAGAATCGGGAGGAGTACACGCGCCGTCTCCAGTGGGTCCGCGACCACGGCGATTGGGAGGGTTGGCTTGAGTTCTTCTTTCGAGGCGTTCGCGATACGTCGGTTCAGGCAACGGAGACCGCTCGGACGATCCTCGCGCTCCGAACGGAGCATGAGGTGCTGATCGGAGACCGGCTGGGAAAGCGATCCGGAAGCGGGCATAAGCTCCTGTCTCGACTGTTCCAGCAACCGGTCATTTCGGTCACCCAGGTCGCCCAAGTCATCGGCATGACCTACCCGCCGGCGAACGACCTCGTGGAACGGTTCGTGGAGTGCGGGTTACTGTCCGAGGTCACGGGTCAGAAACGGAACCGGTTCTACCGGTACCAGCCCTACATCGACCTCCTCCGCAAAAACTAGGGCCATGGATGTCACGCAGACCCGAGTGGGGGCCGTCGAGGCGCCGGCATCCGCGCGATGGGTGCCGTTAACGTCGGGCATTCGGAACGGTCCGCTGGGAATGTTACAGTTCCGGTGAACACGAACGCTTAAGTATCGAATCCCGGGATTCGCTCTCGAGCGTATGACGCTCGTCCGACAAACGGAGCGGAGAACCAGACAATGAAGTCCATCATCCAGGAAGCGATTGCGAAGCACCAGGAAGACCAGCAGCTGGTCGACCAGAAGCCGGCGACGGCGGGCGGCGCTCCGGGCTACGGCGGGAGCGCGGACGACGAGGAACTCGCGAAGCTGGCGGAGACGCTGAAGGTCAACATCCGGATCATCGGCTGCGGCGGCGGCGGATCGAACACGATCAACCGCTGCTCCGAGGAAGGGATCCAGGGCGCGGAGATGTGCGCGATCAACACCGACGCGAAGCATCTCCTGACCATCCACGCCGCGCGGAAGATCCTCATCGGCCGCCGGGCCACGAAGGGCCTCGGGGCCGGCGCCCGCCCGGAGATCGGGGAGGAGGCGGCCCGCGAGAACGAGGAGGAGATCCGCCAGTTCCTCCAGGGCGCCCACATCGTGTTCGTCACCGCCGGCATGGGCGGCGGCACCGGCACCGGCTCGGCGCACCTCGTCGCCCGGATCAGCAAGGAGGTGGGCGCGCTCACGATGGGCGTGGTCACGATCCCGTTCTCCGCCGAGGGCGCGGTCCGGATGGAGGCCGCGAAGGACGGCCTCGAGCGGCTGCGCCGGGTGTGCGACACGACGATCGTCATCCAGAACGACAAGCTCCTCGAGCTCGTCCCGCGGATGCCGCTCGATGCGGCGTTCAAGCTGGCCGACGCGGTCCTCATGACGGCGATCAAGGGGATTACCGAGATCGTCACGAAGCCCGGGCTCGTCAACCTCGACTACGCCGACATCATGACGATCATGAAGGACGGCGGGGTCGCGCTGATCGGCCTCG
This sequence comes from Thermoplasmata archaeon, assembly GCA_030037265.1. GTDB lineage: Archaea > Thermoplasmatota > Thermoplasmata > Lutacidiplasmatales > UBA184 > JAKIWV01. Next base: position 553 of record JASHRQ010000005.1, on the reverse strand, counting down.
GCGAGAGCGAGAGCGCGACGGACCGGGTCACCGAGTCGGTGAGCCAGGCGCTCACCTCCCCGCTCCTCGGCAGCGTCGAGCTCAAGGACGCCACCGGCGCGCTCGTGCGCGTCGTCGGCGGCCCCACGATGACCGTCTCCGAGGCGGAGAAGGCCGCGGCGCTCGTCGGCGCGAAGATCTCGAAGCGGGCCCGGATCATCTGGGGCTGCTCGATCGAGAACTCGCCGGAGATGGAGAACACCATCAAGGTGCTCCTCATCATCACCGGCGTCAAGGCGGCGAACCTGTTGGGCTCGCGCGGCGGCTACGCCGCCGGTGAGGCCGACGAGGTCATCGACTTCGTCCGCTGAACCCGTCGGGCGCCCCCGCTACCTCGGCGTCGAGGTGGCGGGGGAGCCGGTGCTCCCGCCGCCCCGCGAGCTGGGCCGCTGGCTCGCCGAACGGCTCCGGTCGACGGCGCCGGACGCGCCCGCGCCGCGGGTGGTCCGGCAGGAGGGGGGACGCGCCCTCGTCGAGGTGCCGCACCGCTGGAGCGCCTCGGCCCGGGCCGCCT
>JASHRQ010000043.1 GCA_030037265.1 Thermoplasmata archaeon | reverse complement strand
TTCGCGAGAAGTTCTTCGACCATACCGGCCATCCGTTCCGGTCGGCTCCGGTCCCCCGCCCGGATGTACGTCCAGATCGTCGGCTCCGCCCCCGCGCACGCCAGCGCGGGGACCTGGGACCGGTCGAGCGGTACGAGCCGGATGTACCGGCCCTCGAGGGTCACCGGGGGATGGAACTCCATCATGGGCGCTCGGGCCCCGGGCGGACCCCCGGGGCCTATCTCCTTTCCCCCCGGCGTGGCCGAGGGGGCGAACGCTCATCTGCCGGCGCCCGTGACGGAGCGCCGCGGCCCGTGACAGATCCGAACCGACCCGAAGCGGGCGACGAGGGTCCGGGGGGCCCGGGCGCCGCCCCGGGGGCCTGGAGCGGGCTCCGGGCGGCGGTCCTCCCGTGCGAGGGGTGCCGGGGTGCGACGCCGCACCGGATCGTCCGCCTGTCTCTAACGCGCCGCACGGCGACGGGACAGCGGCTCGAGGGACTCGCCCGGTGCTCGGTCTGCCGGCTCACGCGGCCGTTCTCGATCGACCTCCCGGACGACGTGACCGTCGACCGGGTGGCCTCCGACGGCCCCCGGTCCACCCGCTCCCGGCTCTCGCTCCCGTTCGGGGAGCGGCTCCGGGTCGGCGAGCGGCTCCCGGCGGTCTCGCCCCCCGCGCGCGTGGTGCGGATCGACCGGCGCGACGGCCCGCGGGCCGACGTCGCGGCCGCGCAGGACATCGCGACCGTCTGGACCACGCCCGACCGGCCCCGGCCGGTGCCCGTCTCGCTGCTCCTGGGGTCGCGCACGGCGACCTCCCGGCTCGAGCTGCCGCCGACGACCGAGCTGGTCGTGGGCGGGCTCGTCCAAGTCGCCGGAGGGACCGTGCGGGTCGTGGGACTCCGGGCGCGGCGGAGGACCTGGTCCCACCCCGGCGCCCGCTTCGCGTTCGAGGAGATCCAGCGGGTGTACGCCCGCCCCGAGGCGGCGGCGCCGCGGGAACGCGCCCGGCCGGGAGAGCGGCCCCTCCCCCGGTTCCGTCGCGGTCCGCCCCGGCGGCGGCCCCGCGCGCGCCCCACGGACCCCCGTCGGGGCCGCGTCAGCCGACCAGGATGATCGCCGCGGCGACGACGGCGTACAGGCCCGCGACACCGAGATAGGCGACCATCAGCAGGAACTGCTGGCGGTAGACGTAGTCCATGTCGACCATCCCGAACGGGAGGTGGTGCTGGATCACCTCCCGGATGTGCGCCTTCGCGCCGAAGTCCGACCACGCGCCCGCGAACATCACGAAGATCGCACCGATGAACAGGAGGACCGGTACGGTCTGCCGGTAGTCGAGGAGGCCGAGGAGCGCGGGGAGCACGCACACGCCGAGGATGAGCAGGAGCCCGTAGATCGGGAGCGAGGTGTAGAACCAGCGGGCCCGGGTCGCCGCCCGCTGGGCCTCGAGGAGACTCCCCTCCCCCGTTGAGGGAACCGGCGCGCCCGTGGGAGCCTCCGCGCCGCGGCGCTAGCCGGCCGCCGGACCCCCGCCCCCGCGCCCGGCGGGACGGAGCACCTTGAGCTCGTCCTGCGTGAAGTGACAGAGGTACGAGTGCGAGTCCGTCCCCTGGCGGGGCGGCGGGTCGGTGAGGCACTTGTCCTGGCGGTAGATGCACCGCGCGGCGAACCGGCAGCCCACCGGCACGTCGATCGCGTTGCCGATCTCCCCCCGGATCTCGAGCTCGCCCGGGTTCCAGCGCGGCGTCGGGAGCGGCACGGCCTGGATGAGCGCCTTCGTGTACGGGTGGAGCGGCGTCCGGACGACCTCGTCGCTCGGGCCCATCTCGACGCCGACGCCCAGGTACATCACGAGGATCCGGTCCGAGACGTACCGGGCCGAGGCGATGTCGTGGGTCACGTAGACGATCGTCGTCCCGAGGTCGACGCGCAGGCGCTTCAGGAGGTTCAGGAAGCCGGCCCGGAGCGACACGTCGAGCATCGAGATCGGCTCGTCCGCGACCAGGAAGCTCGGGTTCATGACGAGCGCCCGGGCCGCGGCCACCCGCTGGCGCTCCCCGCCGGACAGCTCGTGGGGGTACCGGTCCATGTAGTTGCTCGGCGGGGAGAGCTGCGCGGTGGAGAGGGCGTCCTGGATGCGCTGGAGCACCCGCGTCGGGTCGGACGCCATCCGGTGGGCGATGAGCGGCTCCTCGACGATGTCGTAGATCGTCATGTTCGGGTCGAGGGAGTCGTACGGGTCCTGGAAGATCATCTGGGTCATCCGACGGAACGCCCGCGCCGCCTCGCTGTTCTCCTTGAGCGCGCCCACGTCGGCGCGCATCCGCGCGAGCGCGACGAGGTGGCTCGCCTCGGCCTCCTTGAGGCCGGTCCGGGACGCCACGTCCTTCGGCTCCGCCTCCGCGAGGTCCATCGAGTCCTGGTAGCCCGCCCCCCGGAGCTTGCCGGCGAGCGCGAGCGACGCGCCCACCCGCCGGCGCACCTCCTCGACGAGCCGCCGGGAGGAGTCGACCGGCAACCCCGACAGCTGCGCGACCGTCTCGGGCGTCGCAGCCGCGAGCGCGAGCGGGTCCCCGTACCCGGCCTCGACGAGGCGCTGCGCGGAGGACTCGGTCGAGGCCTGGGTGGGCCGGCCCGTCGTCGGGCTCGCCGACCCGTCGGGGAGGGCCGAGGAATCGCCCTCGTTCGGGAGCGAGGTCGCGTCGTTCTTCCCTCGCGGGAGCCGCCGCCGCTCGACCTCGACGAGGCCCGCGACCTCGCCCGGGCCCCCGAACCGGAACACCAGGTGCCCGCCCGACGGGTCGAGCAGCCGGAGCATCGTGCGCCCGAGCGTCGTCTTGCCGGAGCCGCTCTCCCCGACGATGCCGAGCACCTCGCCCGGCCGCACGTCGTAGCTGACGTGGTCGACGGCGTGGACGAACCGGCGCGCGGCGGGCCGGCTGAACAGCGCGCCGGCCTGGCTGCCGCGGAGGTTGAAGAACTTCGTGACCGCGTCGCCTCGCATGATCGGCGGGCGCTGGTACAGGTCGGTCGTGGCGTCCATCGGCGGGATCGGCTCCTCCGCCTGGGTCGACGGGACCGCGCTCCCCTGCGCGAGCTCGCGCGCGAAGTGGCAGGCGCTGAAGTGGCCGGGGGCGGTCTCGACGAGCGGGGGCTCCTCGGTCCGGCACTTCTCCTGGACGTACCGGCATCGGGGCGCGAACCGGCAGCCAGGCGGCGGCGAGATGAGGTCCGGGGGAGAGCCCGGGATCCCCTGGATCGGGAGCCGGGCGCGGGCGAGCGACGGATAGCTCTCGATGAGCGCGCGGGTGTACGGGTTGCACGAGCGGAGGTAGATGTCCTCCGCCGTGCCGACCTCCATCATCCGGCCCGCGTACATCACGACGACCCGGGAGGCGAGCTGGGCGATGACGCCGATGTCGTGCGAGATCACGATCATCGACTCGATCTCCGACTTCAGCAGCACCTTGAGCTCGCCGATGAGCCGCGCCTGGATCACGACGTCCAGCCCGGTCGTGGGCTCGTCGGCGATCACGAGCTTCGGGTGGAGCGCGAGCGCCATCGCGATGACCGCGCGCTGCTTCATCCCGCCGCTCAGCTCGTGCGGGAACGACTTCAGCACCGCCGGGTCGAGCCCCGCCCGCCGGACCGCGTCGACGACCCGGCGCTCGATCTCCGGCTCGTCGTACGTCGTGTGCAGGTGGAACACTTCCGAGATCTGCTTGCGGATCGTGTAGACGGGGTTGAAGGCGTTCATCGACCCCTGGAACACCATCGAGATCCCCTGCCAGCGGATGTGGGCGAGCTTGTCGGTGAGGATCTGGCGCTGGCGCCGCGACAGATGCGTCAGCGCCCGGCCCGAGATCGTCGGGCCGGTGATCGTCTGGCTCTGGAAGCGGATCTCTCCCTCGACGGAGGCGTTCGGCGGGAGGAGCGCCATGATCGACAGCGCGAGCGTGGTCTTCCCCGACCCGCTCTCGCCGAGGATCCCGATCGTCTCGCCGACGCGGACCCGGAGGTTGATCCGGTCGAGCGCCGAGACCACGCCGTCCTCGGTCTGGAACCGCACCGACAGGTTGTCGACGACGATCACGTCCGCGGGCGCGCGGGCGCCGGGGAGCGGTGAGGCCGGGGGGACGGAGGCAGCGACGACCAATCGATCCCCCCGTCAGCGCGGCCGAATCCTCGGGTTGACGACCTCATCCAAGCCGCGGGAAACGAAGACGAACGCAAAGACGAACATCGTGAGCGCGATCGTCGGCGGCCAGACCCACCAGGGGGCCCGCACGAGCAGGTAGTAGTTCCCGAACATCGGC
>JASHRQ010000042.1 GCA_030037265.1 Thermoplasmata archaeon | reverse complement strand
CCTAACGGGCAGCTCAACCAACCGATGAGGGCGCGCGACCAATTGACAGAGGGGACGTCGGGCCGAGCGGGGATCGTGGGACTCGCGATCGGTCTGGTCGCCGGGCTGACGCTCCTGGCCGGGTCCGGGCTCGCGTTCGCGCCCCATGGGCTGGCCGATCGCCTGGGATCGTCGCCGGCGACGTTCTCGTCTACGTCGGTCGGCGCGGCTTCCGAGCCTACTCCCGCCACCGCGGCCGATCCGTCGTATGGGGTCGTGGGACACGCCTTGGTGCAGATCGGCCCGGGCGGCCCCGTGTACGACTCCGGCGTCGCCGAGGTCTTCACCGCGTGCTACAACTCGAACTCGGTTTCCGTGTACTCGGACGCGGACCGGTCGATAGTCGCGAACATCACCGGTTTCCACAGCCCGGCAGGGCTGGCGTACGACCCCAGTGCCGGCGAGATCTTCGTTGCGGACTACGAGAACCCCGGGACCTTCGGGGTGCCGGCCCCGGCCGTTGTCATCCTCTCGGACCACACCGACCAGATCGTGGGGTCTATCACGGTAGGGTACTTGCTCGGCGGGTACGCTCAGAACGCACCCCTCACCCTCGCGTACGATGGCAGCGGAGCCGGCTCGATCTGGGCCACCGTGCCTCAGCAGGACAACGTCTCCCTGCTGTCGTTGAGCACGGACGCGATCGCGGGCAACGTCACGGTCGGGGAGGACCCGGTCGGCGTCGTCTACGACTCCGCGCGGGGGGAAGCGTTCGTCGCGAACTACGACTCCAACAACGTCTCCGTTCTGACCGCGTCACCGCTGCGCGTCGTCGCGACCATCGCAGTGGGGGCCGATCCGGACGCGATCGTCTACGACGCCGCCACGGGTGATGTGTACGTCACCGACAGCGGCTCCGCGAACGTCTCGGTGATCTCGGACACGACCGACCGGGTCGTGGCGAGCATTCCGGTGGGACAGGATCCCCGGGGGGCAGCGGTCTCCTGGCCGGGAACGGTCGCGGTCGCCAACTCCGTCTCCGCCAACGTGAGCGTCATCTCCACCGCCTCGAACACCGTGATCGCGACCGTCGCCATCGGCCAAGCCGGGTACAACTTCACCTCGCCGGCAGCCTTCGATTCCGGAACGCAACAGCTCGTGGTGACGGACGAGTATTACAACGCGATCTGGTTCGTCGCTCCGGAGTTCGAGGTGACGATCGGCGAGAGCGGACTGGCGGGAACGTTCTGGGGAGTCCAGCTGACCGCTCCGCCCGCGTATCCGTCGTTCTCGGGGGCGCTGGGAACCACGGCGACCGAGCTCACGATCTCTCTGCCGGCGGGAAGCTTCTCCTTCCGCGTCCTTCCCGTCGTGGGGTTCGCGGCCGGTCCGGGAGCAGGGGCCTTCACCGTGGTCGACGCCCCGGTGACGGTCGGGCTCGTATTCTCGGAGATTTACGCCGTCACGTTCGAGGAGACCGGCTTACCGATCGGCACCTCCTGGGGCGTGATCTTCGGGGGCACCCAGGTGAACACGACCGGCGCTTCGGTGGAGGTGCCGGCGACGAACGGGAGCTACGGCTACCGGGTGCTTGCCCCCGGCTGGAGCGCGAACTCGGAGGGCTCGGGATCGGTGACGGTCTCCGGCGGGGGAGTGACGGTCCTAGTGACGTTCAGCGAGTCGGTCCCGCCGGCCCCGGGTCCTGCGGCCGCATCGACTTGGAGCTCAGGGTATAGTACCGGCGACATGGTCGCCATCGGGTTGGGCGCCGCCGGCTTGGCTCTGGGCTTGGTCGGACTGGTCCTCGCGTTGAGGCGACCTCGGCCCTAGGGTCCAGGGCCGACCGCTCCGGTACCCTGGACCGGTAAGCCCCGGGTTCGGGCCCGGCCGGTCACGGTGTGGAGGGCCCTCCCCCCGTCCTCGCCTCGGAGCCCCGAGAGCGGCCCGCGTCTATCGGGAGACCTTGCTGACGATCTGGACGAGGTTGCCGTCCGGGTCCCGCAGCAAGGCGCTTCGGTTGTTGTTCCCCGAGTCGTGCGGCGGCTGCAGCACCGGCACACCGGCTCGCTGCAGCTTGCCAAACAGCGTGTCGACGTCCTCGGTCCACAGCACCAGCACCATAGCAGGTGTCCCCGGGGTCGCCTCGACCCCGTGAACGCGTCGGGCGGCCTCGACGGTCCCGAGCCCGACGGAGAAGCCGCCCCGGGTCATCTCCACGTGGGTAGGGACCCCCTCCCGCGGCGTGCGGAACGTCTCCCGAAACCCCAGGAGATCGTAGTAGAACCGCATCCCGGCTTCGATGTCCCTCGTGTAGAGGTTGACGAACCCGCTCTCCGCCATGATGCTTCCCGAGAGAACCGGGGACTCTAAGCGGCTCCGACCTGGCGATGAACTCCGGTTCGGTCCGGGATCGGCCCTCGAGTCGCCTAGGGCCGGGCCGTCGGCCGGGGGGTCGTCTCCCGGCCCCGCTTGCCGAACTCCCAGTCGTCCGCCCAGAAGGTGCGGTCGTGGGGCCAGTCGATGTCGATCAGGCAGAACGGGTTGCCGTCCGGGTCCGCGAGCTCGATGAAATCGTGGCCCGGCGGGGGCCGCTCTCGGACCGTCGCCCCGAGCCGAAGGAACCGGTCGAGTTCGTAGAGCGGGTCGGTTACGTACAGGTCCAGGTGGAGGCGGTACTCCTTGGCAGGCCCCTCGTTCGACACGCTGAGGTTCAGGTTCGGCCCCCGGCCGTTCGGGTCCTGCAGCATCACGCCGTCCGGTCGGACCGGACCG
>JASHRQ010000041.1 GCA_030037265.1 Thermoplasmata archaeon | reverse complement strand
GGCCCGGCTGCTGGCCACGTACGGCGGCTCCGACCCGCCGGAGGTCACCGTCGAGCCGCTACGGAGCGCTCGCGGCCGGGTCCGCCGCGCCGGAACGAAGCGGAGCCGGTTGACCCCGCGCCGCTAGTGCGCCGAGCTCCGCCAGCAGGTCGGTGACGCCGTCCCGGCGATGGGCGCCCGCCGCGATCAGCTGCCCGACGAGCTCCGCGGCCCGCCCGCCGGTGAAGTCCCGCGAGCGGATCGCAGGCTCGTCGACGACGTATGTGGGCGTCCGCCCCGCGTACGGCACGAGGTCCTCGAGATTGGCGAGGTTCGACGGCCCGACGGCGAACGGCGTCACGACGATCGCCGCCGCCCCCTCGAGCAGGACCCGGTGGCGCGCCCGCGCCTCGGCGCCGATCGGTGCGAACGGGACCTCGATCGCGGCCGGAACCCCCAGCGCCTCCGCGGTCTCGGCGTCCGAGTCGAGCAGGTGGAGCACGCCCGCGGTGACCCGCCACCCCTGCTCCACGAAGGCGCGGAGGTAGGCTCCCCCGGCCCCCCCGCCGGCCACGACGTGGACCGGGCCGAACCGCAGCCGCGAGGGAGGCCCCGCCGGCGCGGAGAGGAGCCGGCGGGGGATGAGCTGCGGCACACCGGTTCGCGGGTCGCGGTGGAGCTCGGCGGTCACGCCCCAGACCTCGGCCAGGAGCCCCTCCGAGATCACCTCGGACGGCGGGCCGTCGACGACGAGCCGGCCGCGGGAGAGGACCACCACCCGTTCCGCGAACTCCGCGGCGAGGTTCAGGTCGTGGAGGGCCGCGAGCACCGTGATGCCTTGGTCCCGGACCAGCCGGCGGACCCGCTCGAGCAGGTCGAGCTGGTGGCCGATGTCGAGGTGCACCGTCGGTTCGTCGAGGAGCAGCAGCGGGGCGTCCTGCGCGAGCGCGCGGGCGAGGATCGCCCGTTGCCGCTCGCCGCCGCTGATCGACTGGATGCCGTCCGATTCGCGGTCCGCGAGGTCCAGCGCGGCGAGGATCTCCCGGGCCCGGACCCGGTCGCGGCGTGACGGTCCCTCGAGCGGGGCCTGGTGGGCGTACCGGCCGTAGAGGACGTAGTCGAGGAGCGGCACGTCGTCGCTCGGTCGCTCCTCCTGGGGGACCCAGGCCGTGAACCGCGCGCGGTCCCGGGGCCGGAGCGTCGCCGTGGGCCGGCCGAACAGCTCGACCGACCCCGACGTGGACGGGACGAACCCGAGGAGCGTCCGGAGCAGCGTCGTCTTCCCGGAGCCGTTCGGTCCCGCGAGCGCGACGAACGTCCCCCGTGCGACCTCCAGGTCGACCGAGTGGAGCGCGACCCGGTCGCCGAACCGGACCGAGAGCCCGCTCAGCCGCACCGCCGGCGGGCCCGCCGGGCCGGGGAGGGCCGTCACATCCCTCCCATCGTCGACCGGTGGCGGCGGAGGAACAGGAGGTAGACGAAGACGGGCGCGCCGGCGATCGCCGTGAAGATCCCGATCGGGAGTACCGAGGTGGGGAACAGGACGAGCGAGGCGTCCCGCGCTCCCAAGAGGATGAGCGCCCCGACGATCGCGGAGCCCGGGATGACCCTCCGGTAGTCGACCCCCACGAGACGCCGTACCACGTGCGGCGCCACGAGCCCCACGAACCCGATGATGCCGGTGAACGCCACGGCCGCGGCGGTGACGAACGACGAGAGCAGGAGGAGGCGGACCCGCACTCGACCCGCGTCCACGCCGGCGCTCTGCGCCACGTCCGTCCCCAGCTGCATGAGGTTGAGCTCGCTCCCGTGCACCGCGAGGAGCGAGCCGGCGACGAGCAGGATCCCGAGGACGACCCCGTCCGCCGGCCAGGTGGCGCCGGAGAGGCTGCCGAGGAGCCAGAACGTCACCTGGACGCTCGCGTACGGGTTCGACAGGAGGACGAGCGACAGCACCGCGGACAGGAAGTACGCGATCGCGACGCCGGTGAGCAGCAGCGTCTCCACCGACCCGAACCGCGTCCGGGCGACGCCGATCACCGCGAGGCCCGTCGCGATCGCCCCGAGGAACGCGAAGGCGGGCAGCGTGAGGTTCGCGTCGGCGATCCCCACGTGGAAGACGAAGACCAGCGAGGCACCGAGCGTGCCCCCGCTCGAGAGACCCAGGAGGAACGGGTCGGCGAGGGGGTTGCGGAAGACGCCCTGCAGCGTGGCCCCCGACACGCCGAGCGCAGCGCCCACGAACACTCCCAGGAGCACCTCCGGGGTACGCGCGACCCAGACGATCTCCCCGTACGCGGTGCAGAGGGTCGGGCTCACGGAGAACCCGGCGCAGGGGCTCGGCACGAACGCGCCCCGGCTCACCTCGTGGAGGAGAATCCGGGCGACCAGGACGAACGGGATCGAGACCGTTCCGAAGAACGGGGAGACGAACGCGAGGGCGACCAGCAGCAGCCCCAGCGCCGCGAACCAGGCCGTTCCCCGTCCGATCCGCCGCCGTCCTGGTGCCGCCGCCGGCGAAGGGGCTCCCCCGCCGTCGGCCACGGGGACCTGTGCGCCCTACGCGGAGGGATGGAAGATCGCGAAGAGCGTCGGCAGTCCGACCAGGATCATCGTGGGATCCGGCTCGGTGATGAGCGTCGAGTCGAGCGGGAACACCTGGTTCGACTGCACCGCGGGAAAGCTCGACCACAACGGTCCCAGGGCGTACGTGTTGCTGAGGTTGAGCCCGAACCCGGTACCGTAGACGATCAGCGAGACGTTCGACACCAGCACCTGCTCGCCGGACAGCTCCGGATAGGCGGAGGTGGAGTTCGCCGAGATGCTCGAGCCACCGGCGAGCTCGATGAGCGACTGGCCGAAGGTCGTGGGGCCGAACGTCCAGTAGCCGTTCTCGTCGGAGTCGTACGTCACGAGGACCGTCGGGAACGAGTACAGGTTCGACGTGGCGTTCGTGAGGTTCGCGAGCTCGGTGGTGAGCGCGTTGTTGAGCGTGGCGGCCTGCGACTGCACCCCGAAGATCCGGCCGAGCAGCGACTCGTCCACGAGGATGCCGCTCATCGTGGGCGGCTGGAGCATCACGACGGGGATGTGGTAGGTGGACGAGATCGTCTCCACGGCGGCCACGGAGACGATGGTCGACGCGAGGACGAGCTGGGGCGTGGCGTTCAGCAGCGACTCGAAGTCGAACTCCGGCCCCACCTCGACGCACATCGAGGACGAGAGGTTCCACTCCGCCACCTGCTGCGGCGAGTAGTCGGCGAGCAGCCCCCCGAAGGCCGGCGCGTAGCAGTCCACGGCGACCACATGGCTCCGCAGCCCGAGGCGGAACATCGAGTCCATGATGCTCGGCCCGAAGACGGCGACCCGGGACGGGTCGTACGGGACGGTGACGTTCCGACCCAGGTCGTCGATGACCGACAGCGGGCCCGGCGTGGACTTCGCGGGCAGCCCGAGGACGAGGGCCGTCGCACCCACCCCGACCCCCGCCGCGACCAGGATCCCCACGACGAACCAGACGACCGGTACGCTCCGCGCGGGCGTGGGAGGGACCCCGCTTTCGTTCAACGTCATTGGAATTTCGGCAAACGTCGTTGATTATAAGGGTTTCACGGACCGATCCCCGCAACCGGCCGCGCCCGCTCCCTCGCCCTCGACGGCTGGGCCACAGCGAGCGAGCGCCGTTTGGGTCGGGCCAGTGGAGGGTCCGTCGAGGGTCGGCGCCGCCTGCGGCTGGAGAGGTACCTACTTAGGGAGGAACCCGGGTCTTTGCCGCGTGCTCCAGCCGCCCCCGGGCCCCGCTGAGGAAGGCGAGGCGCGCGAAACGGTCCGGGAACGGCCGGCCGGCGACGGTGCGTCTGCGACCGTCGCGGGGCACGGCGCTGCCCGGCGGGCGCAGAGCCGGGCCGCGGCGCATCGGAGGAGGGTCCGCCGGGCGCTCCTGTCGCTCCTCGCGATCGCGGTCGTGCTCGTCGTCGGGAGCATCGGGTTCGCCATCACCTCGGGGACGGGCGCCGTGAACTCATTCTACTTCGAGAGCATGCTCGCGACGGGTCAGGGCCCGCCGTTCCCGCTCACGACGGTCGCGGGAAAGCTGTTCGCGTCGTTCATGGCCTTCGTCTCCGTCGGGACCGTGATCTCGGCGCTGATCCTCAACGTGGGCCCCTTCATCGAGCGGCTCTGGCGGGACACGGTGGACGAGATCGAGCGGGAGGCCCGGGTGATCCGGACCGAGGTCGCCCACGAGTTCGAAGGCAAGGGCCGGTAGAGCCGGCGAAAGTCCCGGCGGTCCGCCGGTCAACGAATGGGGCCGGGAACGCGGCCCTAGTACGTGGGCGAGCGGGTTCCCGGAAGGCCCTTCTCGCGCGGAGGCCC
>JASHRQ010000040.1 GCA_030037265.1 Thermoplasmata archaeon | reverse complement strand
GGACCAGGTCCCCGTCCGTCGCGCCCACCGGTCCGGTCGAGGCCGGGTCCCGCGCGATCGCCGCGACCTCCGGGCCCGCGCCTTGCAGGCGGTCGGCGCTCCGCCGGACCGCCTCGCGGCGGTCCTCGGCCACGACCGTCTCGGCGACCACGGTGCCGTCCGGGCGGACGCGCCGGAGCCATCGGCCGCACCGAACGATCGCGTCCGGCACGCGCTAGAACTCCTCGAGCACCTTCTGGAAGCGGCGGCGCTCCTCGGGCACGTCGACGGGGTACCGGCCGGTGAGGCAGCCCGTGCAGAGCGCCGACTCCCCCATCCCGATCGAGCCGACGAGGCCGTCGATCGACAGGTAGTGCACCGAGTCGGCCCCGACGAGCTTCGCGATCTCCTCCTCCGAGTGGCTCGAGGCGACCAGCTGGCGGCGGTCCTTCATGTCGATGCCGAAGTAGCACGGCGCGACGATCGGGGGGCAGGCGATCCGGACGTCCACCCGCGTCGCGCCCGCGGCGCGCACCATCCCGATGATCTCGCGGAAGGTCGTGCCGCGGACGAGGGAGTCGTCGAGCAGCACCACCCGCTTCCCCCGGATGAGCCCCGGCACCGGGTGGTACTTGGCGCGGACCTCCTCCTCGCGGCGGTGCTGGTCCGGCAGGATGAACGTCCGCTCGACGAACCGGTTCTTGATGAGCGCCTCGGCGTACGGGATCCCCGAGACGGCGGAGAAGCCGAGCGCCTGGGGACGGGAGGAGTCCGGGACCGGCACGACGACGTCCGCCTCGGCGGGGCTCTCCCGCGCGAGCCGCTCGCCGAAGCTCCGGCGCACGTCGTACACCGTCCGCCCCTCGACGAGCGAGTCCGGCCGGGAGAAGTAGACCCACTCGAACATGCAGTGCGCGCGGCCGCTCGCGCCGGAGTACCGGGTCGAGCGGAGGGAGCTCCCCTTCTCGATCAGCACGACCTCGCCGGGGGCGACGTCGCGGACGAGGTGGCCGCCCATCAGCTCGAGGGCGACCGACTCGCTCGCGACGGCGTAGCCGCCGTCGAGCGTGCCGAGCACGAGCGGTCGGATCCCCATCGGGTCGCGGAACGCCACGAGCCGGTTGCCGACCAACATCACGACCGCGTACCCGCCGACGAGCTCGGCCATCGCGCGGCGGATCGCGGACTCGAGGTCCCGGGTGTGGCCGTACTCGAGCGCGATGAGCTGGCCCATCGCCTCGCTGTCGGCGCTGCCGAGGAACTCGACCCCCTGCGCGAGGAGCCGGCGGCGGAGCCGCTCGTAGTTCACGAGGTCCCCGTTGTGCGCGAGCGCCGCGTCGTCGTCGCGGAGCCGAAGCGAGAGCGGCTGCGCGTTCTCGAGGTCCGAGGTGCCGGTGGTCGAGTACCGCACGTGGCCGATGCCGACCGGGCCGCGGAGCCCGTCCAGCTGCTCGCGGCTGAACACCTCGTGCACCAGCCCCATCCCCTTGCGGTGGTGGAGCCGGCCGTGGGAGGCCGTCGCGATGCCCGCCGACTCCTGCCCCCGGTGCTGCAGCGCCCGGAGGCCCCGGTACAGATACGGCGCCGCCCCCCGCCCCGAGAGCGAGACGCCCACCACTCCGCAGTGCTCACGGGGCGGCATCGAGGTCCGAAACGGGCCCTCCGTCCGGTAGCACCGGACGGAGGGTCTTAAGGGGGACGGAGCCGGGAGGCAACGAGGGGGTCGGCTCACCCGAAGAGCGCCGAGAGGCCCTCGGCCGCCTCCTCCTCGGAGACGCCCTTCTCCTCCTTCTTCTCCTCTTTCTTCTCGCCCTTCGCTTCCTTCTTCTCGGCGGGCGCGGCGGCCGGCGCGGCGACCGCCGCGACCTCGGCCTTCGCGAGCACGTCCGCGATGTTCACGCCCTCGAGCGACGCGAGGAGCGCCTTCACGCGCGCCGCGTCCGGTGCGATCCCCGCGGCGGTCAGCACGCCGGAGAGTCCCTTCTCGTCGATCGGTTTCCCCGCCGCGTTCAGCAGCAGGGCGCCATACACGTACTCCATCGTTCTTCCTCCCGTGGTCCCTAGGTGCCTGGGGTGCCTGTGAGCCCGTCGACCGCGCGCGCCTCCCGGAGCGCGCGGGCGAACAGCGCGGGGAGCGTCGCCGCCGTCGGATACGCGGCGGCGACGGCGAGCGCGCGGGCGCGGCGGTGGGCCCGCGCGAGGAGTCGCGGCGTCGTGACGGGGGTGAAGTACCCGATCTCGAGGGCGAGCGCGAGCGCCCGCTGGTGCGCGACCGCGAGCTCCGCGCGCTGCCGGTCGAGGTCGACGGCGAGCACCGCGGGGGCGTAGAACGTCTCCCGCTCGACGGCCGCCCGGAGCTCGAGCCCGACCTCGAGCGGATAGATGTTGAGCCGGGTGAGCAGGTTCGCCTTCTCGGTCGAGATCACCTCACCGGCCTGGACGACGGTGGCGTCCCGCTTCAGCACGACCTTCCCCTTCTCGATCGCGGCCGGGAACCCCGCGTGCTGGAGCTCCGCGACGATCGGGCCGGGCCGGAACGGCGTCTCCCCGCCGGGGACGACGATGTCGTTCGGCGCGACCGCGCCCCCGCGGGCCGGGGTGGGGGACCGCGTCCGCGCGAGCTCCTGGTAGAGCACGAACGGGTTCCCTTCCGCCGCGATGAGCCCCGTCTGGTCGGTCACGTACTCGAGCAGCGGCCGCAGCGCCGGGCGCTCCTTCGCCGCCGCCTCGAGCGCGTGCCGGATCGCGCTGTTCGGCGCGACCAGGAGCGGGTGGCCCCGCGAGCGCAGCCCCCGCCGCATCGTCTGGAGCGCCGCCGCGGGAACGCCCCGGAGCCCCACCAGTGCGGTCACGGGATGGTCGAGCACCAGCTGGCGGAGCGCGCCGACGCGCGCGAGCTTCTGGGGGCGTACGGTCGCGCGGCCGGGCATGCGTGGGTTCCTCCGCGGCCTACCAGAGCCGGACCGCCGGGCCCATCGTCGTCTTCACGTAGACCGACTCGATGTTGCTGCGGCCGCGCTCGAGCTTGCTCACGACCCGGGCGAGCAGCGCGTCGACGTTCTGGGCGAGGTCGGCCGGCTCCATCGTCCGGAGGCCGACCGCGGCGTGGAAGGTCCGGTTCCCCTTCGAGCGGATCCGCACCGACCGCTTCAGGTTCTGGATGACGTTGGACGGGTCGCTCCCGGGAGGGACCGGCCGCGGCATCTTCCCCCGCGGGCCGAGGACGACGCCGAGCCGCTTGCCGATCGTCGGCATCAGCGGGGCCTCCGCGAGGAAGAAGTCGACCTCCTCGACGAGCTTCTTCGCCGACTTCTTGTGGGAGAACAGCTCGTCCATCTCCGCCGGCGAGATCGCCACGTCGGCGACGCCCTTCACCTTCTGGCACATCTCGGGCGTCCCGAACACGGCGACCCGCGTCGACCGCCCGCGCCCCTTGGGGAGCGGGAGCTCCTCCTCGATGCGGTTCTTCGGCACCGCGAGGTCGAGGTCCTTGAGGTTGATCGCGAGGTCGACGGTCTCGGGGAACTTCCGCGGCGGCGCGCGGGAGAGCGCCTCCGCTACGACGTCGACGGACGGGCGGTCGGCCATGGACTCCCTCGCGAGCGGGGCCGCCGAGCAGGCTCCCCTACATAAAGGCTGAGGCGGTCTTCTCGCCGGTGGCGGGCCGGCCGGCCCGGGAGCGCGGGGGAACGCTACGAACCCGCCGCGCGGGCCGACTCGAGGAACGCCGCGGGGCCGAACGGGCGACCCGTGACCGTCGCCACGTGCGGGACCCAGTCGTAGCGGGCGCCCGGCGCGAACCAGTGCTCCGCCAGCCACGGACCGATTCTCGGGTTGGGCCAGACGCGCGGCCCGGCCGCCTCGGCGAGCGCCGCGAGGAGCTGCTTGCGGAACAGCACCGAGAGGAAGTAGCTCTGGGCGTAGACCGGATGCGTGACGTAGAGGGCGCGCACCCACGACGGCGCCGCGTACCGGTCGAAGCCGAGCCGCCGCCGCAGGCTCGGGATCGACGCTCGTTCCGGGTCGCCGTCCGGATCCCGGTAGAGCGCGAGCTCGGTCTCGATCCAGTGCGCCGTCGTCGTCGCGCGCACGAGCGGCTCGACGGCGCGGCCGGCGCGGAAGCGCCGCGCGTCGCGGCGGGAGACTCCCGGTCGCCGCCCGACCCAGCGCTCGTCGAGCGCGATCTCCTCGAACAGCCCCCCGATCCCCTCGGCGAGCGCGGCGAACCCGGCGTCGGCGCTGCGCAGGAGGTGACGCGGCTGGTCGATCGAGGAGAAGTGGATGGCGTGGCCGAACTCGTGGAGGAGGATCCGGTAGGCGCTCCAGCCCCCTTGCGGATGGACGAGCACCCGGACGTCGCTCGGGGGTCGGATGCCGAACGTGAGGCCGCCGAACGGGAGGTCGTGCTGCACGACCCGGAACCCCAACCGGGAGCGAGGAAACCCCCACCCCTCGAGCCCGGCCCTCGCCGCCGGGATCATCGAGCGTCCCGGGAAGGCCGACTCCGGGAGCGCCGCGCGCTGCTCCTCCCGGTAGGGGAGGTCCCACGGGAACCAGCCGGTCGCCCCCGGGGAGGCGAGGTGGGTCTCCCGGAGGGTCCGGAGCCGCGGCACGATGGGGTCGAGCGCCGCGTGGACCAGACGGCGGAGCGACTCGGGAGTGAACCCCTCGAACGAGAGCCGGAGCGACGGGAAGTCGCGGAACCCCTCGGCGCGCGCGCGCTCGTTGCGAAGGCGTACGAGCGCCCGCAGCGGCCCCTCGATTCGGCGGAACACCTCGTCCTCCGAGCGGAACGCCCGCTCCCGCTCGCCCGGGTCGGGGTTGTGGAGGAGCTCCTCCCGGACCCGGGAGCGCCCGACGCGGGTCCCGTGCCACCGGGGCCGGAACTCGACGAGCGCCCGCGAGAGGCGGGTCCGGAGCCGGACGATCGGCGGGAACTGCTCGGTCCGCGCGTCGAGGAGCGCCCGGTGCAGCATCTCGAGGCGTCGGGCCAGCGGACCGTCCGGGTCGGCGTACCGGAGCGCCGTTCGGTACCACCGGTCGAGCGCCGGCGGAGAGAGGAAACGGGCCCGGGCGAGCGTGGTCCGACCCGGATTCCCGTGCCGCCGGCCGGTGTACTGACCCCACCAGGCGAGGTTCTCGGCGCGGTCCAGTGCGGCGAGCCGGCGCTCGACCCGGCGGAGGGTCGCCTCCGCCGTCGAGGCGCTCGTCGGGGGGTCGAGATGGAGCGGGATGCGGCGGCAGTCCGGGCCCTCACTTGGCCGTTTCTCTCGACAGAAGGAGGCTGCGGGACCGCAAACCTATATATCGAGCGGACTTCGGACGCGCCCGATGCACTTCCCTAAGGTCATCTCTACCTATTGCCCCAAGTGCCACAAGCACACCGCCCACGAAGTGGAGCGGGGGAGGAAGCGACCGGCGTCCGAGCTCAAGTGGGGCCAGCGCCGGTTCCGTCGGGCCACGCGCGGGTACGGCGGCTTCCCCCGGCCCAAGCCGGAGGGCCGCGCGAAGGCGGTCCGCCGGGTGCTCCTCCGGTACCGGTGCCGCCAGTGCAAGTACATCGTGCAACCGGTCGGCTGGCGAGCGGGCCAGTTCGAGCTCACCGAGGCGGAGTGAACGGACGGCCATGACCGCCGCACCGTTCTGGGTCGTGAAGTGCCCGGACTGCTCGGGCGAGCAGACGATCTTCAGCCGGCCCGCGACGCCGGTGAACTGCCTCCTGTGCGGGGCCACGCTCGCGACGCCGACCGGCGGAACGGCGCAGCTCCGCGGCGAGTTCGTCCGTCCGGCCTCGAGCTGAGCGAGGGAGGGGACCCGCGTGCCGCTTCGGGCCGAGTTCCCCGACGAGGGGGAGCTGGTCGTCGCGACGGTCACGCAGATCCGGGACTTCGGCGCCTTCGTGACGCTCGACGAGTACGCGAACCGCGAGGCGTTCATCCATCTCTCGGAGGTGGCGACCGGCTGGGTCAAGTACATCCGCGACCACATCCGCGAACGGCAGAAGATCGTCGCCCGGGTGCTCCACATCGACTCGGCGAAGGGGCAGGTCGACCTGTCGCTCAAGCGGATCAACGAGCACCAGCGCCGCGAGAAGATCGAGCAGTGGAAGAACGAGCAGCGGGCCCAGCGGCTCCTCGGGGCCGTCGCGAAGCTGCTGAAGCTCGAGGTCGAGGGGACGTACGGGCTGTTCGCCGAGCGGCTCGTGGAGGACCACGGGAGCCTGTTCCGCGCGTTCGAGGCGGCGTCCGCCGAGCCGACGAAGTTCCAGTCGACCTACGGGAAGGCGCCGTGGGTGACGGCGTTCCTCCGGACCGCCGAGGAGAACCTCACGCCGCCGCGCGTCACGGTCTCCGGGACGCTCGAGATCTCGTCGACCGACCCGAAGGGCGTGGACGAGGTACGGGCCGCGCTCGAGGCGGCGGAGCAGACCGACCCGGCCGACGTGACGGTCCAGTACGTCGGCGCCCCCCGCTACCGCGTGGTCGTGACCGGCGCGCAGTACAAGCAGGCGGAGGAGGTCCTGAAGCGCGCGACCGAGTCGGCGCTCGCGCGCATCCAGAAGACCGGCGGCCGGGGGACGTTCGCGCGCGCATGACGGATTCGCTGCTCCGGGTCTGCCGAGGCTGCGGGCGGTACACCCTCGGCGCCGCCTGCCCCGGGTGCGGCGCCCCGTCGAGCAGCCCGCACCCGGCGCGGTTCTCCCCCGAGGACCGGTACGGGAAGTACCGCCGGGCGCTGCGGGACGCCGGGAGCGGGTGACGGTCCGGGGGTCCCGGCGTCGGGCGGTCGGTGGGTGGAACGGTGATGGCGGCGGGGGTGCACCGGATCAAGGTGGTGAACGAGGTGAGCGACCTCGTCCCGGTGCTGCGCGCCGTCGACACCCCGGCGAAGCTGAAGCTCCTCCAGCGGCTCTCGGAGAGCTGGCTCACCGCCGAGGACGTGCAGAAGGAGTTCGGGAAGGAGGGCCCCCGCATCCTGAGCCTGTTCGAGAAGCTGAAGCTCGTGGACACGCGCTGGGTCGCGCGCGACGGCCGGAAGGCGCCGGACAAGAGCTACCACACCTACTACGCGACGATCAACATCAACACGACCGCCCCGCTCGCCGAGGTGTGCGAGATCCTCGCGATCGCGAGCATGGACGACCGCGAGTACGCGAAGGTCGAGCAGCAGATCCACGACGCCGTCGGCGAGGGGGGCCGGTTCTTCTCCGACGTGGCCGAGCAGCTGGCGATGTCGCCGACCCGGCTCAAGGGGCTCGTGAAGCGCTCCGACAAGCTGGAGTACCGCGGCCACCGCATCGAACGGTTCCATGCCCACCCCCCGTCGTGACGGTCGGCGGCCCCGCGTCACGGTCCTGCGCCTCGGCCACCGGCCGGGCCGGGACCCGCGCCTGACGACGCACGTGGCGCTCGCGGCGCGGGCCTTCGGGGCGGACCGGATGCTGCTCACCCCGCCCGACCCCGCGCTCGCGGACCGCCTGTCGGCCGTGGCGCAGCGCTGGGGCGGCGGGTTCCGGGTCGAGGGCGTGGAGCGCTGGTCGGACGCCGTCCGGCGGTTCGCGGGCGGCGTGGTGCACCTCACGATGTACGGCGAGCCGCTCGACCGGGCGCTGCCGCGGCTGCGTCGACGGCCGGAGCTGCTGGTCGTCGTCGGCGGCGCGAAGGTGCCCGCCGAGCTGTACCGTCGGGCGGACTACAACGTGGCGGTGGGGGCGCAGCCGCACAGCGAGGTGGCGGCGCTCGCCGTGCTGCTCGACCGGCTCGGGGGACTGCCGGACGGCTGCCGGTTCCGGGGCGCGGAGCGGCGGATCGTTCCCCAGCGGAACGGCAAGCGGGTCCTCCGGACGGGCCGCGGGCGCGCGCCGTGAGCGACGACGCGATCCCGGGGCATCCGCTGCCGGTCGCCGCCCGGGCGCCGGGCAAGTGCATCCTCTTCGGCGAGCACGCGGTCGTCCACGGCGGGCCCGAGCTGCTCCTCGGGATCGACCTGTACACCCAGGTGGCGGTCCGGGGGTCCGACCGGCTACGGCTGAACGGCCACCCCGAGAGCGCGGCCGGGCACGCTTACCTCGGCACCGCGATCCGCGAGCTGTGGAGCGGGGAGCCTCCCGTCGACGTGCACGCGGTGTCCCGCATCCCGCGCGCCTCCGGCCTGGGCTCGTCGGCGGCGTTCATCGCGGCGCTCGCCGCCGCGCTCGGCGCCGCTCGCGGGGGCGTCCGACGGGACGAGCTCGCGCAGCGCAGCTTCTCCGTCGAACGCGGGAGCCAGGGCGTGGGCAGCCCGGGCGACACCTCGGCGGCGGTGGCGGGAGGCTACCTGTCGGTGAACTCGCGGGGGCCGGCGTCCGGCCCGGAGCTGTGGACGGTGCGCGCGGGGGACCGGCGCTGGACGGTCCGGAGGGTCCCCGACCCCGGGTGGGTCTGGGTCGTCGCCTACTCCGGGATCCCGAAGGACACCGGCCCCCGGGTCCGCGCCGTCGGCGAGCGGCTCACCGGCCCGGACGGTCCCGAGCTGCTCGAGCGGTTCGCCCGCGTCGCCGACGCGGGGGAGCGCGCGCTGCTCGCGGAGGACCGGGAGGAGACGGCCCGCCAGCTGGCGGAGAACCACCGGCTCCTCCAGGCGGTCGGGGTGTCGCATCCCCGGCTCGAGGCGCTCCTCGAGGCGGCGCGTCCCGCCTCGCTCGGGGCGAAGGTGACCGGCGCCGGCGGGGGCGGGTCGATCGTCGCGCTCCCGGTCCCCGGACAGGAGACGGACCTCCTCCGGCGGCTCGCGCGCGCCGGCGCGGCGGCGTTCGCGGTGCGGCCGGCGTCCACCGGCGCGGAGCTCGTCTGAGCCGGACGCTCCCGGGGGACGCCGGGAGCGTCCCGCCCCGCCCTCGGGGAGGACGGCCCCTCACCGCTTCGTGACGAACCGGACGACGGCGCCCGCGGCGAGCGGATGGTCCGCGCCGAGCGCCCGGTGGGTCCGGCCGTCGATCGCGCGGAGGAAGTTCTCCCCGAGGTCGGTGTGCACGCGGAACGCGACGGTCCGCGCCGGCGTGTCGGCCGGCACGAGGAACGCGTCGGGGAGCACCCGTCCCTTGGAGTCGGTCCAGCGCGTCTCGTCCTCCACCGGGAAGACGACGATCCGGCGGAGCGGCCCGAACACCAGCCCTTCGAGCAGCCGCTGCACCCCGGTGGAGCCCCACGCGGCGAGCACCGCCCGGAGCTCCTCCAGCGCCCGCGCCTGGGCGGTCGAGAGGCGGCCGGCGTCCACGACCCGGAACGTCGGGTCCCCGGGCGAGTAGTCGACGAGGCCGGCGCGCTGCGCGCGGCGGAGCGTGAGCTCCGCCTCCGCGCTCGTCGGGACGAGCGGGATCGGCGCGACCGCGGCCGCGGTCTCCTCGGCCCTCGCGGGCGCGATCCGGTCGCACTTGTTGAGCGCCACCGCGCGGGGCTTGGCCGCGTTCAGGAGCGCCCGCGCGAGCCGGTGCCGGTCGTCCGCCGACCACCGCGACGGATGGTCGCGGTCGATCGGCGCCTCGCGGAGGGCGGCCGAGATCGCGGACGGGGGGAACTTGAGGCCGGTGAACCGGTGCTCGAGGAACTCCTCCACCTTTTCCCCCTCGAGCTCGACCCGCTTCGCGTGCCGGTCGAACTCCCGCTCGAAGATCCCGGTGACCCAGTAGGCGAGCTCCTCCCCGAGCCAGTCGACCTCCCGCGCCGGGTCCTGGCTCCCCGGCGGAGCGGGCTGCCCCTCTGGGTCGGTCGCCCCGCTGCCGTCCACCACCTGCACGAACCCGTCGGCGACGCTCAGGTCGTTCAGGAACTGGTTGCCGAGCCCGCGGCCCTCGTGCGCGCCCGGCACGAGGCCGGCCACGTCGACGAGGGAGACCGGCACCCACCGGACGCCGTTCCGACAGGCGGCGTTGCCGGGGGTGCACGGCGTCCCGAGCTCGGTGTGCGGGCAGGGGCAGCGGATCGCGGCCACGCCCCGGTTCGGCTTCACGGTCGTGAACGGGTACGGCGCCATCGTGGCGTCGAGGAGCGTGAGCGCGTTGAACAGCGTCGACTTCCCGACGTTCGGCTTCCCGACGATCCCGACCTCCACGGCCGTCCCCCTCCGAGCGCGCGGACCCGCTAGACGGAGTAGTCCGGCGCGGTCTCCGCGACCCCTTCCCGCCGGTTGACGGAGAGCGCGAGCGCGAACAGGAACGAGCTCAGCCGGTTCGCCCACTGGAGGAGCTCGGCGGACTGCGGCTCCTCCCGGTGGAGGGTCCACAGCTCGCGCTCCGCGCGGCGCGCCACCGAGCGCGCGACGTGGATCTGCGCGGCCGCCGGGGTCCCGCCCGGGAGCACGAACGAATGCGCGGGGAGCAGGCTCCCGGCGAGCCGGTTCGTCTCCGCCTCCAACCGCTCCACGTGCCGGGCGCCGATCCGGTGCGTGACCCTCGGCGACCCGGCGGGGGCGGCGACCTCGCTCATCGCGAGGAACACCTCGTGCGAGAGGCGCCGGAGGAGCGCGAGCTCCTCCGGGGCGCCGGTGAGGAGCGCCTCGGCCACGCCGAGCTGGGAGGCCAGCTCGTCGTACGCGCCGAAGACGCGCACCCGGGGGGCGTCCTTCGCTACGCGCGCGCCACCAAGGAGACCGGTCTCGCCGCGGTCACCGTTGCGGGTGTAGAGCCGCGTGGGATTCGGGCCTCCGGCCGCCACGGGAGGACGTCGAGCGGCGACCCCAAGCCGTGGATCGGGCAGAATGAGATTCCCAGCACTTCATTATGCTTGGCATCTTGCCGGCACGACCGGCAGATGAATCCGCTGCGTTCACTCCAGGCGAGGCCCAGCTGCTGCGTTCCCTGCATCTCCACCACCCGCGGCTAGCGATCGAGGAGCTCGCGCCCCTGCCGGTCGGCCCGTCGGCGTCGTTCGGCCCGGCCGGCCAGCTCCCGAGCGGCGCGCCGGAGCGCGGGGATCCGCTCGCCGTGGAGCCGGGCCAGCTCGTGGACGCCCACGGAAACGGCGAGGGTCACCGCCTCGTCGACCGTGCGCGCCCAGCCGTCCTCGACCAGCTCCTCGAGCTCCGCCCGGACGCTCACGGGGAGCGCCAGGCCACCCTCGGCCGCCGGTACGTCGCCGCGTCGCGCGAGCGCGCGCACCGCGTCGGACCGCGTTCGAAGGTGCTGGGCCGTCTGGAACCGGTCGAGCGCGTCGAGCTCCTCGCGCGAGAGCCTCACGCCGAGGAAGTACGACGCGGACGTCGTCGGTGTCGCTGACCGCACGCGTTTAACAGAATTCAACTAGTATAAAAACACTGGTAAAACGGCCTCCGCGCGAACCGTTGACGTCCATCGCGAGCGGCGCGTCGACCGTTGCTCGTCGTGCCGGTGTCGCCCACGGGGGACGAGACGGGGCGGGGGAGCGCGGCGACGGCTCCCCGGCCGCCGGCGCGGTGAGCGCGCCGGGGGACGGAGCTCCGGAGCGCGTCCGCCCTCGGGGACGGACCGGGGGCCTACAGGATCCTTCCCTCGCGGACGACCGACGTCCCGTCGACGCGGACTTCGGACCCCGCGAGGGAGACCCATCCCGTGAAGTCCGAGGGGTTGTGGCCCCCCGCGTAGGCGTTCGCGCCCACGGTCAGCTGGACGCCGCCGCGCTCGATGTCCTCCGAGTGCGGCAGGTTCTTGGCTCGCGGATTGAGCCCGAGGACGAGGTAGCCGGTGCGATCCTTCCCGGGCTGGGCCCGCGCGTAGCGCTGGGCGAATTCGGCCCCGCCCTGCTCGAACGAGAACGCGGTCAGCTTCCCGCCGGAAAACTCGAACCGACCGCCCGAGTACGTCTGCCAGGGGTACCAGGTGAGGTCGTAGCTGGGGCCCGTCGAGACGATCGTCCCCTCGGCGGTCCGGGCGTCGAGCGCCACGACGAGCCGTCCCCCGGGGAGGCTCGTCAGCATGTCGTACGGGCCGTACGCGCGGTCCTTCGGATGCGGCGTCCCGTCGTAGACCCGGGGCGGCGCCCCGGACAGCGCGACCTCGAGGTCCGTCCCGTTGGGATGGACGATCCGGACCTTCGCCGTACCGTGGAGGGCGCGGGCGAGGCGTCGCCCGCTCTCGGCCATCTCCTTCGGGTCGACGAGGCAGGCGCCGAGCAGCCCGTTCATCCACGCCTCCTTGCGGACCCCCCACCGACGGGCCCGGGAGTCCGTCACGAACCCCATGGCCATCCGGCCCCCGCGCAACCCGGTCGACCGCGCGATCCGGTACCACCGGTCGAACCAGCCCGCGGCCTCGTCCAGGTTCTTCTCGGGGACCTTCTCCACCCGGGCCGAGTCCCCCGGGCCCCAGAACATGACGTACACGTCGGCCGCCCGGAGCGCGGCCCATTCCGGCTCGGTCAAGCGGCCCAGGAGCCGGGTCTGCCGGCGCGCCACCGCCCGCCACCAGGCGTCGTCGTTCTCGTACGCCAGGACCGCCCGTCCGCCCACTCGGCGGACTTCGTCCACCATCGCCGAGGCCATCGAGAGCGTGTGGGTCCACGATTCGACGATGACGTTCTCCTCGGGCTTGACGCGGAGGTAGCTCTTGACGAGATTCCGCGCGGCGGCGCGCTCGAGCGGAGAGGGGCTTTCGCGCATGGCAAGGGGGCGAGCCCGGGGCCGTACTTGTACGCTCCCCCGTCGGGAGCCCGGCCGCGGACGCTATCGGGGGTCGCGGTTCCGGCCGGCCGTGGATCGGGAGGAGCTGCTCGCGCGCTTCGACGCGGAGATGCGGACCGACCCCCCGCCGGAGGAGGGGCTCGTCACCCAGCACGCCGGCCCAGTCGTCCGCCAGATCGGCCGGCGCTGCGTCGTGATCTTCTCGCAGCTCCCGGCCGCGGACGCGGCCGCGCGGGTCGCGGAGGAGACGGCGTTCTTCCGAGGCCTCCGGCGCGAGACCGAATGGAAGGTGTACGGCCACGACCGGCCGACCGAGCTCGCCGAGCTGCTCCGGGCGGCCGGGTACGTCCCCGACACTCCGGAGACGCTCATGGTCCACGACCTCGACGGACCGCTCGCGGGCGGCCCCGGCCCGCCGGAACTCGAGGTGCGCCGCGTGACGGACCGGCGAGGGCTCGCGGACGCGGTCGCCGCCAGCGCGCTCGCGTTCGGTCCGGACGACGGGTGGCGGACCGACGACTACGCCGCGCGGCTCGCGGACCCGGCGATGGCTATCCTCGTGGGCTACCTCGGGGGCCGGCCGGTCTCCTGCGCGCGGCTCGAGATGCCTCCCGGCCGGTCGTTCGCGGGCCTGTGGGGCGGCGGCACGGCGCCGGCGCACCGCGGGCGAGGGATCTACCGGGCGCTGGTCGGGGCGCGGGCCGAGATCGCCCGCCGGCGCGGCCTCCGGTATCTCACCGTGGAGGCCCGGGCCACCAGCCGGCCGACCCTGGAGCGTCTCGGCTTCGAGCCGCTCGACTCGGTCACCGGCTGGGTGCTCCGGCCGTAGCCCGCAGCGCGACGGGCCGGCGGGCGACGCGTCGGCGCTCGTTGGGGCCGAACGACCCGCGACGGGGTGCGTCGCCGCGTCAGTCGCGGCGGTAGTCGAGCAGCCCCTCGCCCCGGGGGTCGAACCCTTCCTCGACCCGGTCGCCGACGAGGATGGCGTGACAGTGGCCCATCTCGGAACGGTCCCGCGGCGGCTCCGCGACGCCGGCGGGCAGCGCGCCGGGCTCCGCGTAGAGCGGCGCGGTCCCGTAGATCGAGGCCGGATAGGCGAACCGAGGCGCGGCGACGGCGGCCTGCGCCCCCGCCCCCCGGTCGAGGATCCGCGTGATCACCTGGACGTTCGCCTGCGGCTGGATGTCGCCGCCCATCGAGCCGATGAGCAGGAGCCGGGGGCCGTCCGCGACGGTCGCCATGAGCGTGTGGAACGTGCGCCGGCGCGGAGCGAGGACGTTCGTCGACCGCGGGTCGAGCGAGAAGTAGCAGCCCCGGTCGTTGAGCCCGATTCCGGTCCCCGGGACCAGGTGGCCGGAGCCGAACCCCTTGTAGTTGCTCTGGATGCAGCTCACCCCGACCTCGCCGTCGAACACCGAGAAGGCGGTCGTGTCGCCGTCGGCGGGGAGGGGCGGTCCCGCGGGTCCGGCCCGGTCGTACGGGAAATCCGGTCGGAGCACCTCGGGCGGGAACGGGAGCCGGTCCGGGTCGCCGATGTACCGCGCGCGATACGCGTACGCGGGGTACATCGTCCGGAGCAGCTCGCGCGCGTACCCGTCCGCGTCGAGCGCGGCGAGGTCGGTGCGCGCGAGCAGGTTGAGCCAGATGAGGGCCGTCGCGCCCTGGCTGTTCGGCGGCGTCGTGTACACGTCGTAGCCGCGGTACCGCACGTGGAGCGGGTCGCCGACCCGGGGAGCGTACGCCGCGAAGTCACCCGCCCGGAGGAGGCCGCCCTTGGCGAGCATATCGCGCTCGACGGCGCGGGCGACCGCGCCGAGGTAGAAGTCGTGGCCGGCGTCCGAGGCGATCCCCTCGAGCGTCCGCGCGAGGTCCGGCTGCACGAGCCGCTCCGGGGCGGCGCCTCCCGGCCCCCGGTACACCGCCGTCCAGTCCGCGTCCGCCCACGGCATGCCGCGGATCGACCGGGCGAGCTGGGGCGTCGGGCGGAATCCCTCCCGCGCGAAACGGACCGCGGGCGCGAACAGCTCGGGGAGCCTCCGGTGGGCGCGCGGGGCGAGCTGCTGCCAGCCTCCGACGATCCCGGGCACGATGAACGCGGCGAGCGGCCCGTGGTCCGGGATCCGGCGGAGTCCCTCGGCGGCGAACCGTTCGGGCGTCGCGAGCTCGGCCGAGAGGCCGCTCGCGTTGATCGCGACGGGGCGGCCGTCGCGGACCACGGCGAACAGGTCCCCGCCCACGCCGTTCATGTGCGGCATCACGACCGTCAGCGCCGCGCTCACCGCGAGCGCGGCGTCGTACGCGTTCCCGCCGGTCCGGAGCACCTCGCGGCCGACGGCCGTGGCGAGCGGATGGCCGGTCGCGACGCCGGTGGACGGGCTCATCGCTGCGGCCCCTCGGGGCCGCTCGGATGCCACCGGCGGCCGAGCTCGGCGGCCCGGTTCGTCGCCGCCTCGACCGCGTCGAACAGGGTCGCGGGGAGCCCGCTCCGCTCGAGCGAGTGCAGCGCGGTGATGGCGGTCCCTCCCGGACTCGTCACGAGGTCGCGGAGCTTCGCCGGGTGCTCGCCGGTCGCCCGGACCAGCTGCGCCGCGCCGACCAGCGTCTGGATCGCGAGCTCCGTCGCCACCGCGCGGGAGAGGCCCACCTTGACGCCCGCGTCGGACAGCCCCTCGAGGATCAGGAACAGGTAGAGCGGACCGGTGCCGCTGAGCCCCGTCACGGCGTCCATGAGCGTCTCGTCCACCTCGACGACGGTCCCGACGCGCGCGAGGAGCTCTCTCGCGCGACGCACGTCGGTGGGTCGCGCCGTCGCGCCCCGGCAGAACGCCGTCGCCGACGCCCCGACGGACGCGGCCACGTTCGGCATCGCGCGCACGACGCCGTGGCGCCCGCCCAGCCGCTCGGCCACGACGTCCGTCGGCACGCCGGCGGCGATCGACAGCACCGTCGCCCCGGGCCGGAGCACCGGTCCTACCTCCTCCAGGACGAACGGGAGGATCTGGGGCTTGACCGCGAGGACCACGAGGTCGGCGGACCGCGCCGCCTCCCGGTTGCTCGACGCGACCCGGACGCCGAGCTCGCGACCGATCGCGGCGAGACGGGCCGGGTCCCGCCCGCTCAGCGTGACCCGCGGCGCGTCCGCGCGCGGGGTCCGTCGGAGCCCCCGCGCGAGGGCGGTGCCCATGTTCCCCGCCCCCACGATCGCGACCGGGACCGCGCGCACCGCCATCGGCGCGGCGAGCCCGGGCCCCTACAAGTGCTTCGCCCCTCGGGGACGGCGGTGCCCGCCGGGTCCCCGGCCGGTCAGGCGGCCGGCGGCGCCGGGAACGCCATCCGGAGCATGTCGACCTCGGACTCGTTGAGGAGCCGCGGGTTCACCGGCACCCAGACGACGGCGCTCGCGGCGAGCGCGCTCGCCTGGAGGTCCCGGAGGAGCTTCAGCGTGGGGGCCAGCGTGTTCACGGTGATGAGATACTCGACGCCCTCGACCAGCACGGCGGTCACGTGCCCCTCGCCGAGCGCGCTCGTGAAGAGCGCTTCCAGCGCGGCGATGTCGCCCGGCTTGATCGCGTTCTGGCGGCCGACGTTCGAGAGCCAGATCACCGTGATGTCGCGGGAGCCGATCCGGCGTCGCAGCCGGTCCGGGAACTCCCGGGTCACGCAGAGACCCCGTCGTCCTCCGGTCGTGCCGTCGAGGAACTCGGACCACGCCCGGTCGGAGGTATCCTCGACCAGCAGCGAGACCCCCGGGGCCTGCTCGGGTTTCGGCGGTCCCGCGGGCGACTCCGGGGCGTCCGACCCGGCGACCGGGGGACGCCACGGGGGCAGGCTCTCCGACGGGGGCGGCGCCCAGGCCGGCCGGCGCGGAACGGAGGCCGCGGAGACGGGAGGCTCGGGCGG
>JASHRQ010000039.1 GCA_030037265.1 Thermoplasmata archaeon | reverse complement strand
CGGGCCGGCCGCGGACGGCGGCGCGTCGCGGGCCCCCCAGCTCGCGAGGCGCTCCCCCACGAGGTTCTTCACGGCGTCGAGGTCCGAGAGGGCCCGCACCGCCTCCTCGATATGCACCGAGGGGTCCCAGCCCGCCCGGACGGCCTCCTCGGACGCGTCGAGGAGGACGTCGCGGAGCAGCCCGGGGTCGACGCCGTACTCCCGCGGGTCGAGGTCGGGCGGGACGAGGTGGCCGGGCGACGCGCCCGAGGCCACGAGGCGACGGTCCCGCGCCCGGAGGCCCCGGGCGAGGTGGTCGGCGAGCGCCCGCTCCTCCTCCGGGGTGAGGCGGCCCTCGCGGCGCCGCCGCGCCCGGTCCACGAGCGCGGCCCGGTCCGACGGGGCCGGATAGGCGGCCGCCACGCGGCCGTCGTCGAGGACGAACGTGCCGAACCAGGTGGTGACGATATCGCGCACCGCTGCCCCTTCAGCCGAGCCGGAGCCCGCCGTTCACCTGCAGGGTCTCGCCGGTGATGTACCGGGCCGCCGGCGACGCGAGGAAGGCGATGGCGCCGGCGACGTCGGCGGGGGTCCCGAGCCGCCCGAGCGGGATCCGCCGCACCCGCTCCCGCCGCCGCTCCGGGGTGTCGCCCGCCAGGACCGCCGTGTCGACCGCCCCCGGCGCGACGAGGTTGACGGTGATACCGGGCGCGAGCTCGAGCGCGAGCGACCGGGCGAACCCCAGCTGCGCCGCCTTCGCCGCCGCGTACGGCGAGCCCCGCTGGGAGCCGGTGTACGCGAGGACGCTGGTCACGAAGACGACCGCGGCGCGCGGGGAGCGCCGGAGCATCGGCAGGAGCTCCCGGGTGAGGGCCGCGGGCGCGAGGAGATGCACGCGGAGCTGCCGCTCGAAGTCCGCCTCCGTCGTCTCCTCGAACCGCTGCCGGGGATACTCCCCCGCGTTGTGCACGAGCACGTCGAGCGAGTCGCCGCCGGCGCGGACCGACGCGCCCATCGCCGCCGGAGCGTCCGGCGCCTCGAGGTCCGCCGGGAGGAGCGTCGCGGAGCGACCCGTCGCCCGGATCGCGGCGGCGACCCGCTCGGCCTCCTCCCGATGACGACGGTAATGGACCACGACGTCAAAGCCCGCAGCCCCGAGCGCCTCCGCCGTCGCCCGGCCGATCCCCTGGGAGGCGCCGGTCACCAGCGCGCGCACGGCCCCCGGCGTGCCCGGCGCGGCCTTTATGGTTACGACGGCCGACGGCGGGGACCCCCCCGTTCCGTCGTGCGCGGACGGGCGGTCGGGCGGCCGCGCGGGGATTAAATATCGAGGCCCGGCTCGGCCGCCCATGGCGGGAAGCGGCCACGCGGTTCGGGTCGAGCGGGACGGCCCCGTCGCGGTGATCTCGCTCACGAGCCCGCCGCTCAACATCCTGAGCGCCGCCCTGCTCGCCGAGCTCGCGCACGCCGTCGACCAGGTGCAGTACGACCCCAAGGCGCGCGCCGTCGTCCTCACGAGCGCCGTCGACAAGGCGTTCGCCGCCGGGGCCAACATCCGGGAGATGGCCCCGATGGACCCGCGGGAAGCGGACCGCCACGCGGCCCGGGGCCAGAGCGTTCCCCACCTCATCGAGGCGTCCCCGCTCCCGTTCGTGGCGGCCGTCCACGGGGCCTGCCTGGGCGGCGGGTGCGAGATCGTCCAAGCGTGCGACTTCGTCCTCGCGAGCGAGGACGCCGTGTTCGGCCAACCCGAGGTGAACCTCGGCGTGATGCCGGGGTGGGGCGGCACGCAGCGGCTCCCCCGGCGGATCGGCGCGCAGCGGGCGCGGGAGTGGGTCCTGCTCGGCGACCGCATTCCGGCGGCCAAGGCGCTGGCGGACGGCCTTGTCCTCAAGGTCGTCCCCCGTCCGGCGCTCCTCGCCGAGGCGACGGGGCTTGCGCGGACGCTCGCCCAGAAGCCGCCGCTCGCGCTGGCGGCGGCGAAGTACGCGCTCAACTACGCGATCGACCGCGGGGAGGCCGCGGGGCTCGCGTACGAGCGCCGGTTGTGGGCGCGGCTGTTCGGGACGCCGGACCAGCGGGAGGGGATGACCGCCTTCACGGAGAAGCGGCCGCCGGTCTTCTGGGGCCGGGACGACTGGGTCCGCGACTCGCAGGGGTTTCCGTGGGCGGTGCGCGTCTTCCGACGCGCGCGCGGGCCGCTCGCGCGCGCCCACCGGGCGCGGAGGCGAAGAGCGAAAGCGTAGCGGAGCCCCTTCCCCCGGCGCGCCGCGGTGGCTCAGTCGGTAGAGCGTCTCCTTGGTAAGGAGAAGGTCGAGGGTTCGATTCCCTCCCGCGGCTGGCTTCACGGAAGGCATCCCGGGCGCAGCGGGTGCGAAGAGTCCAGTTCCAAGGCGCAGCGAGCCCAGCGGGAACTGCACCGCCGGCTCGGGGGGAATCGACGGGCGCGGACCACGCCGTGGTGAGGACGGAAGGACCGGTCGGGTCCCCTCCTCTGGCCCTCGAGTCATCGTGCCAAACTTACGCATCAGTAGGTTCTATTGGCCGAGATGCAGTCGAATCTATCGATGAAGAGCCGCCCGCTCCCCGTGCTCCGCTGCTATCGATGCCGGCACGAGTAGATTCCACGGCGCTCGCCCGTACGGATGTGCCCCCGATGCAAGTCGAAGCTCTTCGACCGACCGAAGATCCGCCCGTGGAAGCCGGGGAGCGGCCCCGGGATCGAGGAGGTGCTCGGTCCGCACCTCTCGGAGATCCGGGCCCTCGAGCGGAAGTTCAAGGTCCGGCGCCTCCGGGTGTTCGGTTCCGTCCGGCGGCGAGCGGCCCGGCCGGACAGTGATGTCGATCTCCGCGTGACGTGGGCGAAGCCATCGCCGTCGATTCTGGATCGCCGGGAGCTGGCCGCGGCTCTCGAAGACGTGCTCGGCCGGAACGTGGACCTCGTGAGCGAGGGAGCGCTCCATTGGGCCGTGGCCCCCCGAGTCGAGGCCGAGGCC
This sequence comes from Thermoplasmata archaeon, assembly GCA_030037265.1. GTDB lineage: Archaea > Thermoplasmatota > Thermoplasmata > Lutacidiplasmatales > UBA184 > JAKIWV01. The sequence continues at coordinate 285 of JASHRQ010000039.1, read as the reverse complement.
ATTGCGCTAGGATGGGTCGACGGGAGCGAGATGAGCTCCTCGTCGGCGAGATGTTGACACACCTCGGCGTGGCCCGGCGGATCGCCGAGGGGGGTGAGGGGGCATTCGTGGGTCCGGAAGGAATCACGGCCCGCTATGCCGCGATGGAGGCGCTCGAGCTCGTGGGCGAAGCCGCCAAGCAGCTCAGCACGGAGTTCGACCGGGCGAACCCAGGGATTCCGGTCGCGCGGATCCGAGGACCGCGTCGTCGGGGCGCCCATCCGTACGACCCTGGGTTCTCTCGCG
>JASHRQ010000038.1 GCA_030037265.1 Thermoplasmata archaeon | reverse complement strand
GGGCATTCTCCCCCGGAGGCTGCGGCAGCCCCGAACGATTCGACTGCGGCGACCGCGTCAGGATACCCCGGACCTCGAAGAGCAATTTCTCAGGTCAAGCGTGAGCAACCCATGCCCCTCGGGCGGCCCCGGAGGTTGACGAACCGGATGTCGAACACCCAACCGGATAGCCGTCCAACTGCAGGTCCGCCATTGAGCCTTTGGGACAATGCAGGAGTACCTCCCGGACCGAAGAGAGAACTCGAGAAAGCGGCACTCGCGTACCCCGCGGCCACCTCGAAACTGCTAGCCTATGTCGCCGCGGCGCTGGTAGGTGTGGTCTTCCTCCTTGAATATGCCCTTACCCAGACCGGGCGCGGCCCAACCAGCGCGTCGACCGGATTCTGGCTCATCTTGGTTCTGGTCGCCTCGGTGTGGGTGATAGGTTTCGGATGGGCAGCGGCATACTACTTTGTTGTGACCTCAGTAATGGAGAGCAGGCAAAAACTCCAGATTTCCGGAAGCGGGCGGCTCGATGGCGAGTACCAGCCCGGGTTTACGAAGCTCGGCTTGAAGATATGGAATCGCCTGATTGGGTCTGATGAGCTCCGAGGGTTGAGCTGGGCAGCGGACGGGGTAGCCGGCGGCATTACGCTCTTTGTAATCGCGTTGGATCTTTACCTGTTCCGCGTTTGTGTGTGGTTCCTCCTTCTCGCCGCCCTGCTAATCGGCGCGGCCCTATTCTGGGCCCGGAGATGCCTAGACCATCGGCGGGAGCAGCCGGACTAAGCTCGACTGCCTCAATCTTCAGTGGTCTTTTCCGGCAGTCCACCGTGACCCTTGACGCTTGGGCGTAGCGGGCGTTGCCGCCGCTTGATACATGGCGGACTGTTGGTTCTGACCGGGGCCGGCGCGGGGGACCCGTACCGAACCCGGAAGGGACTTATGCCACTCGACACCCGAGCGCCCAGATTGGGGAGCCCTACGCTCTGCCCTTCCTTGGACAGTTCCGTAGCCCCCACACGATCATGGCTCGCGAAGGTTCCTCAGGCGGGAACTACACAGCGTCAACTCCCGGGCCATCCGGAGCGGCATCCTGTGCTGCCGGGGTGGGAGTTCCGGCCCGGGCCAGCGTCGCCTCGAGCACGGACGAGAAGTCGTCCGCGCCGTGCCCCGCCGCGATCGCCTCGTCGAGCAGCCGCCGCGCCTCGCGCGTCATCCGGACCGTTCGCCCCCCGCGGGCGGCCGCGCGTTCGATGAGCTTCAAGTCCTTCCGGGCGAGCTGCGACGCGAACTGCGGGGCGTACTGCCGCGCGAGGAACCTCTCCGCCTTCCGCTCGAGCATCGTCGAGCGCCCGCCGCCCGCGAGCAGGAGCTCCACGGTGCGCTTCGGGTCGAGCGACAGGCCGGCCGCGAGCGACAGCGCCTCGGCGGAGAGCGCCGTGATGCCGATCGTGAGGAGGTTGTTGACGAGCTTCATCGCGTTCCCCGCGCCGACGCCGCCGACGGGCTCCACCCGGCGGCCGATCCGCTCGAGCAGGGGGCGGACCCGCACGACGTCCTCGGCCTCCCCGCCCACGTAGAAGGTGACCCCCCGGCTCTCGGCGAGGTCGGTGCTGCCGCCCACGGGCGCGTCGACGTAGTGGATCCCCTTCTCCGCGAGGCGGGCGGCGAACGCGCGGCTCTCCTCCGGGTCGATCGTCGCCAGGTTCGCGAACAGGGCGCCGGCGGGCGCCCCCCGCGCGTAGCCGGCCCGGCCGAACAGGAGGGCCTTCACCGCGGGCCCGTCCGACAGCATCGCCAACGTCACGCCCTTGCCGACGGAGCGGGCGAGGTCCCGCGGCGTCGGGCTCCACTTCACCGACGGCCCGGCGAGCGCCTCCGCCTTGCTCTGGGTGCGGTTGTAGACGAGCAGCGGGACCCCGCTCGCCGCGAGGTTCCGGGCGAGCGGCGCGCCCATGGCGCCGAGGCCGGCGAAGCCGACGGCGATCGTCGCGTCCGGTCCGGGGGACGGTGGAGGGAGGGTGGCGGCGGTCATCGACCCGCGGAGACCCCGGGGGAAATCAGATTGGCGCGGGGGGTGCCGGGCCGGTGCGGCCCGACGCCCAGTCGACGAGTCCCCGCGCGATCGCCGCGAGATGGGCCCGCCGGTCGCGGTAGAACAGGAGCACCAGGGCGGCCTCGCGGAACGGCATGCTGAGGAGATACAGCCCGATGAGCGGGAACCGGAGGCCGTACCGCTGGCAGGTCCGCATCGAGTCCCGGGCGACATAGTAATGGCGCACCGGGGTGACCCGACGGACCCCCCAGCGGGCCCCCGCCCACTGGACGGCGGTGGACTCCCCCCGCCGGTGCCGGATCCGGGCGGCGGGCACGCGGAGGAGGCGGAGCCCCCGGGTCCAGAGCCGGAGCCCGAAGTCGAAGTCGGAGGCGTCCAGGAAGAACGACTCGTCGAAGGTGCCCACCCGGTCGAAGGAGGAGAGCGGGACGAACAGGCCGGAATTGGTGGCCAGGTAGTCGTCGACCAGGCCCGCGGCGCCGGCCGCGACCGGGGTGCCCCGTCGGAAGTGCCCCTCCAGGAAGTCGTCCGTCGGGAAGCGCTCGGGCTCGTCGTTGACCGCCTCCAGGGCGCCCACGGCCACCGAGCCGCCGACCCGCTCGAACGCCGAGCGGAGCGCGTCCACCGCCCCGGGCCGGAGCACGGAGTCCTGGTCGAGGAACAGCACGAACCGGTGCCCGGCGGCCCGGGCCATCGCGATCCCCTCGTTGAACCGCGCCGGGAGGCCCGCGTTGCGTTCCCCGAGCCGGAGCTCCACGGCGGCCCCGGAGGGCCCGGGCGGCCCCGCGTCCTCCTGCGCCCGACGGACCCGGTCGACCCCGGGCCCGGACGACCCGTTGTCCAGGATCACGAGCCCGTCGAGCTGCGCGACCGCCGCGCCCACCACCTCCCGGAGCAGCTCCTCGTCCGGTTCGTGGGTGACCAGGATTCCGCAGACGCCGGGGCGGCGGCCGGCCGCCGGGGGGCCTGCGACGGGACCGGACGAGTCCGACATCGCCCGCCGCGCTACGCGACCCCGGTCTGGACGAGCGAGGCCGAGGTGAGCTCGAGCGTCCCCGACCAGTCGACGACGTACAGTCCGAAGTGCACCGCCTCCACGTACCCCGGGACCGTGAAGTCGAGCGTGAAGTTCTCGACGGCGCCGGAGGACGGGAACTCCGTCCCGTTGAGGGTCCGGGTCTCGAGCGCGGAAGGGTACGCGGTGCCGGTCCAGAGACCGTAGACGAGCTGATTGGACCCCTGCGCCCCCGTCGCCGCCAGGGAGAACGAGAGCGCGTACGAGCCCGGGGGGATCACGAACGGCGTCAAGTCGTACAGCGGGAAGTGGAGCATCTCCGGGTCCGTGATCCGGACCGCACCGGTCGGGAGATAGGTCACCGAGCTCGAGTTCGCCCCGCGGAACTCGCTCCCAGTCCGGTGGATGCGCTCCGGGACGAAGCCGACCGGCGCCCCGGTGTACCCCCGCTGCAGCAGGATGGCCCCCTGGTACTCCTGCACGATCCCGTACGACCGGTTCTCGTACAGTTCGTTCACCCAGGTGAGCATCGGGGTCGGATACGGCCCGATGAACGAGGGCGGCGTGTAGGTGAACCACTCCACCGACGGGTCCGCGAGGGCGTAGCCGACCGGCTCGCCGTCGTACGACCCGGGCTCGTACCAGACGGACCGGGAGGTGAGCATCGGCATGTTCTCCTGCAGGAGCACCGTCGCGGAGGCCGGGATCCGGTCGACCATCTGCCAGAGCGCGGCGTCGTACGCCGTGTACTCGACGAGCGTCGGGAGCTGGTAATCCTCGAACGGCAGCGAGCCGTACGACCCCGCGAGCGCGTTGCCGGGGCTGTACGGGAGGGCGATGAAGCCGAAGGCGAGGACGACCACCACGGCCTGCGCGAGCTCGGGGTGCGCGCGCACGCGCCGATAGACCGACCGACCGAGGGCCCTGGGCGCCGAAGCGGCCGCCGGAGCGGGATCCGGCGCCGGTCGGGCCTCGCGGAACCGGGGCGCGAGCGCGGCGATGAACGCGACGAACAGGATGGCGCCGACGGTGTAGCTGTACTGGTAGGCGAAGTCGGCGTAGTGCGTCGAGCCGGCCACCACGGTCAGCACGAGGTACGGCACCGCGACCAGGAAGTACCTCGACCGGAACACCGCCGGGACGAGCGCGAGGAGCAGGAGGAACACGTACAGGAGCTTGCTCGGCAGCTGCGTCAGGATCCCCCCCGCGACGTTGGGGGTCCCCCCGCCGGCGAAGTGCCCGTACGACAGCGTCGTCGCGACGCCGACGGTGGCGAACGGGAAGACGAACAGCGCCACCGTGCCGACCGCCGCGGCGACGTACGGCTGGTGGGCCCGGAGGAACTCCCCGAGCGCCGCGCCACGGGAGCGGAGCGCGCGGACGAACGCCGGGCCGTACTCGACGACCAGGAACAGCCCCGACTCGACCGCGCCCAGCGTGCTGCACGCGGCGGCGAGCAGGAGGAACACCGCGGTGAGCGAGTGCCGCTCCTTGAGGTGGAAGTAGAAGGCGATCGGGAAGAAGACGGAGAACAGGATCTCGTAGTGGTTGGGGAAGAACGGCGCGCCGAACAGGGCGTAGTTGAACAGGTAGAGCCCCTCGACGAGGACGGCGGCGCCGGGCCGGCGCCACCGCTCGAGCGCGACGCGGAAGATCGCGTAGCCGCCGACCCCCATCAGCACGTCCTCGGCGAGGACGAGGGTGAGCGGGCTGGGCAGCGCCTTGACCAGTGGAATGAAGAGGAGGTAGACGAGATTCTGGGGCGCCCACGTCAGATGACCGTAATCGAGCCCGGGGGGCGCCGACAGGTTGGTGAGCACGAAGTTGGCCCCCACGTCCCAGACGTGGAGGTTGAACGTGCGGTACTGCAGCACGCCGATCGCGCCCCACAGGAGCACGTACGCCACCGCCAGCCCGAGGGCGAGCCGTCCCGCGAACCGACCCCGGCCCTCGGCCCGGTCCATCGGAAGCGTCCCACGCCGGGACTCGGACAAAAGGGTTCCATCCTGTCGGCGGCGGACCGGAGCGCCCGTCCGCCGTCCGGGCGCGGGCTCGGCGCCGATTCAACGACCGTCCGGTCAAGTATCTTTAGGGGTCACCCAATCTCTCCGTTAGAGAATCCAGGGCGTCCCCTCCCTGCGGGGGGACGTAAGCAGGTGGTCCGATGCGCGTGATGATCGTGGGGCGGGCGTCCTACGCGCTCCCCGCCAGCCAGGGCGGCGTGGACGCGTACGCGCTCCGTACGGGGCTGTTCCTCGTTCCGAGGGGCCACGACGTCACGCTCGTCGGCCAGGGCCGCCCGGGCCCGGCGTTCGGCCGGATCCGGTTCGTGCGGGTCCCCACGAACCGGCAGGTGACGAGCCGGTTCCGGCTCACCTACTTCGCGAAGGGGTTCCTGCTCAACGTCGCCTGCGTGCTCGCCGCCGCCCGGCATCTGCGGCGGCACCGGGACTCGATCGACGTCGTCCACAGCAACTCGAACCTGGGCACGCTCGTGCTGAAGCGCCTGTTCCCGGAGAAGCCGCTCGTGTACACCCTCCACGACCCCCTCCTCGAGTGGCGCGGCTCCGCGACCCCCCCGGCGGGCGAGCGGCTGATCCGGATCGTGAACAACGGCATCCTGGAGCGGCTCGCGCTCCGGCGCGCGGACCACGTGGTGGCGGTCTCCAGCGAGATCAAGGCGCAGGCGGAGCGCGTGGGCGGCATCGAGGGCAAGATCTCGCTGCTCTACCCGTTCGTGTCGGTCGGGCCGGTCCCTGGCTCGGCCGCCCCGGGGTCCCCCGCAGGATCCCCCGTCCCGACGCCGTTCATCCTCAGCGTCGGCGCCCAGACCGGCCGCAAGCGGTTCGACCTCCTGATCCGGGCCCTGGCTCTCGACGGGCCCGAGCTCCGGCTCGTGCTGGTCGGCAACGGTCCGGAGCGTGCCCGGCTCCAGCGGACGGCCGCGGAGTGCGGCCTCGCGGACCGGGTGGTCTTCCTGGACCAGCTGTCCGACGCGGAGCTCTCCCGGCTGTACCAGTACGCCACCGCCTACGCGATGGTCTCCGAGCGGGAGGGGTACCCCGCCACGCTCGTGGAGGCGGCGCTCCACGGCACGCCCACGCTCTACTTCACCGAGGGTCCCACGCCGGACCTGGAGCGGGACACCTCGGACTTCTTCCGGGTCGTGCACTCGGTATCGGAGCGGGAGATCGCCCGGGCGATCGAAGGGGTCTGTTCCTGGTCCGAGCGGCACGAGAAGGGGCGGTCGCAGATCGCCCGGTGGGCCGGGAAGAGGTTCCCGAGCCCGGAGTCGGTCGCGGGGGAGCTCTCGCACGTCTACCGTCAGGTCGTCGGCCCCCCGTCGAACGGACCGGGGGGCGCCCCGGGCGGGCTGTCCGCGGCTCCGACCATGCCGCGCGACGGGGCGTACCGTTAGGGTCGCCGACGCGGCCCCGGGGGGTCTGGGTCCTCCCCAGCTCCCGGCCTCTGGTCAGCGGCGGAGGTCGGAGACCAGCCGGGCGATCGCCTCGTGAAATCCTGTCGGATGGAAGCCCAGCGACTCGATCCGACCGACCGATAGGCCCCCCCGGATCGGGCGAGGGGCCCGGCCCGCGGGAACGGGCTCCGCCGCCAGCCGAGCCGACCGGAGCGGACCGGTCGCGAGTCCCATGGCGCCCAGGAGCTCCCGTCCGAACTCGAGGGGAGTGGTCGAGCGCGGCGAGGCCACATGGAACGTCCCCGTGGCCTTCCGGGAGAGCAGCGTCGTGACGGCCGGTGCGACGTCGGGGATCCAGGTCGGCGTGATCTGCTGGTCCTCGAAGAGCGGGTACAGGGTCCCGTCGTGCGCCCGGGAGATGAGATTCCGCGCGAAGTCCGTCTTCCCGGCGAACGAGGACCGGAAGGGATAGCTGACCCGGAGGATCGCGTGGCGGGACCCGGAGGCGCGCACGCGGTGCTCCCCGACTCCCTTCGTGTAGCCGTACCACCCCACGGCCGGGCCGAGCGGGCTCGGCGCCGCGTCCTCCGCGTACGGGCCGGACGTCCCGTCGAACACGAAGTCCGTCGAGAGATGGACCAGCAGAACCGCCCGGTCGCGAGCCTCCTCCGCCAGCCAACCGGGAAGCTCGGCGTTCATCCGCCACGCCGAGTCGGGTGGGGCAACGGGGGCCGAAGGGCCCTCCGCCGTCCCGCGCTCCGCCTCGCAGCCGTCGACGTCGGTCCGGGCCGCGAAGTTGACCCAGGCGGCGTCGTCGGTCCGGGTCCGGAGGAACGACCGGGTGGCCCGCTCGTCCGAGAGGTCCAGCGTCGAGAACTCGCGGAGGGGCAGGCCCGCGGCCCGGGGGTCGCGTCGCCCGGCGGCGACGACCTCGTAGGACCCGGCCGCCCGGGCCACGAAGTCGCTGCCGACCAGGGAGTCGGCCCCGAAGACGAGGAGTTGGCCGGGCATCCGGTGGACCGAGCAGGGGTCGAGAGTTAAGAACCGGCGGGTCGGCCCCGTACCAAAACCCCGAAGTATCGGCGCGCGGTCGGCGCGGCGTAGGGGAGCCGATGCGCGTTCTGGTAACGGGAGGGGCGGGATTCATCGGCGCGAACCTGCTCCACGAGTGGTCCGCCACCCATCCGGAGGACTCGCTCACCACCCTGGACTCGCTCACCTACGCGGCGAACCTGGGCTCGATCCAGCCGCTCCTGGATGCGGGCAAGGTCACCCTGGTCCGGGGCGATGTCGCCGACCCCGCCGCGGTCCGGAAGGCGGTCCGCGACATCGACACCGTGGTGCACCTCGCCGCCGAGTCCCACGTGGACCGGTCGATCGACGCGCCGGCGCTGTTCGTCCGCACGAACGTGCTCGGGACGTTGACGCTACTGGAGGCGGTCCGGGACTCCCGGGTGCAGCGATTCCACCACGTCTCGACCGACGAGGTGTTCGGGAGCCTGCCGCTGGAGGCCCTGTCCCGCCGGTTCGACGACTCGACGCGGTACGACCCCCGGAGCCCGTACTCGGCGAGCAAGGCGTCGTCGGACCACTTCGTCTCGGCGTTCCACCACACCTACGGGCTCCCCACGACGATCTCCAACTGCTCCAACAACTACGGGCCGTACCAGCACGTGGAGAAGCTGATCCCGAAGGCGATCACCTTCCTGCTGCAAGGGAAGA
>JASHRQ010000037.1 GCA_030037265.1 Thermoplasmata archaeon | reverse complement strand
GACCAGCAGCGCCGCCATCGCGGCCAGCGCCACCCAGTACGGGAGCGCGAGTCGGAGCGCGAGGCCGAATGCCACCCAGAGGGCCATCGACGCGGCATGCGCGGCGGCGACCAGCGCGAGGCTCCTGGGCACGCCGAGCCGGAGGGGCATCGAGCGGAGGCCCAGCGCCCGGTCCGACTCGAGGTCGCCCAGGCTGTGCACCGTCTCGAACGCGGTCCCCCAGGCGAGGACCCCGCCGACGGCGAGCCAGCCGGCGAGCGGGAGCGTTCCGGTCACCGCGATGAACGCGCCCGCCGGGATGATCGCCTCGACGAGCCCCAGGAGCACGGTCGTCCACGCGGTGAACCGCTTCGTGTAGCTGTAGCCGAGCACGAGGAGGAGCGCCACCGGCGACAGCGCGAGCGCGAGCGGGTTCAGGAGACCGGCGGCGACGACGAGCACGACCGAGCTCGCCGCCGTGAGGGCGAGGCCGAACCCGGGGGAGAGCCGGCCGGCCACGAGCGCCCGGTCGCGGGTGCGGGGGTTGGCGGCGTCGAACGCGCGGTCGGCCCACCGGTTGAAGGCGTGCCCGGCGGTGCGCGCGGCCACGAGCGCCACCACGACGAGCCCGAACGTGCGGAGCGTCGGGAGCCCGTGCGCGGCCGCGAGGAGGAACGCGAGCCCGAACGGGAGGTTGAGCCCCAGGTTCTGGATCTCGAGGAAGCGCCCGACCTCCGCGAGCCGGCCGGGCGGGGCCGTCCCGGCCGCGGTCACGGGGGCGCGGCGCCCCGGAGGAACGCGAGGGCCGGCACGCGCGACACGAGCTCGTCGATGCGGGCCACGACCGCCGGGTCCATCCGGACCTCCTCGGGCCACCCGCGGGCGAACCCCTCGTCGGGACGCTTCCGGGTGGCGTCGATGCCGACCTTACCGCCGACGTTCGGGACCGGGTTCGAGATCGACAGCTGGTCGACCGGCCCGCGGACCAGCTCGAGGTCCCGCTCCGGGTCGGCCTGGAGGCCGACCCGGTACAGCACCTCGCGGAGGTCGTGCACGTCCACGTCCTCGTCCACGACGATCACGTACCGCGTGAACATCATCTGCCCGAGCCCCCAGAGCGCGTGCATCACCTTCCGGGCGTGGTACGGGTACGCCTTCCGGATCGAGACGACGGCGACGTTGATGAACAGCCCCTCGAGGGGGAGGTTCAGGTCGACGATCTCCGGCAGCACCAGCCGGACGATCGGCAGGAACAGTCGCTCGACGGCCTTCCCGAGGACCGCGTCCTCCGTCGGCGGCTTCCCGGTCACCGTGCCCAGGTAGACCGCGTCCGCCCGCCGGGTAAGGTGCGTGACGTGGAAGACCGGGAACGGCTCCGGCGCCGAGTAGTAGCCGGTGTGGTCGCCGAACGGACCCTCCACGCGCCGCTCCGCGGGGTCGACGTACCCCTCGAGCACGACCTCGGCCTGCGCCGGCACCTCGAGGTCGACGGTACGGGCCGGCACGAGCTCGAGCGGCTCCTGCCGCAGGAACCCGGCGAAGACGAAGTTCGAGATCCCCTCGGGGACCGGGGCAAGCCCGGCGAACACCGTCGCCGGGTCGATGCCGATCACCGCCGCCACGGGCATCCGCTCCCCGCGCGCGGCCCACTTCCGGTAGTTGTTCGCCCCGACCCGGTGCACCTGGAAGTGCATCCCCAGCGTGTCGGGGCCGTACTGCTGGAGCCGGTAGATCCCGGTGTGCGTCTCGCCGGTGTCGGGGTCCTTCGTCACGACGACCGGGAAGGTGATCGTCCGCCCGCCGTCCCCCGGCCAGCAGCGGAGGATCGGGAGCTGGTCCAGGTCCACCCGGTCCGTCTCGACCTCCTGTACCGGGCCGCTCCGCACCCGCTTCGGCGCGAGCGAGCGCACCGTCTCCAGGAGGTCGAGCGTGCCGCCGAGGTCACGGAGCGCCCCGACGACGCCGGCGGGCGGGCGGAGGTGGACGAGGCGGCCGATCCGCTCCGTCGGTCCGTCCAGCGAGTCCGCGCCGAGCGCCCGGGCGATCCGGCGGACGGAGCCGAGCACGTTCGTCGCGATCGGCATCGTCCCGTTCCCCACCCGCTCGAACAGCAGCGCCGGCCCGTCGCGGCGGATCGTCCGCTGGGTGACCTCGGTCACCTCGAGGTCGCGGGAGACCGGCTCGCGGACGCGCACGAGGTCGCCGCGGGACTCGAGGTCCCGGAGGAACTCTCCGAGCGAGCGGAACGCCATGGCGCGCGGAGCAGCCGGCTGCGTTATTTAACCCCCGGTCGAGGGGGAGCCCGAGCTCGGGGTTCACGGGGGAACCCCGCATCGGGGAGCGGACGTGCGGACGGTCACGCTGGAGTTCCGGACCGAGCACCTGGCCGCGCTCGGCGTTCTTCCGTCCCAGCTGTTCGCGAAGTACGAGGAGGTGGAGCTCCTCGAGACGCTCCGGCTCGAGCGCGGGTGGCGCCTCCAGCTGCTCCGGGTCCGCCGGCGCGGACCGCTGCGCAGCGCGGCCGAGCTGGCCCGGGAGTCGCGTCGGATCCGCCGGATGTACGGGCTCGAGAGCTTCGAGGTGGTCGAGCGTCGCCCGCGCACCCACGACTACATCCTCCTGGTCCGGCAGCGCAACCCGCGCGCGATCGCCCGGCTGTTCGCCGTCGCGGGCGGCCAGGTCTCCCCCGTCGCGCCGTTCCGGATCGACGAGGAGCGGACCGTGGCGTCCTTCTACGGGCCCGAGGCGCTCCTCCGCCGGGTGCTGGCCCGGCTCGAGCGGGAGGAGCTCCCGTTCCGTCTCGTGCGGACCTCGGGGCGGCCCGTCTTCGGCGCGGCCGGTCCGGAGGAGCTCACGCTCGCGCAGCGCCGCGTGCTGTCGCGCGCCTGGGCGCTCGGGTTCTTCGGCGTCCCCCGGCGCATCTCGCTGAGCCGGCTCGCGCAGGTCACGGGCCAGAGCCCGCCCGCGCTCGGGAAGATGCTTCGCCGCGCGGAGGGGCGCCTGGTCGCCCAGTTCCTCGCGACCCACGAAGCGCCGCCCGGCGAGGGCGCGGAGGGCGGCGCCGCGCCGGGCGCGGGACGGGAGGCGTCGGGCGACCGGGCCCCCCGCGCCGTTAACTAGGAGGAATCGTCGGTCGGGCGATGCCGTCCGCGCGTCGGACCCGTGCCGCCCGTACCGTCCGGGTCGTCGACCGCCGCCGGCGGTCTCCGGGGCGGTCGCTCGTCGTCGAGGTCGAGCGCGTCGACCGCGTCGCTCGGCCGCCGCTGCCCGTCAAGGCCACGCGCGAGTCGGCCTGCTTCGACCTCCACGCGGCCGAGGCGGCGACGCTCCACCAGGGGTCGGTGGTGCTCGTCCGTACCGGGCTCCGGCTGCGGGCGCCGGCGGGTACGTTCCTCGAGGTCCGGCCGCGGAGCGGCCTCAGCAGCCGGGGCGTGCTCATGGTGAACGCCCCGGGGACGATCGACCGGGACTACGCGGGCGAGGTGAAGGTGCCGCTCACGTTCCTGTTCCCCGGGGAGTACGCGATCCAGCCCGGGGACCGGATCGGCCAGATCCGGGTCGTCGAGGACCACGCGGCGACGTTCCGGCCCGGGACCGTGCGCCCGACGACCGACCGGACCGGCGGGTTCGGCAGCACCGGGCGTTGACCGGGCCGCGCCGTCAGCCGTACTCCGAGAGCGACCGCTGCACCGACGGGGCCGGCGGCGGGGGAAGCGCCCCCCGCCGCGCCTCCGCCTGGACCTTCTCCAGCATCTCGTGCATCCGCTCCTCCTTGCGTCGGGCGGACCGGAACATGCCGATGTCGCGCGTCCCGGCGGCGAGGAGCACGACGACCCGGCCGGTCCGGAACCGGCCGGTGCGGCCGCGCCGCTGGATCGTGCGGATCTCGTCCGGGACCGGCTCGTAGAAGACGACCAGGTCCGTCGACGGGATGTCGAGGCCCTCCTCCGCGACGGAGGTCGCGACGAGGCAGTTCACCTCCCCGCGGCGGAACCGGTCGAGGGTCGCCACCTGCTCCTTCTGGGAGAGCCCCGGGTCGCTCCCGTGGGACGCCTGCCCGACGAACCGGGCGGCGCGCACCGGGCCGTCCGGGCGGGCGCGGAACCGGTCGACGAGCGCGTCGGCGGTCTGGCGGTAGTGGGCGAACAGGATCACCCGGGCCTCGGGATGCTCCGCGAGCTCGCGCGTCACGATCTCGACGGCCGCGCCGAGCTTCGGGTGCTCGAGGTCGAGCGCGGCGAGCTCCCGCTCGAGCGCGACGACGTCCGGGTCCGAGAGGAACGCCCGGTCCGAGGGGGCGATCCGGCCCTTGGACCCCTGCCGACGGACCGCGAGGTACTTCCGGAGCGAGTCGACCCCCTGCGTCTCCGCCAGGTCGAGCCCGTGGAGCGCCTTCATCGCGACCGCCTGCGCCATGACCGCCTGCCAGGTCCGCCCGTCCGGGCTCTCCCCCCGGCGGCGCTGCGCGTCGATCTCGCGCCGGAGCTGGAGCCCGACGGCGAGCAGGTCCCGGGAGGTCGGCGCGAGGTCGCCGACGAGCCCCGCGCGGTGCAGCTCGTCGGTCTGGCGCTGGACGACGGAGCGGAGGCGCGTCGCCAGCGCGCGGACCTCCGCCGGCACCGGCACCTCCACCGTCTCGACCTCGGTGCCGTGGACGTACGGCGCCACGTCGGCGTCCCACGCGGACCGGAGCTCGAACCGCCGGATGCCGAGGTGGCCCCACACCTCCTGGACCCGCTCGCGACGGGAACCCGGCGAGGCGGTCATCGCGAGCACGCGCGCCCCCGTGCGCTTCACCGCCTCGCCGATCGCGACGTACGGGTAGTCGCCGACGGCGCGGTGCGCCTCGTCGAAGATCGCGAGCGAGAACGTCCCGAGCGGGAACCCGCCGCCCGCGAGGTCGTTCGCGACGACCTGCGGCGTCGCGACGACGACCTGGGGCGGCGAGAGGAGCGGCTGCCGGCGGTCCGGGGAGATCTCGCCGGTCAGGACGAGCGGCGGGGGACACAGGAGCGCGTCCCGGACGCTGCGCGCGTGCTGCGTCACGAGCGGGCGCGTCGGCGCGAGGAACAGGACCGACCGGGTCGGCTCGCGCAGGAGGAACTCGGCCGCGACCCGGAGGGCGATCGCGGTCTTGCCGAGGCCGGTGGGCAGCACGACGAGCGTGTTCTCGCGGACCGCGGCGGCGGCGATGTTCGCCTGGTACTCGCGCTCCTCGAGGACGCCCGGGCGGAGCCGGGGATGCTCCACGGTCTCCACGGCCGGCCCCTCCGGCGCGGGGAGCCGGGCTCAGATAATAGGCGTGGCGTGGGGCCGACCGATGCTGCCGCTCGCGGAGACGGTGCTCCTCGTCGGGTACTCGATCCTCGTGCTCCTGTTCCAGGGGATCCCGCTCTACTTCGCCGCCCGGATGCCGCACTGGACCGGCCCGGACGGGCCGGCGCCGCCCGGCCCGCGGCCCCGCGTCTCCGTCGTCGTGCCGGCCCGGAACGAGGAGGCGGACCTCCCGGGCTGCCTGGACGGGCTCCTCGGCCAGACCTATCCGGACCTCGAGATCCTGGTCGTGGACGGCGGCTCGACCGACGGGACCCGGGAGGTCGCCCGGTCGCGCGCCCCCCGCGTCGAGCTGCTGGAGGAGCCCCCGCTTCCGCCGGGGTGGGTGGGGAAGAGCTGGGCCTGCTGGACGGGGAGCCAGCGGAGCCGGGCCGAGTACGTCCTGTTCACCGACGCCGACGTGCGGTGCGCGCCGGAGGCGGTGCGGACGGCGGTGGAGGCGGCGGAGCGGGACCGCGCCGACCTCGTCACCTTCGCGACGCGCGTCGAGATGGAGGGGTTCTGGGAGCGGACGGTGCTGCCGTTCTACATCCAGATGGTCCTCACGTACCTCCGAGCCCCTCGGGTGAACTCCCCGCGGTCCCGCGCCGCGATGGCGAACGGCCAGTTCCTGCTCGTCCGGCGGGCGGCGTACCTCGCGACGGGCGGCCACGCGGCGGTCCGGGACCGCATCCTCGAGGACGTCGCGCTCGCCCAGCGGTTCCGCGCGGCGGGCCGGACGATGCGGATCGCCTGGACGCCGGAGCTCGCGGCGACCCGGATGTACCGGGACCGCCACGAGATGTTCGAGGGGCTCGTGAAGGTGAGCGCCGGCGTCCGGTTCTCGGCGGCCCGCCAGCTTGGGTTCGCCGTCGGCCTCGTCGCGCTCTACTGGCTCCCGCTCCTCGTGCTCCCGGTCGGCCTCCTCACCGGGTCGCTCGCCGTCGCCGTGGCCGGCGCGGTCCTGTACGGGGCGCTGTTCGGGAAGCACGTCGTGCTGACCCGGGCCGCCCGGGGGTCGGCCGCCTACGGGCTCCTGTTCCCGGTCGCCGTCGGGTACTACGTCCGGCTCGTGCTCGTCGCCCTCGCCCGGGGCGTGCGGGGCCGGCCGGTGGAGTGGAAGGGGCGGCCGTACCGGTTCGAGTCGCGCGGCGGCGACAATAGTTAAGCGCGCGCCGGCGTCTCGCCGGCCGCGGATGCCGGCGGCGATCGAACAGCCGTTCCACCTGTACATCGGAGGGACCGAGGTCCCGGCGAGCAGCGGGGACCGCACGACGCTCGCCGACCCGGCAACGAACGCCCCGCTCGCGGAGGTGGCCGCCGGTGGCCCGGCCGACGCGCGCCACGCGATGGAGGTCGCCGACCGGGCGTTCCGCGAGTCCGGCTGGGCCTCCGGGGACGGCGCGCAGCGCACGAAGGCGCTGTTCCGGCTCGCGCGGCTGCTCGAGGAGCGGACCGCGGCGTTCGCCGAGCTCGAGACCCGGAACATGGGGAAGCCGCTCCGGGAGTCGAAGGGCGACATCGACTTCGTCGTCCGGACGCTCGAGTACATGGCCGGCCTCGCCGACAAGATCGAGGGGGAGACGATCCCGGTCCCCGGCGCCCGGTTCGACTACACGATCCGGGAGCCGCTCGGCGTCACCGTCCACATCGCGCCGTGGAACTACCCGCTCCTCCTCGCGGTCCGCTCGGTGGCGCCCGCGCTCGCCGCCGGCAACGCGGCGGTGCTGAAGCCCGCGAGCCTCACGCCCCTCACCGCGCTCCGGTTCGCCGGCCTCGCGAAGGAGGCCGGCCTGCCGGACGGGATCCTGAACGTCGTCGTCGGGAAGGGGTCGGAGGTCGGCGAGGCGCTCGTCACCGACCCCCGGTGCGCGTCCGTGTCGTTCACGGGCGGGGTCGAGGTCGGCCGCCGCATCGCCGAGCTGGCCGCTCCCCGGCTCCTCCCGTCGGTGCTGGAGCTCGGCGGGAAGAGCCCGGTGGTCGTCTTCCCGGACGCCGACCTGGAGCGCGCCGCGCGGGCCGTCGCGAACGGGATCTTCCAGAACGCGGGGCAGATGTGCTGGGCCGGCTCGCGGCTCGTCGTGGAGGCGGGCGTCGAGGCGGCGCTCCTGGAGAAGCTCCGCGGCGTGACGCAGGGGATCAAGCTCGGCCCCGGCCTCGAGGCCGGCGTGACGATGGGCCCGCTGGTCTCCCCGGACCACCGCGACCGCGTGGCGGGGTTCGTCGCCGAGGCGCGGGACGGCGGGGCCCGGGTCTTCCTCGGCGGCGAGCCGCCGCACGCACCGGAGCTCCAGGGCGGGAACTTCTACGAGCCGACGGTGGTGACGGACGTGCCGGACGGCGCCCGGATCCTGCGCGACGAGGTGTTCGGCCCGGTGCTCACGGTGCAGCGGTTCGAGGGCCCGGAGGAGGCGGTCCGGCTCGCGAACGCCACCCGGTACGGGCTGTTCGCCTCGGTCTGGACCCGGGAGGTGGCGACGGCGCACGGCGTCGCGCGGCAGCTCGCGGCCGGTGTCGTGACGGTGAACGAGCCCCCGATGACGTTCCCCCAGTCGCCGTTCGCGGGGTACAAGGAGAGCGGCCTCGGGTTCGAGCAGGGCCGGGACGCCCCCCGGACCTACACCCGGCGCAAGAACATCCTCGTGAACCTGGGAGCGCCCAAAGCGCGCAAGGAGCGCTGACCGGCGGACGGTTCCCGGGGCGCTCGGGGGACCCGTCGGCATCGGCAGGGCGGACCGGTGGACCCGCCCATCGCGGCCGGCGTGCTCGCGGCGATCCTCGTCGCGGTGATCGTCCGCCAGGTGACGTTCCGCGGCCCGCCGGTCTGGGCGTCGTTCGCGGCCGGGGCCGTGGCGACGGTGGCGCTCGGCGTCGTCGGTCCCGGGGCGGCCGCCGCCACCCTCTCCGCGAACGCGCCGATCCTCCTGTTCCTGTTCGCGCTGTTCGTCTTCGCGGCCGCGCTCGAGCGCGCGGGCGCGCTCGACCGCCTCGCCCGGTGGACCGTCGGCCGGGCCCGCGTCCCCGCCGACCTCCCGCTCGTGCTGTTCGTCGGCGTCGGGCTCGTCTCGGCGGTGCTGGTGAACGACGCGCTCGTGCTGGTGGGGGTCCCGATGCTGCTCGCGCTCGCGCGTCGGCTGCGCACCGCGCCGGTCCCGCTCCTCCTGACGCTCGCGTACGCGGTCACGGTGGGCAGCGTGCTCACGCCGCTCGGCAACCCGCAGAACCTCCTGGTCTCCCTCGACTCCGGACTGTCGAGCCCGATCCTCCTGTTCCTCCGCTACCTCGCGCTCCCGACGGCGGTCAACCTCCTGGTCGGCGGGTGGTACCTCAGGACGGTGTTCGGCCCCGGGCTCGCGGCGGAGCAGCGGGCCGGCGGCGCGTCCGCGCCCCCGCGGATCCCGTTGGTCCCGCCGGGGCGGTTCTGGACGAGCGCCCGGCGCGCGCCGGTGCTGGTCGTGTTCCCGGCCACGCTCGTCGCCCTCGTCGTCGCGGACGCGGCGAGCGCCGGTGCCGGCGGGTCGGCGCCCGTGCCGCTCTACGGGGTGGCGCTCGCCGGGGCGCTCGCGGTCCTCCTCCTCACCCCCGGGCGCGGGCCGCTGCTCCGGCGGGTCGACTGGACGGTCCTCGCGCTGTTCGCGGGCCTGTTCGTCGTCGTCGCCGGGGCGGTCGCGGGCGGGGTGCTCCCGCTCCTCGAGCGGGCGCTGCACGTCCCGTCGCCCGGGGACCCGGCCGCGACGATCCCCTGGGTGGTGGGCGCGGGACTCGGGGGAGCGCAGCTCGTGAGCAACGTCCCGTGGGTGGCGCTCCAGATCCCCGCGCTCCACGCCCTGGGGTACGGGGCGGGGACCCCGCTCGCGTGGGTGGCCCTCGCGGCCGGCGCGACCCTCGCGGGCAACGTGACGCTGCTCGGGGCGGCGAGCAACCTCATCGTCGTCCAGCAGGCGGAGCGGGCCGGGGTGCGGATCGGGCTCCGGGCGTTCGTCCGGCACGGGCTCCCGCTCACGGCGATCACCGTCGCGGTGCTGGTCGGCTGCCTCTGGGTCGGGCTCTGAACCGTCCGCCGAGACCGTACGAAGCGGACAAAAAGCGCGGCGGCACCTCCCGGGGGCCCGACGTATGGAGCCCGCCGAGTCCCGCGCGACCTGGGGCACCTGCACCTTCTGCGGGGACGCCACGCCGCCCGGCGCGCCGAAGTGCGTGACGTGCGGCCAGGTGCTGAACCGCGGGGCGCCGCTCCCCCGCCGCACGAAGCACTGGATGACGCTCGTGAAGGCGCTCCGGATCGTGATCGTCGTGGGCGTCGTCGCGGCGCTCGGCTGGGCGATCGTCTCGGCGCAGCTCGCCGGCCCGACGACCTTCTCCGACCCCCTCACGGGCACCTGGACGATGAACGTGTCCGCCGGCCACTACGTCGTCCTCTCCGGCAACATCACGGGAGAGGACTACATCCAGGGGAACTACAGCGTGACGTCGCCGCCCGGGGCGCTCGCGACGCTCTTCGTCCTCAACTCGACCGAGATCTCGCCGTTCCTCCTGGGGTATCCGTACGCGACGGCCGCCCCGCCGTCGAACGGGACGAACGGCCTCATCGTCTTCGACGCGCCGTACACCGACACGTTCTACTTCGTCTACCTGAACCCGTACCCGGCGACGAGCAACATCACCGAGACGATCTACGTCCACACGACGTACGAGTCGAACGTCGTGCTGGGGTAGGGAGCGCGCGTCGGTCAGGCCGGGTCGGTCGCCGGGGGCGGGGGGGCCTCCGCGAGCCGCGCCAGGTACTCGGGCGGCACGAGGTCGACCAGGAAGACGGTCTTCCCGGCCTGCTTGATCACGATGCCGTGGCCCCGCGCCCGCTTCGCGTCGACGACGAGGATCACCGGGTCCGGGTGGCGGGCCGAGCCGGCCGACCGGGCGTCGTCGGCGGTCCGGGAGAGGTGGACCTTCTTCCGGTCGGACGGCTTCAACCCGACCTCGAGCACGATCGCCGCCTCGTCGGCGGTGACCGGGTAGAACAGCTGGTCCGGGATGTTCTCCGTGGGGAGGTCGAGCTCGACGTCGAGCGTGTGGCCGTACGTCGCGCGGATCCGGTCGTCCTTCACCTCGTAGCGGCCCTTGCCGTCCGTCTCGGCGATCGCGATCAGGTGGTGGATCCGGAGCCAGCGGTAGCCCCGGTGCTGCGTCGCGATCGCGCGGACGAGGAGCGGGAGGGAGACCCACCCGTTCGGCTCCATCGCGAGGCCGTACTTCTCCGGGAAGTGCCGGAGGATGCCGGTGACGACGCGGCCCAGGTGGTCGAGCTCGCGGTCGTCCATGAGGAACTTCCCGCCCTGGCCGCAGACCGGGCAGTCGTTCCCCCGGAAGTAGCCGTGCTGGGCGCACTCCTTCAGCATGGGACCGGCGCCGGGGTCAGGCCTTGATCTTGTCCGCCTTCTTCTCGAAGGCCGCGAGGGTGTCGCCGTAGCCGTCGGCGAGGTCCTTGAGGACGCGCTTCAGCACCTGCTGCGGCTTCTCGCCCTTGGTCTTGAGGTAGAGCGTCGGCCGGTCGAGGATCGGGTGCCCCAGGAGGTAGCGCGCCTCCACGACCTTCTCCTCGGACTGGAGCGCCTCGACGAGCGGGATCAGGATCGTCTCCTCGCCGCGCGGCAGCTCGATGCGGATCGAGTCGTGGTCCTTCTCCACTACCTTGATGTCCATGGGCCGGGCGGCGGCGCTCACCGAAGTCCCGTTCTTAAGCGTGGCGCCGGTCGCGGCGCCCGTCCGACGCGCCGGGTCGCGTCCGGCGGCCGGGGAGGGGCAATCGTTTAAGGGCCGCCCGGTGAGCCGCTCCCCGAGGGTCCGGTGCGCGCGCTGGTCGTCGGCGGCGGCGGTCGGGAGCACGCCATCGCGGCGGAGCTGGCGCGGGCGGAGGCGACGGTGCTCGTCGCCTCGCCGAACGCGAACCCGGGCCTCGAGCGGCTGGCCGCGGCGTCGATCCGGAGCGACCTCCTCGACCCGGCCCCGGTGGTGGAGTTCGCCCGGTCCCAGCGCGCGGAGCTCGCGGTCATCGGGCCGGAGGCGCCGCTCGCCGCGGGGTTCGGCGACGCGTTGCGGGCGGCCGAGGTGCCCGTGGTCGGCCCCGACCGGGCCGCCGCCCGGGTGGAGACCTCGAAGCGGTTCTGCCGGGAGCTCCTCGCCCGGCACGGCATCTCCGGCGGCCCGAAGGTGACGATCGTCACCGACCCCGGGACGCTCGGCGCCGCCGTCGGCAGCTTCCCCGGCCCGTTCGTCGTGAAGCCGGCGGGGCTCACCTCCGGCAAGGGCGTCTGGGTGCAGGGGGCCGACTTCGCCACCCCCGAGGAGGGCGCCGCGTACGCCCGCACGCTGCTCGCGCTGCCGTCGGGCCGGGACGGCGTGCTGCTCGAGGAGAAGCTGGAGGGCGAGGAGTTCAGCCAGATGGCGCTCGTCACCGACTCCGGCGTCTATCCGCTCCCGGCGGTGCAGGACTACAAGCGGGGCCTCGAGGGCGACCGCGGCGGCAACACGGGCGGGATGGGGTCGTACTCCCAGCGCGACCATCTCCTGCCGTTCCTCTCGACCGACGCCCGCGACCGCTCGCTCGACCTGCTCCGGCGGGTCGTCGCGGCGCTCCGCGCCGACGGTCTCCCGTACCGCGGCGTCCTGTACGGCGGCTTCATGCTCACGCGCGACGGGCCGAAGCTCCTCGAGTGCAACGCCCGCTTCGGCGACCCGGAAGGGTTGAACGTGCTGTCGCTGTACGAGCCCGGCGACTTCGCCGAACTCCTGATGGGCGTCGCCACCGGACGGGTCGACCCGACGCTCCTGTCGTTCCGGCTCCGCGCGACCGTCGTGCAGTACGTCGTCCCGGTGGGGTACGGCGACCGGCCGGCGGGCGGCGCCGAGCTCGAGGTGGACGCGCCGTCGATCGACGCCGCCGGGGTCCGGCTGTACTACGCCTCCGTCGACGCCGCGGGCGCCGGCCGCGTTCGGCTCACGGCCTCGCGCGGGCTCGCGCTCGTCGGCGAGGCGAGCGCGATCCACGAGGCCCACCGGCGGGTCGAGGCCGCGCTCCAGTTCGTCCGGGGCACGTACTACGTCCGGCACGACATCGGGAGCCAGGAGGACGTCCGCCGGCGCACCGAGCACATGCGGACGCTCCTCGCGCCGTCGGCCAAGGCCTCGCCGCTCCCGCTCTCCGTCGCGGCGCCGGACGCGCCGGCGGAAAGCCACGGCCCGCCCGCGCAGCTGCTCAGCGAGTGAACCGTCGGCCGCGTCGCCGGTCCGGGCGCCGGACGCTCCGTTCACCTCGAGGATGGCCCAACGCCTAATACCCCCCGGCGCTCGGGAGGCTCCCGTGTTCTGCCCCAAGTGCAAACGCCTCATGCGCCCCGACCGGGCGAAGGGGGTCTGGGTCTGCTCGAGCTGCGGCACCCGCGTGCCGCTCGGCAAGGGGACCGAGGTCGGCCGGTCGGACCCGCAGGGCCGCCATGTGGCGGTCGTCGAGGAGAAGGCGGCCGCGACGCTGCCGACGGCCGACGAGGTCTGCCCCAAGTGCGGGAACACCCGGGCGTACTGGGTCCTCCGCCAGACCCGCGGGGCGGACGAGCCGGAGACGCGGATCTTCGAGTGCACGAAGTGCGGGCACAAATGGCGGGAGTACCAGTAGCCTACGACCCCGTCGCCCGGGCGCACGACGCCGACGCCGTCGGCCGCCAGCTCCACCTCCGCGGATGGGTCCACCGGTCCCGGTCGTCCGGCGGCATCCTGTTCCTCACGCTGCGCGACCGGACCGGCACGGTCCCGGTGACGGTCCGTCGCGACGCCGTGGGCGACGCGGCGTTCGCCGCCGCGGAGCGCGTCCAGATCGAGGGGTCGGTCCGGCTCAGCGGCACCGTGGCGGCGGACCCGCGCGCCCCGGGCGGGCGCGAGGTCCGCGCGGACCGGCTCGAGGTGATCGACCCGGGCGAGCCGTTCCCGATCTTCAAGGACCAGACCGAGGAGTTCCTCCTCGACAAGCGCCACCTCGCGATCCGCGGGCAGGAGTTCGTCCACGTCTTCCGGCTCAAGGCGGAGGTGCTCGCGGCGTTCCGCGACTTCATGGTCCGGGAGTCGGTGATGGAGGTCACGCCGCCGATCCTCACCGGCAACGCGGCCGAGGGGGGCGCCGAGGCGTTCCAGCTCGACTACTTCGGCCGGCCCGGCTACCTGTCGCAGACCGCCCAGCTGTACCTCGAGGCGATGCTGTTCCCGCACGAGCGGGTCTACGCCGTCACCCCCTCCTTCCGCGCCGAGAAGTCCCGCACGCGCCGGCACCTGACCGAGTACACGCACCTCGAGGTCGAGCTCGCCTGGTGCGACCTCGACGAGCTCCTGGCGTTCATCGAGCGGATGGTCGAGCACGTGCTCCGGACCGTCGCCGCGCGGGCGCCCGCGGACCTCGCGGCGCTCGGGCGGCCCCCGGAGGAGCTCGCGGCGGTCCGCGCCCCGTTCCCGCGCCTGAGCTACGGCGACGCGATCGACCGGCTCGCGCGCGACGGGTTCGGCGTGCGCTGGGGCAGCGACCTCGGCACCGCCGAGGAGCGGGCGCTCACGCTCCCCGAGCGGCTCCCCCTGTTCGTCACGCGCTACCCGTCGGAGCTCAAGGCGTTCTACATGCTCCGGTCGCCGGGCGACCCCCGGACCGTCGAGGCGGCGGACCTGCTCGCGCCGGAGGGATACGGCGAGATCGTCGGCGCGAGCTGCCGCGAGACGGACCTGGGACGCCTCGTCGAGCGGATCCGCGCGGTCGGCGCGGACCCGAAGGACTACGAGTGGTACCTCGACCTCCGCCGGCACGGGAGCGTCCCGCACGCCGGCTTCGGCATCGGCATCGAGCGGTTCGTCTGGTGGCTCGCGCGGCGCGAGCACATCCGCGACACGACGCCGTTCCCGCGCACGCCGGCGCGCCACACGCCGTGAGCGGTCCGGACGCGGCGGCCCCGCGGCAGCAAACCTAAGAGCGAGCCGCGCTATACCGGTGCAGCGACCACGACCCGAGGCTCCGCGCGTGACGAGTTCTGCAGTGGGTGAGAAGGGGTCTGTCCATCGAGAGAACGGTACGGGAGCGGGCACGGGACCGGCGCCGGACGCCGGCGCCGCGGTGCCGACGCCCCCGGGGGTGCTCATCGACCGGGTCTCCCACGAGGACATCCCGGAGATCTGCGCGCTGTACCGGCGCGTCTGGGAGGCGGTCCGCGCCGAGGTGCCGCCCGAGTTCCTCAAGGGCGCGGTCCCGGGGGCGCTCGAGTTCACGAGCCGGATGGAGGGCGTGACGTACTTCGTCGCCCGGGACGGGAAGCGGCTCCTGGGCGCCGTCGGCTGCGCGTTCTCCGCCGGGAACTGCCGGCTCGTCGACCTCGCCGTCGACGCGGACGTCCGTCGGAAGGGGGTCGGCACCGCGCTCGTGCTCACCGCCGTCGACTGGGCCCGGCGGAACCAGGCGAAGGAGGTGTGGATCGACGCGCTCGCCCGGTTCCAGGGCGCGCACGCCCTGTTCCGCCACGCCGGGTTCCAGGAGGCGGGGCTCCTCCACCGGCACTACTGGAACGAGGACGTCAAGTTCTTCGAGAAGCCGCTGTAGCCGCCGGCACCGAGTCCCCGTCGGCGCCGCGCGCGCCGGCGGGGCGGCCCGTCCCCGGACCGTGCACCTGGACGAGCTTCCGGAGCCGGTGGATCGCCTCCTCGTTCCGGCCCCGGGCGAGCAGGCGCGCGCCGCGGCCGAGCTCGGCGATCTCGGACTCGACGAGCGCCCCCTGGCCGCGCTGGGACTGGAGGAGCGTCCCGTAGCGGGTCACGAACTCCGGGAGCGTCCGCTTCCCGTCCTCGAGCGCCCGCGACCGGAGGGTGCGGAGCTGCTGCTTGAGCGCGGCCAGGCGCCCGCTCCGGAGCTCGCGCTCGAGCTCCCGGCCGAGCTCGTCCGGGTCGCTCGGCACGGGCAGCCCGAGGCCGGACATGTCGCGGAGGAGCGAGATCACGCTCTCGAGCTCCTCGCGCGCCGTGTCGAGGTGCCGCTCCTTGAGCGCGATCACCCGGTCGACCTGCTGGTAGGCGGTGAGCGCCCGGCCGATCTCGCCGATCTTCGCGAAGTGGAGCGCGTCGTCCATCTGGTCGCGCTCGAGTCGGCTGTCAACGGCGTACGCCTCGAGCCGGGTCAGCCGGGTGCGGATCCCGCGCTGCCACTCCTCGAGCGCCGCGACGATCTGGTTCTGCGAGAGCCGCTCGATGCCGCGGAGCACCTCCGACCAGCGGTCGGGGTCGGCGCCGCCTCGCGCCGCCTCCTCGGCCCACGCGGGCAGGACCGGGAGCGTGATCCCGAGCGGTTCCACGATCTCCGCCCACTGGCGGAGCTTCAGGAACCGGCGCGAGAGGTCCGGCGACAGGCCCCCGTCGCGCGGGGCCGCGGGGCCGAGCGCCGCGCCGCAGCGCGGGCACTCGCGGGCCCCGGCGGGGACCCCGGAGCGGCAGGCCGGGCACTCCGTCGCCGCGGCGGTCACCGGGACGCCCCCGTCGGAAAAGGCGATGGCGTGGCCACTTCCACCCCGGGGACGGCGCCCGTGCTCCTCCTCTCCCCGGCGTACATAGTCGGAACGGGGTTAATCCCTTCGCCGGGCGGCCGGGGGATGCAGGGGGTGAGATTTGAACTCACGAACTCCTACGAGACCAGGACCTCAACCTGGCGCCTTTGACCAAGCTGGGCCACCCCTGCGCGACCGGGCGCGGCTACGGACGGTCCACCATATGAGGTTGATTCGGGCCGGGGCGCCGCCTCCCGCCGGTCCGGAGGCGCCCCGTCCCGGCCGACGGCTGCCGGCGCGCGGCCCGGGAGTCGGGCAAAGCCAAAGCGCTTGTAGGGCGGGCTGTTCGGCGGGGCGATGCCGGGCCCGGAGCGAGCCCCCCGGCCCGCTCCGGCCGGGACGGCGACCGTGTACATCGGTCAGAAGCCCGCGATGACGTACGTCTTCGAGGTCGTCGCGCAGCTCAACTCCGGCGCCGCGCCGGTCGTCGTCCGGGCGCGCGGCCACGCGATCGTGAAGGCGGTCGACGTCGTCGAGGTGGTCCGCCGCCGGTTCCTCGCGGGCCAGGTGGCCGTCGGCCCGATCACGACCGACACCGAGCGGCTGGTGAATCGGGACGGTCGGGACGCGAACGTCTCCGCGATCGCGATCCCGCTCACCCGGACGTCGCCGGCGGGGTCGCCGCCGTCGGGTCCAGCACCGCCCCCGCCGCCGTCGTGACCGGGCGCCGCTCGACGACCCACGTGCCGGCCCACCGGTCCCCGAGCCGCTGGCGCTCCGTCGTCCGCACGACCTGGATCGCCCCGAACGCGAGCGACGCCATCAGCGCGAGCGCCGTGGCGAGGGCGAGCACGACCCCGTCGGCCGCGTTGAGCGTCACCCCGAGCGTCGTCACCGGGCCGGTCGCCGCCTTCACGAGGAAGACGACGGCGGGCCCGCCGAGTTCCGCCAGCACGAACAGCGGCACGAGCTTCGGTAGCTCGCGCAGCACCGACTGGAGCGGCGACGGCCGCTCGAACCGACGGCCGGTGACCGAGAGGCCGACCAGGAGCTTCCCGAGCGTGGCGCCGTACCACGCGTCGAGCAGCACGAAGTAGAGGAACGCGTAGGCCATGTATCCGTAGACCGAGACCGCGAACGGGAGTCCGCTCAGGATCGTGTCGGCCGGAGCGGAGCTCGCCGTCGCGACGCCGACCCACAGGAGGACGGCCGGGAGCGTGACGAAGGCGAGGTCGAGGAGCGTCGCCCAGGCGCGGCGCGCCATCGGCGCGAACCGGAGCCGGACGAGGTCGTTCGCGAGCCGGACGAACTGGGCGGCCATCTCGACCGCCCGCGACGTCTCGACCGGCCCGGGGGCGGGCCCGTCGAGCTCCGCGCGGAGGTTCCGGAAGTCGTTCCGCACGTACTCCGCGACCGGGAGCGGGTCCCACGCGGCGTTCGGGTCGGTCGCCGGGGGCATCTGCCAGACCGACCGGACGCGGACCGCGGCGGCGGTCGCCGCGTCGACGGCGGCGCGGAGCGCCCCCGCG
>JASHRQ010000036.1 GCA_030037265.1 Thermoplasmata archaeon | reverse complement strand
TTCGAGCGCCCTTGGGCGGCGGCGAGGACGATGCGGGCGCGGAGCACCTGCCGGTACGGGACCGCGTGACCCCGAGCCCAGTGTTGGAGCTCCGTCCGCTCGGTGGGAGCGAGGACGACGGGGGCCGCGACACGCACGAGCGGCGGGAAGAAGTCCGAATAGATATATTATCGCACAAATCGGTTACATGGCACTAGCGAGGTGTAGTCGCACGCGTTCGCGCCGCCCTTCGACGTCCCGCTCGAACCCTCGCACCCGGTGATGGGTTCCTTGCGCCCGGCGCCGGTCCTCGTCCTCACGAGCCACCCGGTGCAGGCGCCCGTTGTCCCGCCGGTTGGCGACGTTCGCGAGGAAGTTCAGACGCCGGATCGCGGTAGCGTAGCCATCGGCCCGGACCGTCCGCTCGATCGCCTGGTGTCGCTCCCCGGGAGGGCAGCTCGCGCACCAGCCGTGGAGCCCGCCCTCCCCCAAGTGCCCCACGTGCCTCGACCACTTCTGTTCCGCCACATTTCCATCTCACGCCGCGCTCGCGGGGCGCAGCGACCCGGTCCAAGGGTTCATTCGCCAGTCGTCCGACAGGGTCTGTTGGATGTCGGGATTCCGTCGGACGAGCAGGAGAATTCCAAGGACAGCGAAACCCGCCGCACCCAGCAGGACAAGTCCGAGGGTCGGGTCGATATAGACCTCGACCAGGGCCACCGTGTTCCAGAGGGCGTGTAGGACGAGGGTGGCGGGCAGCCCCCAAGGCTTTCCGTACCATGTGAGGGTGCTGAAGTTCATGGCAGTGAGGTGAATCAGGGGGTCCGAAGCTGCCCGAACCGCGATCAGGGTGATGAGGAACCCCAGGGGTTCGCCCCGGGCCCCGAAGAAGTAGAGAGCGTTCTCCGTGGCGGCGAATCCGATCCCCGCCCCGGATACCGACGCAAAGTTGGCCCCGGTAACGCCCGAGTCGAAGAACTTGAGGAGGTCCTCGGTCAGGGGTGCCACGAAGACGAGAACGACCGCAGCCGCGATGCGGGTCCTCGATTAGGCGCTGCCACCCCTGCGGTTCTTGGGCCAGGAGGCGCGATAACCGATGCTGGCTCGCGACGGCATTTTTCCCTACCGGAACGGATTCGAATCCCGGCGGGCCCGTTCCCTCCTCGGGCCCAGAAGCGCGTTCGAGGACGTCCCGAAGGCAGGGGCGGTCCCCGGCCCCCCGGGAAGCACTGCCTCCACCGACGAACGGTACCAAGGCCCGTCCGTCGCGGCGATGGGAGGAGGTAACGCGTTCCCGAGCGGTCGCGGTCGAGAGCCCGCGGAGGGGCTCAATTCCCGGGGGTTAGCGAACCCTGAGGGAGATGGGGATCACCCGGGAAACCGGCGGTCCGAACCCACTCCTACTCTCGGCGGTTCGAGCATCGGGGCCCGGTCGAGGAATGCGGCCGGCCGATCCCGGAAGACCGTGGACCCTCTGACGAAGACCGCCGCGGAAGTCCGGGACCGCCTCCGGTGCATCCTCCCGAGGAGCGTACCCCCCTCTCGTCGGAGCCCTACCGGAATCGGTCGGCCGACGGTGCGCCGGGCCGAGCTGGGCGCGGTCCGGGACGCGGTCCCGAGCCTAGTCCCAGATCAGCCGTAGGCCGGGCACCTTCGCGAGCTCGCGATCGTTCGAAACCAACGGGACGCCCCGAACCAGCGCGTCGGAGGCGATCAGACGGTCGTGCAGCTCCGGGACGTCGAGATCGAGGAAGACCGCCCATCCGAGTAGGGGCAGTGAGGAGAGCTGGATGTACCCCGCCGCGCGGACCTGATCCACCACCTCCTCGACGACCGCACGGGGGTGTTCGAGCCCCAGCCGACCTCGAAGCGCGAGATAGGCGAACTCGCCGAGCGCGATCTCGGGCAGGTACAGCGTTCCTCGCCCGTTCTCGGCGGCCCGAAAGATCGACTCGGCGGACCTCGGAAGCGAGTCGTCGAGATGGCGCACCAGCGCCACCGTGTCGATGACCGCCTCGCTCAGAGGCGCCATTCCTTCCGCAGGTCCCGCACGGACTTCTCGAGCCGCGCGGTGTCGATGCGCCCCCGGAGGATCCCCCGCAGGCTCTTCCGTCCGTGACGGATGAGCACCCCATCGCGCGTCTCCAGGACGAGCACGGTTTCGCCTTCCCTCAGGTGATGCTTTTCCCGGAGGGACTTGGGGAGCGTAATCTGCCCCTTGGAGCTCACCGTCGCCGTCGTCGCCACGACCTACGAAGCGTTCCTAGTGTAAATATGCTTTACTTGAAGTAACGCCGGGTGATCCTCGTCGTCGGCGAGCATCGAACCGCTGCCGGCCCGGGCGGTGGGTAGGCCCACGGAGCGTCGATGCTCGAACGAGCCGTCGGAGAGTGCTGGGCGTGCGGGCCCGATCCATCGATACCGGCGTGACGGCCCGGGGTCGAATCCCGGCGGGCCCGTACCTGGCGCAAGGGAGGGGAGGTCCGGAGGCTTGCAATCCGCATCGTTCGGCCGTCACGCAAAGACTATCCGCAACTGTGGAACTATTGCCGACGATGGCTCTAGCAGATCGACCCACGACAATCACCATCCGCTCCAGCACGCGCGAACTTCTGGAGAGCCTGAAGCGGCCTGGAGAAACCGTAACAGCTCACGTTTACGGCACGGAGAAGGCGCTGGCCGACTCGTGCCGGGTCGCGTGTTCGCGGTTCGACGAGGTCGCTCGCCTCTGCTGGTAGACCCTGGGGCCTGCCCGCTGAGGTGGAGGCAACCTCTCCCCGCGCGTCACTTCCCGCGGGTTCCGCGGTAGCTCCGAAGGAGAGTCCAGGGCCAGCGCCCGGGCGAGGATATTCCTCGCCGCGTTCACGTCCCGGTCGAGACGGAGGCCGCACGGGCAGTCGTACGTGCGGTCCCGGAGCGTCAGTGGAGGGTCGTGCCGTCTCCCGCACCCCGAGCAGCTCTGTGTCGTCCCCTCCGAAGGCACCTCCACATAGCGGCCGGACCGACGGAGCTCCTTGTAGGCGCACATCGGTCGCAGCATCCCCCACCCGGCGTCGTGGATCGGACGTGCCAACCGACCCGCGGTGGCGAGCCGAGGCACGTCCAGGTCCTCCATGGCGATCCGGTCGTGCTGGACGACCCAGCCGTGGGTCAGGGTGTGCGCGAAGTGGCGTCGTTGCCGGGCGACGTGAGCGTGGTATCGAGCGACTCGCTGCCGCTGCCGCTCCCACCGTCCCGAGCCCCGCTGCCGTCGCGAGAGGGAACGCTGTGCGTGACGGAGTCGGCGTAGGGTCCTCCGCAGGAACGTAGGAGGGTCGACCGCGGTCCCGTCGGACAGCGTGGCGAGATGGGAGAGACCGAGGTCGATGCCGACCGGGGATCGGGCCGGGACGGTGGGAGGTGTCGGATCGGGAATCTCGTACTGGACCGTGGCATACCATCCGTCCGCCCGGGCGGACACCGTGACCGACTTGGGAGTGCCTGAGGCTGGGGGTGGACGGTGGAGACGCAGCGGCACCCGACCCAGCGTCGGGACCTTGAGCTGCGCTTGGGCCCCGATGCCCGGTCCTCGGACGAGGGGATCTCGGATCGTCACGAACGTGAAGGAGTCCGTGCGGCGGTGGAATCGAGGATAACCGGAACGCCGCCGCCCTCGTCGTCCCTCGGCACCCGGTCGGAAGAAGGCGCGGAAGGCGAGGTCGACCCGCTGGAGCTGGTCTCGGGCGACATCGTAGGGGAGGGAGCCCAGCCCGGCGCGGTCGTAGGCGCGCCATGCCTTGAGTCGAGCCTGCTGGTCGAGGTACGTCCGTCGCTCGTGACGGAGGCGCCACCCCCCGGCGCGCTCCTCTACGGAGTAGTTCCAGAGGAAGGTGAGCTCGGAGAGCCACCGACGGAGCTCGGACTCCTGGGCGGGGAAGGGGTAGAGGCGGTATTGGTACGAGAGGAACATCGGTCGGCGAGGGACCGGGGGACGACCTGGCGAATAAGCACCGTACCCCCGGGTGGTGCATGAAACGTGGGCTAATACGATTCAGTTACATGAAGCATGACAGTCGTCCAGACCCAGCTGCCCGAGCTGGAGTACGAGCTGCTGCGGCAGCGAGCCCGCTCCGAGCATCGACCGATTCAGGACGTCGTGCGCGCGGCGATCCGGGCCCACGTACTCGATGACCGAGTGAATCCCTCGGACCCCATCTTCCGGGAGCTCGCCCATCAGCCGGGCCCCCCGGGGCAAGGATTGCACGGCCGAGCACGTGGACGAGCGGCTCTATGGCCCGCCATGATTTTTATCGATACGTCGGCTTGGTTCGCGCTGCTCTGCGAACGGGCCGCGCAACGACCGGAAGCGACGTCGGCGTTCGCCGAGATCGAAAGTGGTCGACTCGGTTCACCGGCGACGACCGATCACGTCCTGGACGAGACGTTTAACCGGCTGCGACAACGAGCGGGCCTTGGCTCGGTGTCCCGGCGAGCGCTCCTGCTCCAGCAGAGCCCGTCGGTCCGACGGCTTCGGATCGGTGAGACGAAGTTCGAGGAGAGCCGGAAAGTGAGGCTATCGCGTGCGGACAAACGGTGGAGCTTCACCAACTGCACTAGCTTCGCCACGATGCGGGCGACCCGCATCTCGAGGGCGTTCGTCGGGGACCCCAACTTCGCCGAGGCGGGACTCGAGGGTATGCCGAAGCCCACGGGGCACTGACTCCCGGCGGACCCGAAACAGTTTCCGGATGGGACCCGCACGGCAGGTCCCACCGGTGCTACCCGAGGCACCTCGCCCATGCCCGGGCAGGTCCCTCTCCCGTCGGGGGGAGCGGGCCGCGCCGAGAGAGCGGCCCTACTTCGGAGCGGGATGCTGAATCCGGCCCACTTGATGGGCCCAGTGGACCCAATCGTAGACCGGCGCGTCCACGTCGATCTGCCACAGGAGCGCGTTGAGCTCCCCCCGGTGCTGGAGCTCCTCCTCGACCAGGTGCCAGAGCACTTCGCGAACCGGAATGTCACACTCGTGCGGCGACCCCTCGCCGGCCTTTCGGTGGACGACCCGAGCCAGGTCCTCTTCCGTCAACTCGGCCATGACGCGCCGGATCTGGGTCTGAATGTAGTTCTCGTCCTTCCGCACGTCCGCGAGGCTGGGCGGGCGGCTCGTATCGGGCTCCTGGGGCGGGAACGCGAAGCGCGCGCAGCCCGTCATCCAGAAGTAGAGCGCGCCCTGCGAATGACCGAAGATGTCCAGCAGGGTGGGAAACGACGCGCCCCGATCGCGAGAAAGCTCCGCCACCGGGAGCTTGGAAAACGCCTCCAGGTAGCCGCGGCGCGCTTCGGCGAGGTAGGCGAACCAGGCGCGGATGGCCTCCAGCTCGGAGGTCATCATTCAGGTGCGAGAGCGGTACGCGGGTCGCCGTTCGGTCGATCGAGTGGCCGTCGGACCGCCCGCGCGGTACTCGCTCATGCTCCGGGTCGCAGCGGCTCGCATGACAAAGCATCTCACTTCGGGGGAACCCCGCCAACGGCGCGGTCGAGCTTGTCGAGGCAGTTCTCCCACCCGGGGACGAGTCGCGGGAGGATGTGGGGGGCCCCCTTGCGGAGTTCCGCCAGTCGCTCGTGGACGACGTGGACCTGCGTCTGCCCGTCGCCCCAGGGACGCAGACGGACCGTGACGAGCGTGTCGAAGTACTCCCCCTTCTCCGGCTCCGTTCCGACGAACGCCCAGCGGTAGACGAGCTCCCGGGGCGGGTCGAGCTTCACGTAGCGTCCCTCGAACTTCCCCGTGCTCACACCGTGCTGCGAGTGCCACACCTCGATGCGCCCGCCGACCCGGGGCTCCACGGTGATCCGGTCGAGGTCCAGGTCGTCCGGGGTGATCCACTGCCGCATCAGCTTCGGGTCGAGGAAGGCGCGGAACACCCGGTCGGGCGGGGCGTGGAGGACCCGCTCGATCCGAACCGCGACCTCCTCCTCGCGCGCCCCGCTCATGAACTCCTCCGAGTCGTCGGCCGGGACTCCCGCCGGAGGGCTTCGTCCAGCCGGCTCAGGCCCTCCTGCCAGAACTGTTCGTAGTAGGAGAGCCATTCGGACGCCTCCCGGAGCGAACGGCCCCGGATGGAGTACAGGTGCTGGCGGCCCGCCGCGCGGAGCGAGACCACGCCCGAGTCCCGGAGGATGCGCAGCTGCTTCGAGACGGAGGGCTGGAGCATGTGGGTACGGTGGACCAACTCGCCGACGGACCGCTCCCCGTCCCGAAGCACGTCGAGCAGCTGTCTCCGCGACGGTTCGGCCAGAACCTGAAAGATGTCGGGCACGGACAACGTATGCCTAAAGGAATATATGTCCGTTTATGCATGCGACCGGGGCCCCGGGGGCCTCGCGGCCGCCGTGAGGCACCGAAAGCTCGGGGGACGAGAAGATGCGGAAGATCACAGCGAACGTGTACATGACGTTGGACGGCCGCGGCGAGTTCCCGAAGTACCCGGGGTCGGACCGGCCCTCGCCGGACGTCAACGCCCTCTTCCGCCACATGTGGTACGACCGGTTCGACGACGTCACGACGGTCATCATGGGCCGACGGTCCTTCCTCGGGCACCAGCGGACGTGGAGCGAGAAGGCGCGGAAGCCCGGCGAGTCGAAGTGGCTCCTCGACTACCGCCGCTACCTGGACCGCGTGGAGAAGGTCTGCCTCTCCCATCGGCTGAAGTCCACCGACTGGGAGAACTCCCGGATCCTGCACGGCGACCTCGCCCGGATCCTCGCCAAGCTGCGGCGCGAGAAGGGCGGGAACATCCTGCTCGAGGGCGGCCCCGCGGTGGTCCGCGAATGCCTTCGCCGCGACCTCGCGGACGATTACTGGTTCTTCGTCATGCCCGTCGTCTACGGGAAGGGCCCCCGGTACTGGGGGCCGATGGACCGCCAGTGCACGCTCAATCTCCTCGAGACGAAACCCGGCGAGGACAAGGAGATCCTGCTCCACTACGCGGCGGTGCGATAGGGCCGGTCCGGGGGGAAACGACCTCCGGCCCCCGGCGCTCCCGGAGACAGGGGGGTGGACCTCCGCCGGGAGCACCGGACTCGGCGGGTCGGCCGGTCTCGATCCCTGCGAGCGGGTCCGGAGCGTGACCCTCCTCCTCGCGGGGTCGGGGTCAGCGTCGCTTCTTCACTCGGTACCGGAGGCTCACGATCCCGGACCCGTCCGCCTTCGCCCCGACCAACGTGAGGCGCAGGTCGGGGCCGTGGGCCGGCGCCCAGGTCTTCCCCCGGCCAAAGGCGACGGGGTGCACGTCGAGGAGCAACTCATCGACCCATCCGTGCGCCAGCAGGTGCTGGACGAGTTTGCCGCTGCCCAGGATGGCCGTGTCCTTGCCCTTCCGCGCTCGCTGCTGCCGGATCTCCTTCGCCACGTTGCGCACCACCCGCGCCGGCGGCCACCGGCCCCACGGAGCCTCCCGGAGCGTCCGGGAGACCACGACCTTCGGCACCGTGTTCATGAACTTCGCGATCGGATTCCCCTCGACCGGCGCGTCGGCCCACCCGCGGACCATCTCGTACGCCACCCGGCCCATCAGGAGACAGTCCCACTGTCGCTGGACCTCGATCAGATGCTCGGTCGTGTCGCCCTCGGCGTTGAACCCCTCCATGTTCCCGTCGGGGCGGGCGATGAATCCGTCCGCCGACACGAACTCCGCCACCACGATCTTCGCCACCTCGCCCCCCTCGGGGGTAGGAACGGACGCCGGTATATGTGGGCCGAAGTTAGCCCATCGAGGGTGGGAGCACCGACCCGGTGGATCTCGTAGGTCGCCCGCCCCGGGGAGCCGTTCGCGTCCAGTACGTCCGTCGGGGTCGGGGCGGCCCGAGATCGCCCGGGGAGCCCCCGTTTCACGACCTCACGGTAAGCCCCAAAGAGTCGGGCCCACATTCCCGACCCATGCCGTCCCGACGGACCACGCCGACCCGCTCCCGCGGGGTCCTCCGCCGAGCGCGCTCTTTCCTGAACGTGAACGCCCGGCTCTTGGACCGCCGGCGGTTCGCCTACCTGTTCGAGCACGGACCGAAGGAGCCCGTCCTCCGGGCCCTCGAGGCGTACGAGAATCCGGACGGCGGGTACGGCCATGCCCTGGAGCCGGACCTCCGGGGCCCGGAGAGCGAGCCGATACCGGTGTGGACCGCGCTCGGAGTACTCGACGAGGTCGGAGAGGTCCGGGGCGCCCGTCGGGACCGGATCCTGGCGTGGCTCCGGTCGGCGGAGGCCCGAGGGGGCGGGATCCCGTTCGTGTTTCCCGACGCCCGCCGGTCCCCGCACGCGCCGTGGTGGGAGACCGGTCCGGGGAAAGTGGTGGGCTCACTCAACCCGACGGCCGGTATCGGGGCCTACCTGTACCGGAACAAGGTCCGGGCCGACTGGCTGGACCGGAACGCGACTTGGTGCTGGGACCGGATCGAGCGCATGGAGGAGGTCAGCCCGTACGAGCTCCGCGTCGTGCTCGCGTTCCTGGACGAGTCTCCGGACCGCACGCGGGCCGTCCGGTCGGTCCAGCGGCTCCGGCCCCTGGTCCGGGCGTCGAAGGAGATCGTGCTGGACGCCGCCCACGAACGCGGGGGATTTCGCCCCCTCGACTTCTCTCCCGAGCCGGGCACTCGCTCCCGGGCCCTCTGGACCGAGGAGGAGGTCGAGGGCCACCTCGACCGGATCGCCGCCGCGCAGACCCCCGAGGGAGGGTGGTCGGTGAGCTTCCCGATCTGGACGCCGATCACGCGGTTCGAGTGGGAGGGCGTGCAGACGCTGGAGATGCTGAAGGTCCTCCGGGCGAACGGCCGGCTCCCGTCGAAGTGACCCTCGGTCGGTGGAGCCTCTCCCTCAGCGGACGCGGTCGCCGCGCCCCGGCGCTTGTGGCGTATTCGCGGGTCCGTGGACCCTTCAGCGCGGACCGAACTGCCGGTCGTCCCGGGCGACGAGGTCCAGCAGCGTCTCCCGGGCGAGCGGGAACGCCTCGCGCATCCCGCGAGGGGTGCCGTCCGCGAACACCCGGTCCGCGTGATGGTGGATCCCGTACGCGACCATCGCCGCCAGGATCGGCAGGGCGTCCCGGCCCTTCGGGGTCAGCGCGTACCGGACGTCCTTCCGGCTCCGGGCGCTCCGCCGCACGAGCCCCTCGCGCTGGAGCTCCGCGAGCCGCCGAGACAGGACGCGTGGGGTGAGCCCCGGGTTCCCCCGGAGGATCAACGAGAACCGCTCCCGTCGGTACACCCCGACGTCGCGGAGCACGAGCAGGGACCAGCGCCGGCCCAGGACCCCGAGGGTCTCCTGGATCGGGCACCGGAGGAACGCGACCGGCGGCGCGGTCCCGTCCTCAGTCCCGTCCGTCTCGAGGGCCAGCGGGACCTTCGCCACACCGGCCATCAGTATCTCCCCGGTCCCTACGCCATATTAGTATTCTCGGGATATTAACGGCGCAGCGGCCGGAGGGCCGGCGGGTCGTGCGAGGGCGGACCGGTGACGGGCCGGCCGGACGCGGTCCGAGGACCCGCGGAAGAAGGCGATGAGGAAAGTCCTGGTCGTGATGTTCATGACGCTCGACGGCGTCGCCGAGTTCCCTCGCTACCGGGCCGCGCCCGAGATCCCGGCCACGGAGGCCGAGGAGGAGGACGACCCGATGTGGACCCCGCGGCTGGGGGCGATCGACACGCTGTTCCTGGGCCGGGTCGCCTACGGGAAGTGGGCCGAATTCTGGCCCGGACGGAAGAGCGACCCCAAGGCCTCGGCGTGGGACCGGGCGTTCTCGACGTTCTGCGACCGGGCCGAGAAGGTGGTGTTCTCGAAGACGCTCCCGACGGCCGACTGGCCGAACACGCGGATCGTCCGGAGCGGGGTCGCCGAGGAGGTCCGGCGGCTTCAGGCGCTTCCCGGGGGCGACATGGCCGTGGGCGGCGGTCCCCGGCTCGCCCAGTCGTTCTTCGAGCACGACCTGGTCGACGAGCTGCTGCTCGAGGTGTTCCGGAGCCTCGTCGGGCAGGGGAAGCCGATGTTCCACGTGGTACCCGACCCGGACCACGCCGAGGACTTCGTGCCGCTCGGGGTCCCCGGCCGCCGGGACTTCGCGCTGGTCGAGGCGAAGCCCCTCACCGACGGCACGGTCTTCCTCCACTACCGTCGCGAGGGACCGCCGGCCACCCGCTGAGACGGTCCCGGCCGCCTCGACCCGGGAGCGCCGCGCGCCCGCCCGCGCCGGGCCCGCTCACTTCCAGGGTGGGGGCTGATGTCCTCGCCGGCGGACGAGGAGGGCGGTGCACCGTCCGAGCCGCTCCGCGAACACTTTCCAGGCGTCGGGGGTTCCCGAGGCGTGCCAGTCGACCCGGGCGAACACGAACCCCGGCTCGAACACCGACACGACCTCCGCGAGCGACGGGCGGTGGGGCGGTCCGAGCGACGTGCGGACCTCCCGGGGGATCCAGGTGAGCAAGAGCCGGGCGTCCGGGCGCAGCACGCGGGCGAGCTCCGCCGCGTAGGACCCCCGGAGCCCGACGGGGATCGAGTGGAAGCATCCGTTGTCGACCGCGCCGTCGAAGCGGTGGCGCCCGAACGGGAGCCGGTCCGCGCTCGCGACGCGGAGGTCGACGGCCACGCCCCCCCGGCGCGCCCTCGCCGCGGCGATCGCGATCGCCGTGGACGACACATCCACACCGGCGACGCGGAACCCGCGCCGGCCGAGCCAGAGGGCGTTGGTGCCGGTGCCGCAGCCGACGTCGAGGATCGAACCCGGTCGCCGGAAGTCCCGGCGCCGCACGGCCTCCACGAGCCACGGGGAAGGGCGGGAGGAGTACCAGGGCATCCGACGGTAATCCTCCCGCGCGTACCACTGCTCCCACGTTTCATAGCCGGGTCGCTGGGAGAGAACGCCGCCGGAGACGGGGTCCGGCGGTGCCTCCCGCCTCCCCCCGGTCGGGCGAACGGTCCTCGCGTCGGCGCCCGGTGCCATCTCCTCGCTCCGCGGTTTCCGGGAGGTCCGCCGACTCGGTTGGCCCGAAGCCGCCCCCGGCGAGCCTCCCGCTCACCGTCCCGGCTTCCGGACGACCCCTCGGCGCCTTCCGCTCGAGAACGGCTCGCGCTATTGAACGACTTCGGAACCCGGCCCCGGGAGCCGCGGGGGGTCGGGGGGGGGTCCTTCCGCCGACGGGGTCGATAAGTTAATATTCTTGACAGTCAATAGACTTGACTGATGAGCGCGTCCCCACCGACCCCAGCGAACTACGCGAACGTGCCGCTGCCCGCCCTGCTGTACGCGAGCCGCGGAACGTACACCGATGCGGTCCAGCAAGAGCAGGCGAAGGCCGGGCTCCCCGACGTCCCCGCCTCCGGCGAGTTCCTCCTGAGCGCGATGGAGTGGAGCGGCGCCACGGTCGAGGCGGTCGTCCGGTGGCAGGGCGTCAGCAAGCAGGCCGTGAGCCAGACCGTGGAGACGCTCGTGGTCCGCGGCTACCTCGAGCGGGCCCGCGACCCCGCGGACCGGCGGCGCGTGAAGCTCACGCTGACCGAGCGCGGGCATGCCGCCGGGAACGCCGCGCGGAGGGCCATCGAGCGGCTCGACCGGGAGCTGCGCGGCCGCGTGGGGACCCGGGCGATCGCGCAGGCGCGCGAGACCCTCATCGCGCTCCTGGAGATCAAGCACCGGCAACGCGGGGCGGCCACACCGGGGGGAGCATGAGCCCCGCGCCGCTCGCCCGGCTCGCGGACCGGGACGACGACTACGCCCGGCTGGGCCTGAAGCGGGGCCAGGTCGAGCCGTGGGAGGACGGGATGCGCACCTCCGGCGGCCGCGGCAGCTACGAGTGGTGGTACTTCGACTCCCACCTGGACGACGGCTCCTCGCTGGTGATCACGTTCTACACCAAGTGGATGCTGAAGCCCAAGGGCCCGGAGGCGCCGATGATCTCGGCCGACCTCGACCGGCCCGGGAAGCCGACCCTCCACATCGTGGTCCACGCGAAGCCCGACGAGTTCAGCGCGAGCCAGGAGCGGTGCGACGTCCGCCTCAAGGACAGCTACTTCCGCGGCGACCTGCACACCTACCAGATCCGGCTCGCCTCCGACGAGCTCACGGCCGAGGTCGAGCTGGTCGGACAGGTGCCGTCCTGGCGGCCCGCCACCGGGTGCACCTACTTCGGCGCCCACGAGGAGCACCTGTTCGCCTGGATGCCCGCGGTGCCCCAGGGGAGGGTGACCGCGACGCTCACCGAGAAGGGCGCCGCGCCGCGGACCGTCACCGGGGTCGGCTACCACGACCACAACTGGGGCGACGTGGCCATGTCGAAGCTGATGAACCACTGGTACTGGGGCCGGGCGCAGGCCGGACCGTACTCGGTGATCGCGAGCTACATCTGGGCCGAGGCGGCGTACGGCCGGACCGAGCTGCCGAACTTCCTGCTCGCCAAGGACGGGAAGGTGGTGGCCGACCAGTCGTCGAAGACGCGGCTCGTCCTCGAGGACCTGACGACCGACGCGCAGAGCAAGAAGCCGGTCGCGAACCGCGTGATCTACGAGTACACGCAGGACGACCAGACGCGGTACCGCGTCATCTTCCAGCGCAGCCAGACGATCCTCGACTACGAGCTCGCCGACATGGCGAAGGGGTTCCTCCACATCCTCGCCCGCGTGGCGCGGATGGACGGGGCGTACCTCCGGTTCAGCGGCACCGTGACGGTCGAGAAGTACGTCGGCGGACAGCTGGCGGAGCGCGCGAGCGACCCCGGGATCTGGGAGCTGATGTATCTGGGCCATGTGGAGTGAAACCAACGGCCACCGGACAACGGGCGACGGCGCGAGCCGAACGGGGGAGAGCTCGGAGGCGCGCGCATGACCGAGCCCGCCGGGGTACCGGGCGCCGCGCCGTCGGGGGACGACCTCCCCCGGCAGCTCGAGCGCCTCCTCGCCGGGACCGGGGTCCGTCCCTCCGACACCGGGGGGAGGATCTCCTTCGCCGGGCAGGACCCGCTCTTCCCGAGCGCGATCCGGCTCGGCTCCGTCTTCGCGCTGTCGGCGATGGCCGCCGCGGTGGGCGCGGCGACGATCTGGAAGCTGCGGACGGGGAAGCCCCAGGACCTGTCGGTCGACCTGCGCCGGTCGTCGCACGGGATCGACCCGGAGCTGACGTTCGGCCCGACCCTGAACGGATGGCCGTATCCGAACCCGATCGGGAACTCCCACCCGTTCTCGATCTTCCCGTTCCAGACGAAGGACGGCCGGTGGGTCTACCCCTCGGCGGTCTACCCGGCCCAGCAGTTCGCCTGGACGAGCTTCTTCCACTGCGGCGCGGACCACCGCAGCGTCGCGGCCGCCATCCGCCAGTGGGACTCGCTCGAGCTCGAGAACGCCGCCAACGCCGCCGGCCACACGCTGTGCATCGCCCGGACGGCCGACGAGTGGGCGCAGCACCCCCAGGGCCAGTACCTGGCCCAGGAGCCGGTGATCGCGGTGCGGAAGATCGCCGACGGCGACCCGCAGCCGTTCGCCCCCGCGGACCGTCCGCTCGCCGGCGTCCGGGTGCTGTCGGCCACCCACGCCGTCGCGGGCCCGGTGGTCGGCCGGACCCTGGCCGAGCAGGGCGCGGAGGTGCTGCAGTTCAACCGCGTGGACGACTTCGAGCACCCGTGGGTGTACGACGACGCGAACGTCGGCTTCCGCTCCACCTACCTCGACCTCCGGCGGCCGGAGAGCGTGGCGAAGGCGCACGAGCTGGCCCGGGGGGCCGACGTCTTCGTCGACAACTTCCGCGGCCGCAAGCTCGCGAACTTCGGCTTCGGTCCGGAGCAGCTCGCCGCCGGCCACCGCGGCATCGTGGTCGTCAGCGTCCGGTGCTACGGCTGGGGCGGCCCCTGGTCGGACCGGGGCGGCTTCGACATGCTCGGGTCGGCGTCCTCCGGCGTCGCGATGGCCGAGGGGGAGGGCGGGAAGCCGGCGATGCCGCCGACCGCGCTCATCAACGACTACGTGACCGGCTACATGGGGGCGGCCGGCGCGACGGCCGCGCTCGTCCGCCGCGCGACGGAGGGCGGGAGCTACCACGTGACCGTGAGCCTCGCACGCAACGCGATGTGGTACCTCTCGCTCGGCATCGTCCCGCCCGAGCAGCGCAGCTTCGCCGAGAACCCGTTCCGCCGGTTCGACACGCTGCTGGCGAAGCCCGCGGAGCTTGGGCCCATGCTCGCGAAGCTGAGGGAGCGCCTCCTGCCGCCCGAGATCATCGAGTGCAACACGCCGCTCGGACCGCTCCGACGGCTCGGGCCGGCGGTGCACTTCTCGGCCACCCCCGGCGGATGGGCCGACCCGGCGCTCTCGCCGATGGGAGCCTCTCCACCGGCCTGGCTCGGCGCCCCTCGGGCCTAGGGCGACGGGGGTCGGCGGGACGCCGCCGGCGGCCGGTCCTCCTCGGGCCGGGCGGAGGGCCGTCCGGTCTCGAGCCGCCGGAGCGGCGCGCCGAACCTCGTCGCGGAGCGTCACCCGGACGCCTCCGGACACCGGCGACGCCCGCGCGGCCTCCTCCGGGTTGATGAAGGGAGCGGCGTATCGTCCCCGAATGACCGAGGGAGGATCGACCGTTTCCGGCTCGCCCGCCATCCCCGACCCCGCGACGGCGTCGGCCGTCGCGCTGCGCCGCACCGACGTGACGGCCGGGGGCCGGGACCTGGGCCGGCTCCTGAGCCTGAGCGACGGGGTGTTCGCGTTCGCCCTGACCCTCCTCGTGCTCTCGCTCGTCGTGCCGTCGACGGACATCGTCCACACGAACGGGGAGCTCGGTGCCGCGCTCCAGCGCGACCTGCCGACGTTCCTGGGCTACGGGTTCTGCTTCGTGATGATCGCGATCTGGTGGGGGATCCACAACCGGACCTACCAGCACATCGCCCGGTACGACGGCACGCTCCTCGCGCTCAACATGATGCTCCTCGCCCAGGTCGCCGTCATGCCGTTCGTGCTGAGCGTCTACGCGACCTACGCGAACGGTCCGTTCTACTTCCAGTACGCCGTCGACCTGTTCGCGGCGATCCAGATCTCGCTGGGGCTCACCGCCACGCTCACCTGGGACTACGCCCGGCGGGCCCGGCTGACGACGTCGGAGGTGCCGGACGCGGTCACCCGGTACTTCGCGCGGCGCGGCTACCTGACGGCCGCCGTGTTCGCGCTCTCGATCGGCATCTCGTTCTACCGGGTCGACTGGGCCGAGTACAGCTGGGTGCTCGTGTTCGTCGTCCAGCACTTCCTCGCCCGGGGGGGCGACTGAGGACCGGGCC
The DNA here is from genome assembly GCA_030037265.1 of Thermoplasmata archaeon. Classification (GTDB taxonomy): domain Archaea; phylum Thermoplasmatota; class Thermoplasmata; order Lutacidiplasmatales; family UBA184; genus JAKIWV01. The sequence continues at coordinate 13,549 of JASHRQ010000036.1, read as the reverse complement.
GCGACGGAGGGGCGCGGACCCGGGGGACCCGGTCAGCCCGTCGGTGCCGTGCGGAGGGCGCGTTCGAGGAGCGCGGCGAGGATCCCGCCGACGATCGGCGCGAACCAGAAGATCCAGTCCTGCTGGATGGCCCACCGGCTCCCGGGCCAGATCGCCGCGACGAGGGCGGGGCCGAAGCTGCGCGCCGGGTTCACGGACGCGCCGTCGATCGGGATCCCGATCAGGTTCGTCATCGCGAGGGTGAGCGCGATGCCGACCGGCGCGAGGTTCTTCGCCGAGGCGTCCCGGCGGGTCGACAGCAGCACGACGAACACCAGGACGAAGGTGAGCGCGACCTCGAACAGGAACACCGAGCCCATCGCGACGGAGTACGGGGAGCCGTTCCCCGCGTACCCCTGCGAGGCGATCGCCGAGTGCTGGGCCCCCGCGAACATCGCGGCGTTCCCGTAGGCCACGCCGGCGACGAACCCCGCGGCGGTGATCGCGCCCCCGAGCTGCGCCAGGATGTACGCGACCGCGTCGCGTCCCGGGAGGCGCCCCGCGAGCCACCCCCCGACGGTGATCGCCGGGTTGAAGTACGCCCCGGAGAGGTCGCCGAAGGCATAGATCGCGCCGAGCACGCCGAGCCCGAGGGCGAGCGACGCCACCAGGTCCACGCCCAGGGCGCCGCCCGTCGACCGGTCGGTGAACACCACCCCGCCCGCGATGCAGACCACGAGCACGTACGTTCCGACGAACTCGGCCAGGCATCGCTGGCCCAGCGAACCACCCATGCCCGGGGGGACCGTGTCGCGCTAGTAAAACATTGGGTCGTGCGTCCCGCCGGCGCCGGTCGGGCCTCGCGGCGAGCGGCGCCCGGGGCCTCCGCTCTCGGCTGGGGATCCCCCGTCCGTCCCGGAAATCTCACCCCGCCCGTCGTCCCCGGAGTCGGGCGGCGACGGCGTCCAGGTACGGCTCTACCGGCTGCATCGGCCGGTCGAGCCCCCCGAAGGGTGGGAGGCCGAGGAGGTCGCTCGTGAGCCACTCCACCTCGTACGGGTAGAGCAGGGTCGACCCTAGGAAGACCATGGTCCGGGTGAGCCGGAGCGCGCTCCGGGGAGACATCCTCCAGTACCGAGGGCGCTTCCCGAGCGCGGCGAACATGCCGTCCGTGAGCTCCCGGTACCGGTACCGCCGGGGCCCTCCGACGTCGAGCGTTCCGACGGTCTCGCGGCCGGCCTCCCGCCGGAGCAGCCGGGCAAGGTCGTCCACGGCGACCGGGCTCACGTGGTACTCCCCGTCGCCGAACATCGGGAAGAACGGGTACCGGTGCATGAGCCGCATCATCTGGCTCACGAGCACGTCGTGCGGGCCGAACAGCATCGTCGGCCGGACGATCCGGTACGAGAGGCCGCTCGCCGCGAGCGCCCGGTCGAACCGGCGCTTGCCGGTGAGATACGGGAGCGACCGCTCCATCGCCTCGGGCGCCGGCGGCACGCTCACCTGGAGGAACCGCCGGACCCGTGCGCGGGTGGCCGCGTCGAGCAGACGGGCGAGCCCGATGGACAGGCGGTCGAACCGCTCGGGGGAAGCCCATCGGTACCAGGCGAGGTTGACGACCACCTGGACCCCGGAGAGCGCGCGGCCCCAGTCCACCCCTCCGGCGACATCGCCCCGGAGCCACTCCACGCGCCCCGTCTCGACCGGGGCGGGTTCCCGGTGGAGCGACCGGATGGCGTACTCCGTCTCCAGCTCCGGGAGGAGCGCCCGCCCGACGAAGCCGCCGGCCCCCCCCACGAGCAGCAGCCGCGGCCGCTCGCTACCGGCCACCGGTTCCGGCCGCCCCCTCGGACGCGGTCATGGGCTCCGCCTCGACCCCCGTCCGCCCGGTCGCGTAAGAGCGTCTCGGCCGGCTCCCCCCGGTCCACTACTCGGTCGTCGACGAGCGGAGCCTCGAGGCCAGCCGGGAACCGGACGGTACGAGGCGGACGACGAGGTACGTGGCGAAGATGATCGTGACGATGAAGAAGCTCACCGGCTCCACCTCGTAGAACGCGATGAAGATCCCGGCCCACGTCGCGAGGACCGCCACGGCGACGGAGATCAGGATCGCGTGGAGCGGGCGCTTCGCGAGGCGGATGGCGATCGCGGCGGGGGTGACGGTGAGCGCGAAGATGAGGAGCACGCCGATGATCGTGACCGCGACCGAGATCGCGACGGCGAGCGCGAGCATGAACACCACGCCGAGCGCGAGCGTCGGCATCCCCTTCGCCTCGGCGACCTCCGGGTCGAGCGAGGCGAACAGCAGGGGCCGGTAGACGAAGGCGAGGACGGCGAGCACGGGGATCGCGGTCTCCCAGGTGAAGACGACCTGGGCGGAGGAGATCCCCACGATCTCCCCGAACAGGATCGAGTACGCCTCCGTCGCGTACCCCCGGTAGAACGAGAGGAACAGCAGTCCGAGCCCGAGCGTGAACGCGAGGACGGTCCCGATCTCGACGTCGCGGTGGCTCGCCCGCTCCCCCAGGAGCGCCATCCCGCCCCCGGAGACCGTCGTGAACAGGAGGAGCCCGTACAGCGGATTCACGGAGAACAGCACCGCGCCCGCCGCGCCGGAGAACCCGATGTGCCCGATCGCGTGGGAGGCGAACGACGACCGGCGGAGCACCACGAGGTAGCTCACGACGCCGCCGAGGACGGCGATGACCGTGCCGGCCGCGAAGGCGTTCCGGATGAACTCGTACTGGAGCATCGTCCGGAGGTCGCCGAACACGTTCCAGCCCCACCAGACCCAGCCCAGCCCCGTCATGCGGCCTCGTCCTGGTGCGAGTCCTCGCCCCCCACGATCACGAGGTTGCCGCGCGAGTCCCGGAGCACCTCGACCGGGGCGCCGTACAGCTCGGTGAGCCGCTCGCTCGTCAGCACCTCGCGCGGCGGCCCCGTCGCGACCCGGCCGTTGGCGAGGTACACCACCTTGTCCAGGTGGTGGATCAGCGGGTTGATGTCGTGGGAGACGAGCAGGGTCGCCACCTCCCGGGACCGGACCAGCGAATGCACGAGGGCCACGAACTCCGTCGCCCGGCGAAGGTCGAGGCTCGAGAGCGGCTCATCGAGCAGCAGGATCTCCGGCTGGCCCGCGAGCGCCTCCGCGAGGAAGATCCGCTGCAGCTCCCCCCCGGACATCTCGCCGAGCGCCTTCCGGGCGAGCTCCGTCGCGCCGACGGAGCGGAGCGCGGTCTCGGCGGCCTCCCGCTCGGCCCGGAACTGCCGGGGCGTCACGTTCGGGACCCACCGGTTGCCCGAGAAGCCCAGCCGGACGAGCTGTTCCGCCTCGACGGTCGTGTCCTTGTCGACCTCGTGGCTCTGCGGCACGTAGCCGATCCGGGGGTTCCCCCGTCGCGGGGGCCCGCCGAGCACCTCGACCCGGCCGCCGGACGGCCGGATCAGGCCGAGGAGCACGCGGAAGAGCGTGGTCTTCCCGGCGCCGTTCGGCCCGATGATCGCGACGAACTCCCCCCGCCGGATGCGGAAGTTGGCGTCGCTCCAGACCGGGTGGTTCCCGTACCGTACCTCGAGATGGTCCGCCCACGCGACGTCGGAGAGCACCCGAACCGACCTCCCTGCGCCCGGCGACCGCCGGCGTTCAGCTCGTGAGCCTCGGCGCGTCGAGCGCCACGTAGAGCGCGTTGAGCTCGCCGCCCATCCACTGCTGGAAGGAGTCCGTCGGCGGCACCACCGTCTCGGTGACCTTCACCACGGTGGCGTTGTGCGACTCCGCCATCGTCTCCAGCACCGTCGCGATCGGCAGCGGGGTCTGGGCGTTGACCACCAGCACCCGGACGTGGCCGCTCTCGAGCTGGCACTCGAACTCGACCACGCTCGGCCCCGGCGGGTCGTTCCCTTCCGCGACCGCCTCCATGAAGGCGGGCGGCGACACGAGGTCGAGGCCCGTCGCGTTCGCGAGGTAGACGAAGATGCTCTCCGTCGACGCCACCACGGTGCCCGCGAACTGGTCGCGGATCTCTGTCACCTCCGAGTAGAGCGACCCGAGCGAGGCGGTGAGGTTGTCGTACTGCTCGGTGAAGTAGCCGGTGAGCGACGGGGCGATCGCCGTCAGGTTGTGGTACATCCACGCGACGGTCTCGTTGACGTACGTCGGGTTGTACCAGAGGTGGGGGTTGCCGGTGACGATCCCGCCCGTCACGCTGACGCCCAGGCTGTCCCCGATGTTAAGCACCGTCTGGTTCGTCGCGCCGTCGGCCGCCACGAGCGACGTGGCCCAGCTGTCGTACCCGACGTTGTTCAGGACCACGTACTGGGCGTTCCGCACCGCGATGGCGTCGGAGTCGTTCGCCTCGTACTCGTGCGGGTCGACGTTCGGGTCGGTGATGATGCTCGTGACGTTGACGTGCGCGCCGCCGAGTTGCGCGACGAGGCTGCCCCAGAAGTTCTCCGCGGCGACGACGTTGATGACCGGCCCCGACGACCCCACGGCCGCGCTCGCGGCGTCCGGCGACGGAACCGCCGCCGCGCCGGCGGTCGGCGGAGTCAAGGCGACGGAGGCGGGAGCCGTCGTGGCGTTGAGCGAGGGCCCCGTCGGCGTGGAGATGCCGGCACACGGCGCCGACGGCCGGCTCAGCACGTAGGCTCCGGCGGCTCCCGCGCCCACGACCACCACGGCGAGCGCGATCGCGATGAGGACCTTCCGCTGCACGGGACCTCCTTTCCGGCCGGGCGAGTCGGGCACCGCGCGGTCGTCAGCCCGCCGTGGCCGACGAACGGCAGGGCGCGATCGGGGCTCCGTGGGGGCAGGTCGTCGGATGCTGCTCGGCCCGGCAGACCGCCTCGACGGTCCGGTGCGAGATGGCGAGGTCGATCTCGCGCGCCGCGGCGCACGAGGCGGAGGGCGGGAGGCCCAGCTGACCGAAGAGGGTCTCGGCGACGCGGTGGTGCCGCTGGTACTCCACGAGCGTCGTCCGGCCCTTCCCGGTGGTCCGGGTCTTGCCGCGGTACCGCTCGACCAGTCCCAGCGCCTCGAGCGGGGTGAGGTGCTCGAGCGCGGTGGGGGGCGTCAGCCCGAGCGCGGCGGCGACCCGCTTCAGCGGCACGCCGCGCTCGGCGGTTTCCTGGGACAGGATCGTTCGGAGGGCGTCGACCTGGCGCCGGGTGAGCTGCTGGAGCGTCTCCATCGTGCGGGGATAGCCGACGGACAAATATAAACATGATACTAATTATTCGGGCCTACCAACTTTATGTCCCGTCCCCGTCCCGGAGGACGGGCCGTCGGGGCGGGTTCCGGCGAGGGCGGACGGGCGACAAGCGAGATGAGGCCCGTCCGGCTCCCGACCCGACGGGCCGTGACGGCGGAGGGACCGGGCTCGGGGCCCCGGAGGGTATTCTCGTTCCGGCGGGTGACGGCCGCGACCTGGCTCGCCTACACAAGCTACGGGGTGCTCCTCGCCGTCCTCCCGTTCGCCGAGCTCCACGAGGGGGGCGGCCCCCTCCTCGCGACGCTCATCGTCGGCGCCCCGCTCCTGAGCCAGACCCTCGCCTCCTACGGCTGGGGCTGGCTCTCCGACCGATGGGGCCGCCGGCGGGAGCTGCTGGCGGTCGGCCTCGGGCTCCAGGTGCCGCTGTTCCTCCTGCTTCCGGCCGTGGGGCCGCTCGGGCTCCTCGGCGTGCGCGTCGCCCAGAGCGGGTTCTTCGGGGCGATCGTCCTTGCGACGACCCTCGCGACCGAGGAAGCGACCGCCTCCTCCGCCATCCGGCTCGGCCGCCTCCAGCTGGCGTCCAACGGCGGCATGCTGGTCGGGGTGGCGGTCTCCTATCCGCTCCTCGCGGGGGCGGGGGTCAGCCTGCACTCCGCCTCGGGCTGGGCGCTCGGGGGCGTCCTCGCGGGGTTCGCCCTCGCGGCCGCGGCGGTCGGCGCGCTGTCGGGCGACCTGCCCCGGCCCGTGCCCGACGGGACGCCGCGTCGCGGCCGGGTCTCGATGGGCCCCCTCGTCCTCGGCCTCGCGATCGTGACGGCGGCGGTGGCGTCGTTCCGGTACGTCGCCGTGACCGCGATCCCGGTGGAGCTCGCGGACCGGCTCGCGGGCCACGGGTTCTTCGGCGTCCCGGCGAACGCGGCGGAGCAGCTCGCGATCTGGCTCGCGATCTCCTCGGCCGCCAACCTCCTGGTGTCGCCGATCTCGGGCCGGCTCTCCGACGCCCCGGACGCCCGTCGGTGGACGCTCGTCCTCTCGTCGGTCGTCTACGTCGGGCTCTGGGGCGCGCTCGCGGTCTCCCCCACGTACCCGGTGGCGTTCGTCGTCTGGTCGTTCCCGACGGCCGTCTTCTTCACCGTCGCGGGGATCCGCGAAGCGACCCAGCTGACCCCGCCGGAGGCGCGCGGCCGAACGGTGGGTCTCCTCACCGCGGCGTTCAACTCCGGCGGCCTGTTCGGAGCGGCGATCGCGGGGAGCGAGCTCTCCGTCGGGGCGAGCTTTCCTGCGGTGTACGCCCTCGCCGCGGTGGGGAACCTGGGAGCGGCCATCGCGCTCATGGCCCTCGTCCGGCGGTTCCCGCGGTAGAGGGGTTCTCTAGGGACAGCGAGGGGTAGTACTGCGGGGAGACGCGTTCTCGTAACCGGCCCTGTAGAGGAGCGGGCAGCTTCCACCGCGAGCAGGTTATCTATGCGCGACCCCCTCGTTAATCGCCCTCACCGCTGAGGGAACGAAGATGGCATCGGCCTTGGGCCCGGAGTCGACCGCGGAGGTGCGGGACATCGCGGCGAGAATCACGCTCGCGCATCCGCACGGACTGCCCCAAATCCGCCTCCTCAAGCTGCTCTGGCTTGCCGAACTGAAGTACTATGAGCGGGTCGGACGTCGGCTCACGCGGGCGGGCTGGTGGCGGTGGAACCACGGTCCTTACAGCAAGGACGTGATCAACCTCGTGAAGCGCGATACGAAGACCTTCCGGGTCGAGCGCCAGCGGGAGGAACCCTGGCAAGCGGCGCTGGTCATCCACGCGAATCCCCGTGCGGTCCGGGAGCCGTCGGACCCCGAACGGACCCGCGCGGTGGATGAAGTTCTGTCGACCTACCGGGAGTACACGAACGAGGAACTCGTCCAGGAGGTCTACGCCGACCCGTTCTTCGAGGCCACGCCGTTCCGTGCCGACTTTGATTTCACGAAGCTGAACTCGTACCGCCGACCCGTGCCGGAATCCGAGGCGCGACGGTTGCTCGAGCTCCCTACCCGACCCGTGGCCGAGGTCGCCGAGCTGTTCACCCAGTAGGGTCCCGGGACAGCCCGGCGTATCCCCGCCGTGGTGTGTAGCGCGGAGAGACCCCCCAGGCTCGGGGAGCGCATCCGAAGGGGGGTAACGTCCCGCCGATCCCCGCAGACCCGGTCACACCGGGCCCAAGCCGGGCCCACCCGGGGTAGGTCACCCGAGCGTACGGCAATGGCTTTCCCGTCCTCGCGCCTGGAGGCGCCAACGGTGGTCCCGATGCCCGAGACGGTCCGACGCGTGGCGAAGACCCTCTCGCCCCCACCCGGGAGTCCGTCGACGGTCCGGAGCGTCGACCGGAAGTTCTACGGCGCCGAGACGCTCGAGGGGGCCGGGGTCCGGCTCCGCCGGATGTTCGGCAACGGCGAGGTCCCGCTGCTCGACCCGTTCCTCCTGCTCGACAACTTCGGGTCGTCGAACCCCGCGGACTACCTTGCGGGCTTCCCGTGGCATCCGCATCGGGGCATCGAGACCGTGACGTACATGCTCCGGGGGAAGACCGAGCACGAGGACTCCCTCGGGAACCGCGGCGTCATCGACTCCGGCGACGTCCAGTGGATGAGCGCCGGGAGCGGCATCCTCCACCAGGAGATGCCGCAGCGGACCGAGGGCCGGCTGTCCGGCTTCCAGCTCTGGGTCAACCTGCCGAAGCGGCAGAAGATGGAGGCCCCGGCGTACCGGGGGCTCCGGGCCGGCGCGATCCCGGTGCACCGGGGCGCGGACGGCACGGTGACGCGGGTCGTCGCCGGCGCGTTCGAGGGGGTCGAGGGTCCGGTCACCGGGATCCCGGTCGACCCGACGTACCTCGACGTCACCCTGCCGGCGGGCGGGGAGTTCTCCCTCCCGACCCCCCGGGGGCACACGGTGTTCGGCCAGGTGATCGAGGGGACGGGGCAGTTCGACCCCGTGGGGCACCCGCCCGCCGGCCCCGGCGAGTCGGAGCGGCTGTACACCCCGTCGATCGACCCGGGGAGCCGCTCCGACGCCCGCGCCGGCGAGACGGTCCTGTTCACGGACGGGGACCGGGTCCGCATCCGGGCGTCGGGGGAGGGGCTCCGGTTCCTGTACGTCTCGGGCCGGCCGCTGCGCGAGCCGGTCGCGTGGTACGGCCCGATCGTGATGAACACGCGGGAGGAGATCCTCCAGGCGGCGCGCGAGCTCCAGCAGGGCACCTTCGTCCGCTCCCACCGCGTGGTGGACGAGGTCTGAGCCGGCCCGCCGGTCGGCGGGCCGCCGCCGGGGCGCGGCGCCGTCCCCGTCAACCGGAGTTCACGGACGCCCCATATCCTCCGGGCCGGGTCGCGCCGCAGGTCGACCATGTCGAGCGCTGCGAAGCCGCGAGCCACCGGAACCGTCCCCGAGACCCCGACGAAGACGAACCAGGTGTACGTGCCCCCGGGCCTCCCCGGGAGCCTGGTCCAGGTGAAGGCACGGTACGACAACTACGTCGGCGGCCGCTGGGTCGCGCCGGTGAAGGGCCAGTACATGGTCGACCTCTCCCCCGTGAACGGTAAGCCGATCTGCGAGGTCGCGCGCTCCACCGCCGAGGACATCGAGGTCGCGCTGGACGCCGCGCACGGCGCGAAGGACGCCTGGGCGGCGACCTCGCTCACCGACCGGGCGCGGGTGCTCAACCGGATCGCGGACCTGATCGACGAGCACCGCGAGATGCTCGCGGTGACCGAGACGTGGGAGAACGGGAAGCCGGTCCGCGAGACGCTCGCGGCGGACCTCCCGCTCGCCGCGGACCACTTCCGCTACTTCGCGGGGGCGACGCGGAGCCTCGAGGGGACGAGCACGGAGATCGACCGGGACACCGTCGCCTACCACTTCCACGAGCCGCTGGGCGTGGTCGGGCAGATCATCCCGTTCAACTTCCCGATCCTGATGGCGGCGTGGAAGCTCGCGCCGGCCCTCGCGGCGGGGAACTGCGCGGTCGTGAAGCCGGCGTCGCCCACGCCCTGGTCGATCCTGAAGCTCGCCGAGGTCGTGGGCTCCGCGATCCCGCCCGGGGTGCTGAACATCGTCACCGGCCCCGGCGCCGAGATCGGCAAGGCGCTCGCGACGAACCCCCGGATCGCGAAGGTGGCGTTCACCGGCGAGACGGTGACGGGCCGGCTCGTCCTGCAGTACGCGGCCCAGAACATCATCCCGTCGACGGTGGAGCTGGGCGGGAAGTCCCCGAACCTGTTCTTCGAGGACGTCCTCGACCGGCACGACGAGTTCCTCGACAAGGCGGTCGAGGGGCTCGTCCTGTACGCGTTCAACAAGGGCGAGGTGTGCACCTGCCCGTCGCGCGCGCTCATCCAGGCGTCGATCTACGACGAGTTCATCGGCCGCTGCCTCGACCGGATCCGGAAGATCCGGCAGGGGAACCCGCTCGACCCGGCGACGCAGATCGGTCCGCAGGTCTCGCAGCAGCAGCTCGACAAGGTCGCCTCGTACGTCGAGATCGGGCGGCAGGAGGGGGCCGAGGTGCTGATCGGCGGCCGGCGCCCGACGATGGAGGGCGACCTCGCCGGCGGCTACTACTACCTCCCGACGGTGCTCCGCGGCGAGAACCGGATGCGGGTCTTCCAGGAGGAGATCTTCGGCCCGGTGCTCGCGGTCACGACCTTCCGGGACGAGGCCGACGCGGTCCGGATCGCCAACGACACGCTGTACGGCCTGGGCGCCGGCGTCTGGACCCGCGACGGGAGCCGGGCGTACCGGGTCGGCCGCGCGATCAAGGCGGGCCGCGTCTGGACGAACTGCTACCACCTGTACCCCGCCGGGGCGGCGTTCGGGGGGTACAAGATCTCGGGCGTCGGCCGGGAGAACCACCGGATGATGCTCGAGGAGTACTCCGAGACGAAGAACCTGCTCGTGAGCTACAGTCCCCGGCCGCTGGGGCTGTTCTAGGACGGGGATGGCGAGCGCCGCCTCCCCGCCCGCGGGGGCCGACCGGCCCCGGGCCGACCGGGTCCGGGCGACCCCCGCCGCGCTCGCGGCGATCGCCCGGCTCCGGGCGGAGCACGAGGACGTGCTGTTCTACCTGTCCGGGGGGTGCTGCGACGGGAGCCTCCCGATGTGCTTCGCCGACGGGGACCTGGTCGTGGGCGACCTGGACGTCGAGCTGGGCTCCGTCGGGGGCTGCCCGCTGTTCCTCGACCCCCGCCAGCTCGCGGTGTGGCAGGACACCCAGGTGACGCTCGACGTCGCCGACGGCGAGCCCGAGGGGTTCTCGCTTCCCGCGGGACCGGGCCAGCACTTCGTCGCGCAGTCCCGCGTCTGCCCGTCCGACGAGCTCACCCCGCTCCTGCGCGGCCCCCGCCCGCGACCGGCCGCGTAGGCCGGCGCGCCCGGTCAGCCGCCCCGGCAGTCGAGCGCGACGGCGCCGACGACCCGGCCGTGCTCCAGGTCCTGGAGCGCCTCGTTCGCCTCGGCGAGCGGTCGGGCGCTGACCGCGGTCTCGAGCCGGAGCCGGCGCGCGAGGTCGAGGAACTCCGCCGCGTCGGCGCGCGTGTTCGCCTCGACGCTCTGGATCTTCCGTTCCCCGAACAGGAGCCGGTCGTAGTCGATCGGCGGGATCGGCGTCATGTGGATCGCGGGGATCGACAGGCTGCCGCCGCGCTTCACCTCCCGGAGCGCCTCGAGCACCGTCTCCCCGGCGGGCGCGAACACGACCGCGCTGTCGAGGCTCGGCGCCCGCGGACGCGCCGCGGGACCCGCGGTCAGCACGGTCTCCGTCGCGCCGAGCCGCTGCGCGAGCGCGAGATGGGCGGGGTTCCGGGAGTAGGCGACGGTCTCGTACCCCAGCCGGGCGGCGAGCTGGAGGGTGAGATGGGCCGAGCCGCCGAATCCGAAGAACCCGATCCGGCCCCCGAGCCGCGGCAGCACGACCTTGAGCGCCCGGTAGCCGATGAGCCCCGCGCACAAGAGCGGCGTGAGGCGGACCGGGTCCCCCTCGGGCGGCCGGAGGGCGTACGCCTCCTCGGCGAGGACGTACTCGGCGTACCCGCCGTCCACGCTGTAGCCCGTGAACTGCTTCGCCTCGCAGAGGTTCTCCCGGCCGGTGCGGCAGTACTCGCACCGGCCGCACGTCCGGTGCAGCCACGGCACCCCGACGGTCTCCCCGGCCGCGAACGTGCTCACCTCGCTCCCGACCTCCTCGACCCGTCCCACGACCTCGTGGCCGGGGATCACCGCGGGTCGGACCGGCGGGAGGTCCCCCTCGACGACGTGCAGGTCGGTGCGGCAGACGCCGCACGCCGCGACGCGGACGAGCAGCTCGGTCGGGCCCGGACGGGGTCGCTCCACCTCCTCGGCGCGGAGCGGTCGGGCGTCCGCCGGCGCCGGCGCGCGCAGCACCATCGCCCTCATGCCGGTCTCCCGGGGGGCGGAGGCAGGGTCGCGCCCGTCCAGCGGGCGCACCGGTCGAGGAGCTCCTCCTGGAGCTCGACCGACCGGGTGGCCGGGTGGACGTTGCGCGGGGCCTGGTGGTAGAAGTACGAGGCCGTGACGTCCGCGGCCGGGTCCGGGCTCACGGCGAGCCAGACCTGCGTGACCGAGCCGAGCGCGAGGTCGTCCGGCGCCGACGGGCCGCCCATCCGCGTCGGGACCCAGCCGGGCTCGAGGGCGTTCGAGCGGACGGCGGGCCAGCGGCGGGCGACGGCGAAGGCGAGGGCGACGACGAACAGCTTGCTGTCCGAGTACGCCTGCCCGCCGTCCCACGGACGGTGCTGCCACTGGAGGTCGTCGAAGCCGGGCTGGCCGCTCCGGTGCAGGCGCGAGCTCAGGTAGACGAGCCGGTCGGGCGGGGCGAGGAGCGCCGTCAGGAGATACGGCGCGAGAACGTTCACGGCGAAGGTATGCGCGAAGCCGTCGACCGTCTCCACGCGCCGGGGCTCCTGGTCCCCGACGGCGGCGTTGTGGATCACCGCGTCGAACCGGCCCAGCGCGTTCGCCTGCCGCGCGACGGCGCGGACCTCCTCGAGGCTCGTGAGGTCCCCGACGACCACCGCTTCGGCGCCGGGGAGCGCCGACCGCGCGTCCGTCGCCCGTCGGTCGTTGCGGGCGTGGACGACCACTCGATGACCCGCGTCGGCGAGCCGGCGCGCGGCGTCGAGGCCCAACCCCTGTGAGGAGCCCGTGACCAGCACCCGCGCCATGCGCCTCCCGTTCGGCCGGCTTGACCGACCCTTGACGTCGTCGGTCCGCCTCTCGAAGCGGGGAGGCGGTAAGCTCCATCTTGGTTTCGGTGGTCCCGCCCGGGTCGTACCCCCGGCCGTCGGCGGCGGTCGGTCGGGGCCCGGACGGACGCCGTCGGAGGGGAGCTCACGCCGACCGGGACCGGTATGGAGGGAGCGGGGACGGCGACGGCGTCCGCGACGGAGCGCGGGCTCTCCTCGGCCGAGGCGGCCCGTCGCTACGCCGCGGTCGGGCCCAACGAGGTGCCGGAGGCGCCCCCCCGGTTCCTCCTGGGCCTCGCGCGGAAGTTCTGGGGCCCGGTCGCCTGGATGCTCGAGGCGGCCCTCGCGATCGAGGTGGTGCTCCGCAACGTCCCCGCCTCGGCGATCCTCGTCGGGCTGCTCGTCTTCAACGCCGCGTTCGCCCAGGTCGAGGAGCACCGCGCGCAGTCCGCCGTCGACCTGCTCCGGCAGCGGCTCCGGGTCACCTCGCGCGTCCAGCGCGACGGGGAGTGGCGAACGGTCCCGGCCCGGGAGCTGGTGCCGGGGGACCGGATCCACCTCAAGGCCGGCGACATCGTGCCGGCGGACTGCCGGCTCGTCGAGGGCGAGGTCGAGGTCGACCGGTCGGCCCTCACCGGGGAGTCCCGGCCGGTCCCGGGCGGAGCGGGCGCCGCGCTCTACTCTGCCTCGGTCGTGCGCCGGGGGGAGGCGACGGCCGACGTCACGGCGACGGGTCCCCGGAGCTTCTACGGGACGACGGTGCAGCTGGTCCGCTCCGCCCGGTCGCGGAGCCACCTCGAGCGGCTCGTGTTCGGCCTCGTGCGGTACCTGGTCGCGCTCGACAGCGCGCTGGCGGTGGTCGTGCTCCTCGTCGCCGCGGTCCGGGCGGTCCCGCTGGCGGTCGTCCTGCCGTTCGTCCTGATCCTGCTCATCGCCTCGGTGCCGGTCGCGCTGCCCGCGACGTTCACGATCGCGGAGGCGCTCGAGTCCCGCCGGCTCGTCGACGAGGGCGTGCTCGTCACCGACCTGAGCGCCGTCGAGGAGGCGGCGAGCATGGACGTGCTGTGCGTCGACAAGACCGGCACGCTCACCGAGGGGCAGGAGAGCGTCGGCGCCGTCGCGGC
>JASHRQ010000004.1 GCA_030037265.1 Thermoplasmata archaeon | reverse complement strand
GGGCTCGCCCCGCCGCTCGGCCGCGGACTGGAGCTCGGCGATGCGCCCCTCCATCTCCTTGACGAGCTGGTCCCGGGCTTTCGCCTCCCGGTTCCGGACGTACTTGATGACGGCGATCGAGCCGCGCTTCACGTGCTCGAGCTCCTCCTCCATCTGGTGGCGCTTCTGGCGCTCGTCGTACAGCTGCCGCTGGCTCTCCTGCAGCTCCTGCACGAGCGCGTGCGGGTCGAACTGGTCGCTCTTCACCCGGTCGAGCAGGTCGGTGAGCCACCGGACCACCGTCGCCTCCCGCTCGAGGACCCCGGGCGGGGTGCTGGGAACGGCCGAGGCGCCGGCCGCCCGGGCGGGCGCCGGGGCCCCCTCGGCCGGGACGACGGACGGGACCGTCGGGACGCCGAGCGTGGGCGCCTCGAGCGAGGGGACGGGCGGCGCCGGCTCGGACGCCTGGATCCAGGACTCCATCACCGAGTCGTCCCCCTCGACCCAGCGCTTCAGCACGTCGGTCGAGCCCTTCGAGGCGGGGGAGACGCGGTGCCGGCGGGGCCGCTCGGACCGTCCCACCGAGGCGACCCACTTCTCGACGATCCGCTCGCCGCTCGCGGCCGGCTCGGCCGGTTCCGCGTCCGCGTCGGCCCCCGGGTCCGCGGGGGCCGCCACCGTCCTGGCGCGGGGCGGCGCGGGGCCGCCGGCCGAAGAATCGTCCATGAGGTACCGATAGAAGGGCGGCGAGCGGTTTTAATAGCTATCCCAAACCGTGGCCGCCCCGGCCTTGCGCCGCGGTGCCGAACCGTCGGCCCCGGGAGCCGTTCCTCACGCGGGCCGCGGCCCGCCGAGCAGCGAGGGGGACCCGCGCGGTACCCGAGCGTCGAACTCCGACTCCCACCACCGGATGTACTGGCGGCGGCCCCGGTGCCGCTCCTCGAGCGCCCGCCGGGCGAGCGTGGCGGCCGTCGGGGCCCAGAAGCTCCACTGGTCGCGCGCCCGGCGGGGCACCCGGAGGTAGGCCGGAGGTCCCGCGAACCGTACGCCGAACCGGGCGAGGACGTGGAGGTCGCACGCCCGCTCCCCGTTCGGCACCTGGCGGAGCGGCCACTGCAGGAGGTGCATGAACTCGTGCGCGGCAGTGGCGGCGAGCGCGCCCGGGTCGCTCGCGAGCCGCGGGTGGAAGGCGACGCGCGGGGGGTGCTCGAGGATCGACGCGGTCCCGAGGCGCCGCGAGCCCCACGGCAAGAGGTCGACGCGCACCCGGAGCCCGTCCAGCTCCGGGAAGGCGTCGCCGACCGCGCGGACGCCCTCCAGCAGCGCCGCCCCCCGCGGCCACCCGCCGAGCCGGCGGGTGGGCACCAGGTCGACCGTCATCCGGCGCCGCCGAGCGTAGGTCCATAAATAGCCCCACGGTTCCTCGCGCAACGATGGACCTCGACGAACGGGTCGCGCGGGTGACCCGGTGGACGTCGGAGGTCCTCGTGCCCGGCGAGCTCCGGTCGCGGTTCGAGCAGAGCTCGGAGCCGCGCGCGTACATCGGCTTCGAGCCGTCGGGGCTCCTCCACGTCGGCCACCTGGTGACGGTCCGGAAGATGCGCGACCTCCTCGAGGCCGGCTGCCGCCTCACGGTGTTCCTCGCCGACTGGCACGCCTGGATCAACGACAAGCTCGGCGGGTCGCTCGAGCGGATCCGCGAGTGCGGGCGGTACATGCAGAGCGCGTTCGTCGCGCTCGGCGTCGACCCCGCCCGCACCGAGTTCCGATGGGCGAACGACCTGCAGCGGCAGGACGGCTACTGGGACCGGGTCGTCCGCGTCGCGAAGGCGACCTCGCTCGCCCGCAGCCGGCGGGCGATGCCGATCCTCGGGCGGGGCGAGGAGGAGACGGAGCTCGACACCGCGAAGCTGTTCTACCCGTCGATGCAGGCCGCGGACATCTTCGAGCTGCCGGTCGAGATCGCCTACGCGGGAGTCGACCAGCGCCGGGCCCACGTGCTCGCGCGCGAGGTGGCGCACCATTACGGCTGGCCGGTGCCGGTCGCCGTCCACTCGCCGCTGATCTCGTCCTTGAAGGGCGGGGGTCGGATGGACCCGGAGACGCTCGCCGCCGAGCGGAAGATGTCGAAGTCCGACCCGACGGCGACGATCCCGATCCCGTCGGACGCGGCCCGCGTCGCCGAGCGCATCGGCGCCGCCTTCTGCCCGGTCCCGGAGGTCGACGGGAACCCGGTGGTCGAGCTCGCCCGGTGCGTGCTGTTCCCGTGGGAGGGGAAGCTGGTGGTCGAGCGGTCCGCGAAGCACGGCGGGACCGTCGAGTACGGGACGGAGGAGGAGTTCGTCGCCGCGTGGCGGGAACGCGCGCTCCACCCCCAGGACCTGAAGGCGGCCGTCGCCGCCGGCCTCGGCCGGATCCTCGAGCCGGCGAACCGGTTCTTCGTCCAGCACCCCGAGGCGATCCCGCCGGCGCTGCGCCCGGGGGGAACCGCGCCGGCTCCGCCGCGGTGAACCGAACCCCCGTTCGGACGCCCGCGCGAACCGACCCCCGATATACCCCGCGCGCCATCCGGGTCCCGGAACCGAGACCGTGCTCGAGTTCGACGAGCTCGGCAAGCGCTACCCCGGCCAGTCCTCCCCGGCCGTGGACGGGCTGACGCTGACGGTGCGGGACGGGGAGATCCTCGGGTTCGTCGGCCTCAACGGCGCCGGCAAGACGACGACGATCCGGGCGGCGGTCGGCGTCGTCCTCCCGACCGCGGGCACGGTCCGGGTCGACGGCCACGACATCGTGGCGGAGAAGGAGGAGGCGTCCCGGCACGTCGGCTGGGTCCCCGAGCTGTTCCCGTACGACCCGGGCGACCGTGCGCTACCGCTGCTCCGGTACCTGGCCTCCCTCCAGGGGATCGTCGGCCCGGGGAGCCGGGAGGTCTGCCAGGAGCTGCTCATCCGCGTCGGGCTCGGCGAGGTGCAACGGGGACGGATCCGGACCTTTTCCCAGGGGATGAAGCGACGGTTCGGGATCGCGACGGCGATGCTCGGCGAGCCCACGAACCTCCTCCTGGACGAGGTGCTGAACGGCCTCGACCCGGAGGCGATGGCGTTCGTGCGGAGCTGGCTCGTCGAGCTCCGCCGCCGCGGCCGGGCCGTCCTCCTGTCGTCGCACGTCCTCACCGAGCTCGAGGCCCTCGCCGACCGGGTCGCCTTCATCCACCGCGGCCGGCTCCTCCGGACGATCGACCGGGGCGAGCTGCTCCGCGCCGGCGGCGCGGCGCTGTGCCTGACGGTCGACAACGTCGACGCGGCGGCCGTGGCGTACTTGGAGACGCTCGGCAAGGTCCGCGTCGACGGAAACGCCGTCCGGCTGGAGGCCCCCTCCGTCGTCCCGGCGGAGGTGAACGCGGAGCTCGTGCGGCGCGGCTACCGCGTCTCCGCCCTCCAGCTCGAGTCCGCCTCGCTCGAGGAGTACTTCCTCCAGCTCATCCAGGCCGCCCGGTGACCGCCTACGGCCAGGAGTTCCGGCACCTCCTGCGGAGCCCGACGGCGATCGCCATCGCGGTCCTGGCGGTGCTCGGAGGCGTCGTGGTGTATTCCGCCGTCGGCCCGGCCGTGAGCGGTCCCACGCTCGACTCCTCGGCGTTCCTCTCCCGGGAAAACGACTCGTTCCACCTCGACGCGTGGGTGTTCGACTCCGTCGGCCGACCCGTGGGGGGCGTTCGGTTGGACTTCAGCCTCCGGACGGAGCAGTACCCCCTGCCTATCGGTCCGCCGGTCCCGGTGGCTACCGAGGTCACGGACGCTCAGGGACGCGTGACGTTCACGGTGCCCCTCCCCCAGAATGGCTCGCCCTCGGAGGCTTTGGCCGCGACGGTGCAGTACCCCGGCCACCCTGGGACCGCTCTCGAGGGTGCCCTCGGACAGTACTTCCTGCTCTCCTCCGTCTTCGCGCCCGAGGGGTCGGACGCGGTACAACCCCTCGCGGTCGTCGCGGACGGCTTCTACAGCACCCGTCCCGCCGTCGCGGTGACCTGGATGGGCCCGAACGGCATCCCGCCCTCCGATGAGCAGGTCGTCGCCTGCGACGTGGTGGGCAGCTATGCCATCATTGTCCCGGCGAACTGCTCCGGCCTTCCCTCGCAAACGCTAGGGTCCCTCGTCGGCTACCGTGGGGTGTTCGTTCCGCCCCAGCTCGCGCTGCCCGGGCCGCTGGGGCAGGCGGTGACCCTCGTCGAGCTCCGGAACGCCTCGGGCGCCGTGCAGGCGGAGATATCGTACAATGCGGGCACCTCGTCCGGGTCCCCCGGGCCCGTGATACTCTCCGACTTCGGCGAGACGTTCGACCTGTTCGTGCCGGTCATGGCCGTCCTCGCCGCTTATTGGGTGTACGTCCGGCCCCGGCTCTCGGGCACGGTCGAGCCGGTACTGGCGCGCCCGGTGACGCGGAGCCGGCTCTACCTCCTGCGGTACGGCACGGTCGCGCTTCTGCTCGCGATCGTGGCCGGGGCCGAGGTGGCCTATCTCGATGTGGCGATGGCGATGGGACTGCGAGCGCCGCTCCCCGGGCCGGTCGCGGGCGCCCTCGTGGGAGGTCTGCTCGTCGCGGGACTCGGCTTCCTGGGGCTCATGTTCCTCAGCGCCCACGCGTTCCATGCCCCAGGGGCGGTACTCTCCATCGGCATCGGGTTGCTGGTCGTCCTCGCGCTGTTCTGGAACTACGTCGGGCTGATCGTCGCGTTCCTGTACCGGGTTCCGCTGTCGTCGCTGGACGTGGTCCACCTCCTCGGCCGCGCGGACCTCCTCGCCCCGGCGCAGTTCCCGTCGCTCGTGACGGAGCTGACGAGCGGTCTCTCGTCCGGCGGGGTGTCCGGCGTGAACTACGCTGCCATCGGCGTCACCGCGCCGCTGGTCGCGCTCGTCGGCGCGCTCTGGGTCGCGGTGCCGTTCCTCGGGGGGTACCGTCGGGCCCGGACGGCGGACTGACGCGGCCGCGGACCCCGGGGGGCCGCGACGCAATGCTAAATACCGTCGACCGTACGCACGCCCCCACCCGTGAGCCGAGGGACCCCCCACCGGGTTCCCGCTGACGCGAGGCACACCATGGCGCGACCGATCTACGTACGGTTCGAGACCCCGAGCGAACTCGCCGACAAGGCCCTCCAGCTCGTGCAGATCGCGCACGAGACGGGGAAGGTGCGCGTGGGGACGAACGAGGTCACGAAGGCGAGCGAGCGCGTCGAGGCGAAGCTGGTCGTGATGGCCGAGGACGTCGACCCCGTCGAGATCCTCGCCCACATCCCGATGCTGTGCGAGGAGAAGCGGATCCCGTACGTCTACGTCGGGAAGAAGCAGCGGCTCGGCCAGGCGGCCGGGCTGTCGAAGTCGGCGGCGAGCGTCGCCGTCGTCGAGGCCGGCGAGGGGAAGGGGCTGCTCGAGGAGATCGCGGGCGTCTTCCCGTCGCTGAAGAAGTGACGGAGCGGCCGACCCCGGGAGGCGAGCGATGGCGGACGAGGACAAGGGCTCGCCGGCGGAGGTCGTCGAGCTCGTCGGCCGGACCGGCATGGCCGGCGAGGCGACGCAGGTGAAGGTCCGCGTGCTCGCCGGCCGGGACCGGGGGAAGATCATCGCGCGGAACGTCAT
Source organism: Thermoplasmata archaeon (assembly GCA_030037265.1). GTDB lineage: Archaea > Thermoplasmatota > Thermoplasmata > Lutacidiplasmatales > UBA184 > JAKIWV01. The sequence continues at coordinate 369 of JASHRQ010000004.1, read as the reverse complement.
GGGGCCGATTCGCGTCGGGGACGTCCTCATCCTCCGCGAGACCGCGCGCGAGGCCCGGAAGCTCTCGGTGCGGTGAGGGGCCGCCGATGGTCGTCCGACGCACCTGCTCGTTCTGCGCCGGCGACATCGAGCCGGGCACCGGCCTCATGTTCGTGAAGCGCGACGGGACGTTCTTCTACTTCTGCAGCGGCTCCTGCCGGAAGCAGCAGCTCGACCTGGGGCGGGTGGGCCACCGCCTCCGGTGGACCCACGCCCACGAGCTGAAGCGGCTCGCGGAGCAGCACCGCCCGTCCGCCGCCGCCCCGCCCGCCGGCCCCGCGAAGGGCGAAGCGTCCGGCCCCCGGGCGACCGCCGGTCCGAAGCGGGCCG
>JASHRQ010000035.1 GCA_030037265.1 Thermoplasmata archaeon | reverse complement strand
ACATTGCCTCGGCTGCCCTCCAGCCGAATCACAACAAAGCCGTGGTTCTCCCTCCAGAAGTTCCAAAACTCGGCCACGGAGAAACCTGGCGGATTCGTCGCCCGAAACCTGGCTAGGTGTTCCGATGCACGGCGTTCGGGCCAGAGCCCTTCCGACGTGATCACGTAGAGTCCGTCCAGCGTCATCGGAGGGAGTTAGTGAGCCTATTCTGAAAAACTTCGGGTCGAGCTTGTGATGTTATCCCCAGGTGCTGATTGATCGAGACTCGTCCGATTTCATGGCGACAAACCCTCACCCTCGGAGGTCGAGCGCTCTCAAACTGCCCCGACCCCCCGTAGCGAGAGAATGGCGCGTTCACTGCGTGAAAGGATTCGATGCCCGTGCCCTCAACCGGTCGCTGCACGAGCCGCATCTTCCAGCACTTTCATCGTCCTGACGTACGGGACCGGACCGTAGCTCACCCTTCCGACGCCAAGCTCTGCGAGTGCTCGAATCGGTGGCGCTCCACCACCAACCATGATGTTGAGAGGTAGCGGCGACTGTTTGGCTAGACGGGCAATCCATGTGACGTCCGCCAGACCGGGAGTGAATAGGCCGTCTGCCCCGGCCTCCGCGTAGGCGCGTCCTCGCTCGACCGCCTCCGCTACGAGAGCGTCGTCGCTCTGCACCCTCGGATCCCGGAGAAACACGTCGGTCCGGGCGTTGATGAAGAGCCGGATATCGGAATCATCGGCCACCCGGCGGGCCTGCCGAGTGCGACCGACTTGATCGCCTGTCGTTCGCAGCTTTCCATCGCTCGGGAAGCTGTCTTCGAGGTTGCATCCGACGGCCCCCGCTTCGATTGCCCTTGCCACGGTCTTGCCAACCGCATCCGCCGAATCGCCGTAGCCACTTTCGAGGTCGATGGTCACTGGCAGCTTCGTCACCGAAACTATGCGGCACAGGTTCTCGAGGGCTCGTTCGAGGGGCATTCGCTCACCATCCGGGAAGCCGTTCGAGTGGGCGACCGACCAGCTGCTCGTCGCGATCGCCGTCGCACCAGCCCTTGCGACGGCGACCGCGCTACCGGGATCCCATATGTTGAACAGCACCACCGGGTCGCCCGGAATGTGCAACGAGCGAAACGGCTCCGCCTTGCTGCGTTGCTCCATCCTCTTCCGCTCCCAGAACATCCGTCCACCGAAGCGCCCAGGATCGTTTCTCCGGCAGCGTTGCTACTGTGCCGCCGACCAGTGAGCCCGCAGTTCAGCGTTGAACTCTGACGGGCGCTCCTCGGGGAAGAAGATACGAGCGCCTCTGAGCTCGATGCGAGCCCGTGTGCCGGGGATGTTGTCCGCCAGCCAGCGCGACCACTTCGTGTCGAAGTAGACGTCGTCCGTTCCCCACGCGATCAGCGTCGGTACCGTGAGGGCCTTCAGTCTGTTCTCGATCGCCAGGGTGTGCCTGTTGTCGAAGGCCGCCAGGAATCGTTCGAGGTCGTGTGTGCGCTGCTCGGTCGCGACGAACGGGTGGAGGTAGGTTTCGATAGTCTCATCGCTTACCCTTTCGGGATGCTCATAGGCCGGCCCGAGTGCCTGCTCTGAGCGGTAGAGATCCTTGTTGGACAACATCGCGTCCAACGTTTCTCGGAGCTTGCCGGCCGCGGCCATCGCCAAGAACGGCTTGAACGCCTCCGGGGGCCAGTTGTCGTGCGCGTCGCAATCGGTGAGAGTGAGGCTTCGGACTCGCGCCGGATACAGCGCCGCGAAGATCTGCGCGATGCCGCCGCCGCTGTCGTTCCCGACCAGGTCCACCTTGTCGATGTCTAGAGCGTCCAGGAACTCCTTGAGCATCTTGGCGTTCGCGGTCACGGATACGTCCTGGCCGCTCGCGATTTCCGTGGCGCCGTGGGCGAGCAGGTCCACCGCGATGCAACGCCGGATGTCGGACAGGCCCACCAGTTGGTGGCGCCACAGGTGTCCGTTCAGCAGCACGCCGTGAACGAACAGCGCGACCGGCCCCTTGCCCTGCTCCAGGTAGCTGATGCGGCCCGACGCGGTCTGAACGCTGTGCTTCGCCGGCGCTGATTGCGTTCCGTCCATTGCTCAGGCTCTCCTCGCCGTGCCGGTCGAGACGTGTGCATCCTCCAGCTTCACGGCGCACATGGTGGAGCACACTTCGACCGTCTTTCCGTGCGACCTGACCTTGATCGCGCTGTCGTCGAGCTCGCAATCACAACCGGCGCAGGTTCTCTTCCGGTCGAGGCTGCGGTCTCGTGCCCGTTCCGCGATTCTCTTGCTCTCGGCTGCCATCGTCGTCCCTCGGGCGAGCACGTCTGGCCCGTCGGATAACCGTTGGACCAGCACGTGACGGCTCAGTGCCGCAATCCATCGATCCCAAGGTTTTTTCACGTGGCGCCTCGCGTCGATCGCACCCGTCTCACCACGCGAGGACTTCGGAAACCCGCTGGACGTCGGACACGGCCGCCGTCCGAATCGAGACCGGCCGTCGGGCGAACCAGTCTTCCGGGTCGGACCAGGAACGCCCACCGGCTATGGAGATCGCGGATGTCGAGTGGTCCGTGCACAAACCGGGCAACGGCGCGAAGCACTGTCCGAGAGATCCGCGTAGAACACTGGACGACCCCGGCCGTCGCGCAAGCAGACAAACAGACGTCGTTCCCGTCGGTCGGCGCCCCGGAACGCGTACAACCTCCAGTACACCACCCTGAGCTCCCGCGGAAACCGGGTATGTGAGAGGCGACGCTCGGCTGCTCGACCGAGCTCGGGTCCGTGGCGGGTCGCCCGTCGGAGGTCTCGTCGACGAACCAACGATGGAGGGACAGTGTGGCGCCGAAGGGTCTCGTACACCACGTCCGTGGGGTCTCGGTCGGAGCGCTCCATGTACGAAGTGACCGAAACCACCCCGCTCGGGCAGGAGTAGACCTCCCAGGATTCTGGTAGAGCGGTCGTATCGGCTCACGTTTCAGGCACCACCCGGGGGTACGGTGTTCATCCGTCCGCCCGTCCCCCGGTCCCTCGCCGACCGATGTTCCTCTCGTACCAGTATCGTCTCTACCCCTTCCCCGCCCAGGAGCCCGAGCTCCGTCGGTGGCTCTCCGAGCTCACCTTCCTGTGGAACTACTCCGTGGAGGAGCGCACTGACTCGTGGCGCCTCCGTCACGAGCGACGGACGTACCTCGACCAGCAAGCCCGACTCAAGGCGTGGCGCGCCTACGACCGCGCCGGGCTGGGCTCCCTCCCCTACGATGTCGCCCGAGACCAGCTCCAGCGGGTCGACCTCGCCTTCCGCGCCTTCTTCCGACAGGGTGCCGAGGGACGGCGGGGGCGGCGACGCTCCGGCTCTCCTCGATTCCATCGCCACACGGACTCCTTCACGTTCGGGACGATTCGAGATCCCCTCGTCCGAGGACCGGGCGTCGGGGTCCAAGCGCAGCTCAAGGTCCCGACGCTGGGTCGGGTGCCGCTGCGTCTCCACCGTCCGCCCCCGACACCGGGCACTCCCAAGTCGGTCACGGTATCCGCCCGGGTGGATGGATGGTATGCCACCATCCAGTACGAGATACCGGACCCGGCACCTCCCACCGTCCCGGCCCGATCCCCGGTCGGCATCGACCTCGGTCTCTCCCATCTCGCCACGCTGTCCGACGGGACCGCG
>JASHRQ010000034.1 GCA_030037265.1 Thermoplasmata archaeon | reverse complement strand
CGCGAGCAGGCCGCTCCGGGCGGCCCGGGCGGCGTGCGCGCGCTCGAGCGTCGTCTCGACGCCGGCGCGGGCCGCGGCGTCGTCGACGCCGGGCTCGACGAAGATGTCGAGGACCGTCGCGATGTCGCTGCCGATCCGCCCCTGGAAGTCGAGGATCTCCTCGGGTCGGACCTCGACGTGGCCGTAGGCATGCTGCTGGAAGGCGCCCGAGTCGGTGAAGACCGGTCCGCGGGTCCCCAGGAGCGCGTGCACGCCGTCCCGCTCCGCCGCGGCCCGGAGGGCCGGCGACCGCCAGGCGATGTACGCGGAGGAGATCACGGCGGAGAGCCCGAACCGCTCGCGCATCTCCTCCGGGGGCACCGACTGCTGGGCGCGGTCCGGGTGGACGACCGGCAGGAGCGCCGGGGTGTCGACCGTGCCGTGCGGTGTCGAGAACCGGCCGACCCGGGCGAACCCGTCCCGGCTGCGGACCTCGAAGTCGATCACCGGCCCGCCGCCCGGAGCTCCGCGGGCGTCCGCTCGCCCCCCGCGGTCGGGCCCCAGGACGCCCGGATCCCCTCCAGGACGGAGACCAGCATCCGGGGAGTCAGCCGACCGGTGTTCGTGTTCTGGGGGCTCGGATGGTACGCCCCCCAGAGCATCGGACGGCCCGGGCCGAGCGGCAGGCAGGCGCCGTGGCCGAACGGCGCTTGGGGCTTCGGGAGACCGTACAGCTCCGGGACGGCGTCGCGGAGGGCGTCCCACGCGAACCCCCCGAGCGCGAGGTAGCTGCGCGCGTGCGAGAGCAGCCGGAGCTCCCGGACCAGGAACGGGAGGCAGCGCGTCTTCTCCGCGGGCAGCGGACGGTTGTCCGGGGGAACGCAGCGGACCGCCGCGTTCACGTACGCGTCCGTGTACCGCAGCCCGTCGCCCCGGTGCGTGGACCGCGGCTGGTTCGCGAACCCGGTGGCGTGGAGCGCCTCCACGAGGAACTGCGCCGACTTGTCCCCGGTGAACACGCGGCCGGTCCGGTTGCCGCCGTGGGCGGCCGGGGCGAGCCCCACGACGACGAGGCGGGCGTTCGGGTCGCCGAAACCGGGGACCGGCCGACCCCAGTAGGCGTCGGACCGGAACTGCTTCTTCTTCTCCCGGGCGACGCGCTCCCGGAACTCGACGAGCCGCGGGCAACGTCGGCACGCGACGATCTCCTCGCGGAGGCGGGCGAAGCTGTCCGGCATCGAAGCGCTCCCCCCGGGGCCCGGGACCCGCGGCCCCACGCGGGCGAGGGACTTAACGAGCGGGGCACCGGCAACGCTTTACCGCGACCCCCTCCTCGCCCGGCCGATGGCGTTCGAGATCCTGCGCGCGCTCCCGATGGCGTCCAGCCATCGGGGGCCGCTGTCGCCGGGCTGCGCACAGTGTCAGGAGGGGCAGAAGATGGTCCTGTTCGTGACCGGAGTCTGCCGGTTCCGCTGCTTCTACTGCCCCGTCTCGGAGCGACGGAACCAGCTCGACGTGACGTACGCCAACGAGCGTCGGGTCTACTCCGACCGGGACGTGCTGGACGAGGCCCGGGCGATCGGAGCCGCGGGGACCGGGATCACCGGCGGGGACCCGCTCGGCGTGATCGACCGGACCGTCCACTACGTGTCGCTGCTCAAGGAGGCGTTCGGCCCCTCGCACCACATCCACCTCTACACCCACGAGCCGAACGCGGCGAAGCTGCGGCGGCTGGCCGAGGCGGGCCTCGACGAGTTCCGCCTCCACATCCCGCACTACCTGTGGGGCTCGCTGGACGCCCACGGCGCCGCGTACCGGGCCGTGCTCGAGGCGGCCCCGGAGTGGGGGATCCGCCGCGGGGTCGAGATCCCGGTGCTTCCGGAGAAGGAGCGGGAGCTCCGACGGCTCCTGCGCGCGCTCGACCGCCTGTCGCTCGACTTCATCAACCTGAACGAGATGGAGTTCTCGCCGACCAACGAGGTCGCCCTCCACGGCCGCGGGTACCGGGTCGACCCGCGGAACGGCTGGGGCGTCCGGGGGAGCCGGGCCGTCGCCGAACGGGTCGTGCGCGAGCTCCGTCTCTCGACCCCCCTCCACTACTGCTCGTCCCGGTTCAAGGACGGGGTGCAGCTCCGCCGCCGCCTCCTGCGCCGGGCGGAGCGGACCGCGCCCGCGTTCGCGGAACGGACGCCCGACGGGACCGTCCGGCTCGGGATCGTCGAGGTCCCGGACGGGGCCGGCCTCGCGGAGGTGGCCTCCGCCGTCGGCCGCGTCGGCCGGCTCGACGGACCGGACTACCGCGTGGACGAGCTCCGCCGTCGGGTCGAGCTGTCCCCGGAACGGCTCCGGCGCTTCGCCCGCCGCCTCGTCTGGCCCGCCTTCGCCGTCGAGGAGTACCCCACGGCCGACGCGCTCGAGGTGGAGCGCGCGCCGCTCAACCGCGCGGCGTACCCCGCCCCGACCATCCGCGGCGGCTGATACCCCTCGTCGCACCGGTGGCCCCCGAACGTCAGGTACCGGACGTCCCCCCGCTGGTGCTTGATCGAGCACGGCCCCCATCCCTCGTCCTCGCCCCCGTACCACATCGGGCAGTCCCGGCAGTGCAGCCCGGCGTCCCCGGGCCCGGTCGGCGCGCCGCGGGCGGTCACGGCTCACCCGTCGAGGGGTGTTCCCACCCCGAGACGACGTTCTGCATCAGCTGCGCCACCGTGACCGGGCCGACGCCGCCCGGCGTCGGCGTGAGGTCGCTCGCCCAGCCGTCGAGCGAGGCCGCGTCGGCGTCTCCCACGGCCCGGCGTCCGTTCGGCGTCGACGGGTCCAGGACGCTGCTGAGGCCCACGTCGACGACCGCCGCCCCGCGCGGCACCACGGTACGGGTGAGGAGACCCGGCCGCCCGGCGCAGCTCACCACGACCTCCTGCGGTCCGAGGGACCGCGGGAGGTCCGGGACGGCGGAGTGGAGGATCGTGACCGCGGCGTCCCCCGGGCGGCCGCGGCTCGCGAGCAGGAGCGCCAGCGGGAGGCCGACGGTCGACGACCGCCCCAGGACCGCCACCCGGTGGCCGGCGACCGGGATGGCGTAGTGCCGGAGGATCGCGAGGACCGCGCGGGCGACGGCGGGGGCCTGGACGGGGTGCTGGGCGACGAGCGCGCCCAAGTTCGCCCGGCCGACGCCGTCGACGTCCTTCGCCATCGGGAGGGCGCCGACGGCGCCGTAGAAGTCGAGCGGAGCGGGGAGCGGATGCTGGAGCAGGACCGCGTCGACCGCCGGGTCCTGACCGAGGGCGCGGACGGCCGACCTCAGGTCGGCGTTGGAGACGCCCGAGGCGAGCGCGACGCTCCGGAACCCGATGCCGACGGAGCTCGCCACGCGCTCCTGCTGGCGCAGGTAGAACGAGAACGGGCCGCCGTCGTCCAGGTGGACGCTCGCGAGCGTCGGCGGGGCCCGGCCGGAGGGCCGGGACTCGACCCGGGCGCGGGCGTCGGCGAGCAGCGCCTCCGCGACCGGCTTCCCTTCGAGACGTCGCGTCGTCGGGCTCCCTCCGCGGGCCGGCCGGGCCGAGCGGAACGGGGTACTTTAGGCCGTGCTGGCGCCGGGAGCGCGGGCCGTCGGACGCGCGGGGACTCCCGCCGCCCGGCGCCCCGGCGTACGAGCGTAGTTCGACGTGCACCACCGAAATGATTTATAGAGCGGACCCCTCGTTTTGGCTGAAGTGGTCTCCCGAGGAACCGAGGGGTCAGTTTCGGGGTCGGGTACGTCGGACGAATCCGGGCCGTCCACGCCGAGCGAGCCAGGGCCGCCGTCCGCAGAAGAGGACGCCGCGACCACGACGGGCGCGGAGGAGCTCCAGCAATGGTCGAAGACCCTCACCTTCCAGACGACGGCGCAGCTCGAGGTCCCTCCGAAGCTCATCGACCAGGTGATCGGCCAGGACGAGGCCGTCGAGGTCGCGAAGAAGGCGGCGACGCAGAAGCGCCACATGATCCTGATCGGGGAGCCCGGCACCGGGAAGAGCATGCTCGCCCGGGCGATGACCGACTTCCTGCCGAAGGAGCAGCTCCAGGACATCCTCGCCTACCCGAACAGCGACGACCCGAACGAGCCGAAGATCCGGGTCGTGCCCGCGGGCAAGGGCAAGGAGATCGTCGCGGCGCAGAAGCTCGAGGCCGCCCAGAAGAAGGAGCAGCGGACGATCTTCCTGATCGTCGCCGCGCTGCTGGTCGTGGTGCTCACCGCCTGGATCGTGCTGAGCTCGAAGCCGCCGGACTACTCGTTCATCCTGATCGGCCTGTTCATCATCGTGATCCTCTGGGCGATCGTCCGGTTCGGCGCCGGCCGCGACACCTCGGGCCAGGGCGTCGCGAAGTTACTCGTCACGCACTCGCCGGATGAGCGGCCGCCGTTCGTGGACGCCACCGGCGCCCACGCGGGGGCGCTCCTCGGGGACGTGAAGCACGACCCGTTCCAGTCCGGCGGGCTCGAGACGCCGCCCCACGAGCGCGTCGAGATCGGCGCGATCCACAAGGCGCACGGCGGGGTGCTGTTCCTCGACGAGATCAACCTGCTCAAGATCGAGAGCCAGCACGCGCTGCTCACCGCGCTCCAGGAGAAGAAGTTCCCGATCGTCGGCCAGTCGGAGCGCTCCGCCGGGGCGATGGTGAAGACCGAGCCGGTGCCGTGCGACTTCGTGCTCGTGGCGGCCGGGAACGTCGACAGCGTGCAGTCGATGCACCCGGCGCTCCGCTCCCGGATCCGCGGCTACGGCTACGAGCTGTACGTCCACACGACGATGGCCGACACGCCGGAGAACCGGATGAAGCTCGTCCGGTTCGTGGCGCAGGAGGTCTCGAAGGACAAGAAGATCCCCCACTTCTCCCCCACCGCGGTCATGGAGGTCATCCGCGAGGCCCAGCGCCGCGCGGGGCGGAGCGGCCAGCTGACCCTCCGGCTCCGGGAGCTGGGCGGGCTCGTGCGCGTCGCCGGGGACATCGCGAACTCCGAGGCCGCGACGGTCGTGCTGCCGGACCACGTCGTCCGCGCGAAGCGCGCCAGCCGGTCGCTGGAGCAGCAGATCGCGGACCGGTACATCGAGCGGCGGCGCGAGTACCGGATGTTCAACACCGAGGGCGCGGCCGTCGGGATGGTGAACGGGCTCGCGGCGATCAACGCGCAGACCGGGATGTCCGAGTTCTCCGGGATCGTCCTCCCGATCGTCGCCGAGGTGACGCCGGCCCAGACGAAGGACGGCGGCGCCGTCGTCGCGACGGGGAAGCTGGGCGACATCGCGAAGGAGGCCGTCCAGAACGTGAGCGCCCTCATCAAGAAGTACACCGGCGAGGACATCTCGCGCTACGACATGCACATCCAGTTCGTCGGCACCCCCGAGGGGGTCGAGGGCGACTCGGCGTCGGTGTCGATCGCGACGGCCGTCATCAGCGCGCTCGAGGGCGTGCCGGTCGACCAGTCGCTCGCGATGACCGGCTCGCTCTCCGTGCGCGGCCAGGTGCTGCCGGTGGGCGGCGTGACGGCCAAGGTCGAGGCGGCGGCGGACGCGGGGTTGAAGCGCGTGCTGATCCCCGAGGACAACCGGGCCGACCTGGTGCTCGAGAACCGGTACCTGAACCAGATCGAGGTGATCCCGGTGCGGACGCTGCGGGACGTGCTCCGGTACGCCCTCGTGGGCCAGGGGTCGAAGAAGGACTCGCTGCTCGAGCGGCTCGCCGCGATGGTGCACGCGACCACGAAGACGGACGTTCCTCCGGCGCCCGCCGCGGTGCCGCCGGGCCGACCCGCGGCGGGATCGTGAAGGGCGTCGAGCATCCTCCGTCGCGACGGGAGTGGACCACCCGGAGCCTGCACGGCCCGGCGCTCGCCGGGAGCCTGGCCGAGCGGGAGGAGCCGCGCGGCGAGGGGGCGTTCGTCAACCGCCCGTGCTACGAGTTCAACGTCGCGCTGCACTCGACGCTCGACGACGCGCACTGCCGCCACTGCCGGCACTACCTCACCGCGCGGTGCCCGCACATCGAAGAGTTCCTGGACGACGTCGAGGACCTCGAGCCCGAGTGAGCCCCCCGGAGGGAGCGACGTGCGGGGCCTCCTCGTCGGACGATTCCAGCCGTTCCACCGGGGCCACCTCGCGACGGTGGTCGCGGTGCGGCAGAGCCACCCCGACGAGCCCCTCCTGCTCGGCATCGGGAGCGCCCAGGCGTCGTTCACGGCGGAGAACCCGTTCACCGCCGGCGAGCGCGCGGAGATGATCGAGCGGGCCCTTACCGAGGCGCGCGTCGACGGGACGACCGCCCTCCCGGTCCCGGACATCCACCAGCACAGCCAGTGGGTCGCCTACCTCCAGGGCCTCCTGCCGCCGTTCGAGCGCGTCTACACGAACAACCCGCTCACGCGGCTGCTGTTCGAGCGCGACGGGTTCCGGGTCGACGCCCCGCCGCTCGTCGACCGCGAGCGGTACCAGGGGGCCGTCATCCGACGGAGGCTCGTCGCCGGCGAACCGTGGCAGGAGCTCGTCCCTCCGGCGGTCGCCCGGTACCTCGAGTCGATCGGCGCGGCCGACCGGATGCAACGCATCGAGGGCCGCGCGTGACGGACCCCTCTCCGCCGGCGGAGGAGGACCCGAAGGCCCGGGTGGGCCGGAATCGCCGGACGCGACGGCCCCCGTTCGACGGCCTGCCGGAGTGGGTCGCGCCGGCCACGCGGCTCGTCCACGGCAACCGGCGACCGGACCCGCTCGCGGGCTCCGTCGTCCTGCCGATCTACCAGACCTCGACGTTCCACTACCCGGCCGCCTACTCCGAGTCGGCCGAGCACGGGGGGGTCTACTTCTACACTCGCCTCAAGAACCCGACGGTCGAGGCCGCCGCGGAGCTCGTCCGGCAGCTGGAGGGCGGCGAGGACGCGCGGCTGTTCGCCTCCGGGATGGGGGCCATCTCCGCGGTCTTCTTCTCGCTCGCCCGGCCCGGCGAGGAGGTGGTCGCGCTCGACAATCTGTACGGGGGAACGCAGGACCTCCTCCGGTGGGCCGGGCCCCAGTTCGGCATCCCGGTGCGGTGGGTCTCCGACTCCGAGGCCCGGACGCCGGAGCGTGCCATCGGACCCGCGACCCGGCTCGTATTCCTCGAGAGCCCGACGAACCCGCTGCTCCGCGTGCACGACCTCGCGCGCTGGGCCCAGCGCGCCCGGGAATTCGGCGCCGTCACGGTCGTCGACAACACGTTCGCGAGCCCGGTGAACCAGAGCCCGCTCGGGCTCGGCGCGGACCTCGTGGTCCACAGCGCGACGAAGTATCTGGGAGGGCACGCGGACCTGCTCGGCGGCGCGGTCGTCGGGTCGGAGCGCCTCCTCGAGCGGATCGACCCTCAGGACACGCTCGGCGCGGTGATGGACCCGTTCGCCGGATTCCTACTGAACCGGGGGCTCCGGACCCTCGCGCTGCGCGTCGAGCGCCAGAACCGGACCGGCCGGGAAGTCGCCGAAGCGCTCGCCGGCCACCCGAAGGTCGAACGGGTCTACTATCCGGGACGGGGCGACGCGGAGCAGGAGGCGATCGCCGACCGTCAGATGTGCGGACGGGGGGGCATGGTGTCGATCTCCGTCGCGGGCGGCCTCGACGCGGCGCGTCGGTTCCTCCACCGGCTGCGCCTCGTGCACATCGCCGCGAGCCTGGGCGGCGTGGAGAGCCTCGCCTCCATTCCCGGAGAGACCTCGCACCGGCACCTCTCTCCCGCCGAGCGGGCCGCTCGGGGCATTCCCGAGGGGCTCGTGCGGCTCTCGCTGGGGCTCGAAGACCCCGCGGACCTCGTCCGGGACATTTCCGAGGCGCTCGACGCCGCGTGACGGCGGCCCCGAGCCACAGAGTTATAGTGGGTCCTCCCTCGACATCCCTCGGCACGCCACCGTAGCTCAGTCGGCAGAGCGGCTGATTCGTAATCAGCAGGTCGGGGGTTCAAGTCCCTCCGGTGGCTGACGATCCCGGGCGGGACCGCCGGCACGGCGTGAGGAGACTCCGGCCCGCGCGATTCCGGAATTGTTCCACGCGCTCGCCGTCGAACCTCCGTGGGAGCGGGTGGAACCTGCCGCGACCTCAGTCACCGAGACAACCTCCCGAACCGAGGCGACGACCACCAGAAACCCCCCAGCCCGGGGCCTTGGAAGTGTACACCGGGCTGATTGCCGACGACGGTCCAACCCGACGACGTCATGCCGGGATGCGGGGGCAGTCGCGACAGATGTCCTGCGTCTGGGTCGAAGCCTGGCGAACCACCGGCCCGAGCGCGGGACCCCGGACCGGGCCAGCTCCCATCGTTGCGCTCCCGGTCGCCGCGCGGTACGCCCGGCCCTTGGAGATATAGGGGGACCCCATGCTCTAGGGAGTCAGCGGCCTTGGAGTTGGCTCGTTGACGAGAGAGTGGGCCTGAAGGGCTGCTGTACGGAGGTCGAACTGGATGGCGGACCGAGCTCTGGCGGTCTCCCTGTCCGTTGGGATCGCGGTGGCATTGGGAGTCTGGCTCTGTCTCGCGTCAATTCCCGTAACTCGCTCGTTCTCCTTCACCGACGTAAAGGAGGACTACGCCCCCGGTGTGACCCCCTGCTCCCTCGGTGCGGTCTCGATCCCAGCGGGGGCGCACGTGACGTTCACCTGGAGGGCCGTGCATCCGATCAATCAGACCTTTGGCGCGGTCGATCGCTGCCTAGGGTCGACTATGGTGTACTACGTCAGCACGGGGCAGGGCGGTTCTGGAAGCTTCACCTCCCAGGGTGGTCTGATCACGTTTGCCAGCGCCATCCCCAGCGGCCCTGCCGTCAACCAGACCCTAGCGAACCTGGTCGGCGCGAACGTTTCCGGAACCTACAGCATTCCCATCGTTCACTAGTTGCGCTCGGAGTGGGGCCGGATCTCTGGCTTACAAGCATCGCATGGAACCGTCCAGCTCGTTGGGCGGAGTAAAGAGCAACCGGACGGTCGCCGCGAGCGGCCCCTCATGATCCACACCGATCGACTCACCAAGCGGTTCGGGACCGTCACCGCCGTCGACGGGGTGTCCCTGGACATTCCGGAAGGCGAGGTCTTCGGCTTCCTCGGTCCCAACGGGGCGGGCAAGACGACGACGATGCGGATGCTGGCGAGCCTCGTCTCGATGACCAGCGGAACGGGCGAGGTCGCGGGATGCGAGCTCGGCAAGCCGGCGGACGAACTGAAACTGCGCCAACGGATCGGGGTCCTGCCGGAGAACGTGGGCCTCTACGAGAGCCTCAGCGCCTACGAGAATGTGGCGTACTTCGGCCGGCTCCACCGGATGGACGAGCCCACCCTGCGGCAGAACATCGAGCGACTGCTCCGCATGATGGACCTGTGGGAGAAGAAGGACCTGCCGACGGCGACGTTCTCGAAGGGGATGAAACAGAAGGTCGCGCTCGCCCGTACGCTCGTCCACGACCCCATACTGCTCTTTCTCGATGAGCCGACCGCGAATCTCGACCCGGAGGCCGCCAAGACGGTCCGGGACGTCGTGCTGGACCTCAAGCGACAGGGCCGCACGGTCTTCCTCAATACCCACCACCTCGAGGAGGCCCAACGCATCTGCGACCGGGTCGGGATTCTGCGCACGAAGCTGCTGACCGTCGGGTCCGTGGAGTCGCTCCGGACGGGGGCCTCCGGAAAGCACACGGCGGTTCGGGTGGACCGGCCCTCGGAGCAGCTCGCGGCGACGGTGAGGGCGAGGTTGGCCCCTCGAACGGTCGAGCTGTCCGGGGACCGCCTCGTCGTCGGCGTCACCGACCCGGAGCAGGAGAATCCCGAGATCGCGGCGGCGGTGATGGCGGCCGGTGGGCGGATCCTCGAGGTCTCGCAGCTCTCGCAGTCGCTCGAGGACATCTATCTGAAACTCGTCCACGAGGGCGGGGCGCCCGCATGAGGCTCTCCCAGGCCTGGATCGTCGCCCGCCACGACATGAGCATCTTCCGACGGAGGCGGGGCGTCCTGTACGGGTTGATCGCACTGCCGTTCGCGGTGGGCATCGGCTTCCCCGCCCTGGTCGGGGTCATCGTCCATCGGGGCACGGGCGGCCTCGAGTCCTACCTTCCGGATCTCGTGAACGCCTTCAGCTTCTGGTGGGTCATCGGGGCGGGGATCCTGCCCACCACCATCGCCGCGTACGGCATCGTCGGGGAGAAGGTCGAGAAGAGCCTCGAACCGCTCCTCTCTACCCCCACGACCGACGGGGAGATCCTGCTGGGGAAGACGCTCGCGGCGTTCCTTCCCACGATGGCGGCGGTGTGGGCCGGCTCGGTGCTCTACCAGGTGCTCGTGGACCTCGAGACCCGCGGGGCGCTCGGCTACCTGCTGTACCCCAGCTGGGGGATGGCGGTCATCCTGTTCGTGCTGGCCCCGCTCGCTTGCCTCTACGCGGTCGAGTTCTCGGTCCTCGTCTCGTCCCGGGTCACGGACGCCCGGAGCGCCCAGCAGTATGCGGGCATCATCTTCCTCCCGCTGATCTTCATCTACATCGCCGGCGAGATCGGCACGATACCGCTCGACACGGTCAACCTGCTCTACTTCTCCGGCGCCCTCGCGGCGCTGGTCCTCGCGCTGTTCTACGTCAGCCTGCGGCTGTTCCGTCGGGAAGAGATCCTGACCCAGTGGAAGTAGACGTACGGGGGGCCGGGCCCCTCCGCGCACAGGTCCGCCGGCCCACTACGGAGCGGGGACCCCGAGCGTGCTCCGATGGCGCGTCCCTCCGGCCGTTGGTCGGACGACTCGGCCGGAGTGTGGGACCCCCGGGGCCGCCCACCCCCGGGCTCCGCCGCGGGGTGGGGGGAAGTGTCACGCGAGCTCGAGGACGAGTCGCTTCTCCTTGTCCGGAGCGACCAGGACTTCCTGGCCATTCTTGATCTTCAAGTACCGCGCGAGGGGGGACGGAATCCGGACCACGAGCGAGTTTCCGGACCGACCGACCTTGACCTTAGCGGCAAGGCCCCAGAGCCCGAGTGCCTTGGCACGGGCCTCCACTCGATCCATGCTCTCGCCGGTCAGGAACGACTCCCCGCACCGATCACAGGCCTCGGCGTCGTACGTTCCCAGGTCCACGCCGAACATCTCCTCCCGTACCCGCGTCGGATTCAGTACGCCCTTTCCACAGACCGGGCATTTCTCCCCCATGGTTACCACCGTAGTTCGACCGTGATCACGTAACACCTCTTCCCCCGTAGGAAGTAGACCACGGAGTAATAGCGATACGACGCGAGGATTTTGCCGTCCTGCCGACCCTTGGAACCACGGAGGATCCCCTGCTCGACCTCGACCCGAGAGATGCCCCGGAGGACCATCCGTTGGCGTGCATGACGGCTGTAGACGACCTGATAGGTCATCTATTACGCGTACTACCCGGCATGCCATAAGCGCATCGGAGAACGCCCAGGGTCCTATCCCAGGCCGATACGCACATCGCGCCGAGGCACCCTGGACCCCCGAACTCCAGGGGTCGCCCGCTCCCGACTCAGTCGCGCCACATGTTCCCGAGAACGATCTCCGAGTAGGCCACCACCCGCGGGGCGGTCACCGCGAACAGCACGGCGGCGACCACCTCGCGGTTCGTGAGCGCCTTCCGCGACGACGGACCCCGGACCCGGGTCCACCCGGGCGAGAGCGGGTCGGTGTCGTCGAAATCGGGCGGATAGATGGCCGTCACCCGGATCCCGAGCGGTTTGAGTTCCGCGCGCAGATGCGCGCTCAGTCCGGACTGCGCGTACTTGGCCGCCGTGAAGGCGACGGCCGTAGAGTCGAACGGAGCGCCCGGTAGTCCCGAGGTCGACACGATCGTCACGACGTCGGCGGCCGACGACCTTCGAAGGCCCGGGAGCAGTCCC
>JASHRQ010000033.1 GCA_030037265.1 Thermoplasmata archaeon | reverse complement strand
GAGGAGGACCGCCTCCTGGAGGCGCTCCGGGTGGCCGTCGCGGCGGCCCCGGCCCCGGTCCGCGAGATCGAGGTCGGGATCCCGCTCTCGATCGCCCTGGGCCGGCTCCGGCCCGAGGTCTCCTGCGGCGGCTGCCAGGAGCCGCTCGCCTTCTCGGGCATCCCGGCGCGGACGAACCTGGGCCTCCGCGAGCCGTTCCGGTTGATCCTCGAGCCGCGAGGGCCGAGCTGACCGGGCGACGCGGGGGAGCGGGGACCGACCGGCCGTGGCGTCGATCCCGATCATCCAGACGGTCGTCGCGGTGGTCACGCGCATCCTCCGCGTGGGCGGCTACCCCGGGCTCGTGGGCCTGATGACGGTCGAGAGCTTCGGGATCCCGCCGATCCCGAGCGAGGTGATCCTGCCGTTCGCGGGGTTCCTGGTCGTCCTCGGGGTGTTCACCTACGCCGGGGCGCTCACCGCGGCGACGATCGGCTGCCTCCTCGGCGCCTTCTCGGCGTACGCCGTCGGGCGGTGGGGCCGGGACTGGCTCGTCGAGCGAGCCCCTCGGTGGCTCCGCATCGAGCCGCGCCACCTCGCGCGGATGGACGCCTGGTTCGCGCACTGGGGCGAGGGGACCGTCGCCGCCGCCCGGCTCGCGCCGATCGTCCGCGCGTACATCAGCTACCCCGCCGGGACCGCCCGGATGGACCCCGTCCGGTTCGGGGTGTACACGCTCGTGGGCGGGCTGCCGTACAGCGCGGGGCTGCTCTACGCCGGGCTCGTCCTGCGTTCCCACTGGAACGCGCTCGTGCCGTACTTCAACATCCTCGACCTGGTCGCCGTCGCCGGGATCGCGCTGACCGTCGCGCTCATCGTCGTGCACTGGCACCGGGAGGGGCGTCGTCGCCGGGCCCGGCCCGCGACGCCTCCGACCCCTCCACCGTAGCCGGACGGGCCGCGCCCGGCGCGAACGCCGGGCGGACCACGCGGCCGTCGTGCGCGCCCACGTACTCGCCGCCGGAGACGATCGCGCGCCCGTCGAGGTAGTGCTCGGCGGGGAAGATCGCCGGCCACCGGTCGAAGGCGGTCCAGCCGCACGGCGCGTGCAGCCGGGCGGCCCGGAGCTGCGTCACCGCGCGGAAGTCGACGACGAGGAGGTTGGCCCGGTGGCCCGGGACGAGCCGGCCCTGCGGGAGCCCGAGGAGTCGCGCCGGGCGGTCCGCGGCCGCCGCGACCAGCACCGGCAGGTCGAGCGAGGATTCGCGCACCCGGGCGAGCAGGAGCGGCAGCATCGTCTCGACGCCCGGCATCCCGCTGGGGGCCGCCGCGAACGGCCGGGCCTTCTCCTCGGCGGAGTGCGGGGCGTGGTCGCTCGCGACGATCGGCACGCGCCCCGAGCGGAACCGCTGCCAGAGCTCCGACGCCGCGGGCGGCGGCCGGAGCGGGGGGTTCACCTTCCATCGCGCATCCGCGCCCGGCCCGGCCGACAGGAGCAGGTGCTGGGGGGACGCCTCGAACGACTGGCCGGCCCGTCGCAGCCGGTCGGCGACGGCGGGCAGCGTCACGTGGGCGACGTGGAGGCGCAGCCCCGGGGGCGCGTCCATGAGGAGCCCATCGACCGCGGCCTCCTCCGCCTCCGGCGGGCGGGCGGCGTTCCAGGCCACCGTCCCGTCGTCGCCCCCGCCGGCCGTCGGGCGGAACCGGCGCGGGTCCTCGGCGTGGACCGCCACCGGCAGCTGCGTCACGGAGGCGGCGCTCAGGAGCGGCCGGATCCGCTCCGGCCGGGGCGGCGGGTCGATGCCGGTCGTCGGGCTCAGGTACAGCTTGAACCCGGCGGCGACGCGCGCGAGCGCGGGGACCCTCTCGGGCACGGTGAGCGCCGCGTACAGGAGGAGGTCGACGGCGAGCCGGCCCTGCGCGCGCCGGCGCTTCTCCTCGAGCCGCTCCACGGTCGTGATCGGCGGGTCGGTGTTCGGCATGTCGACGACGGCGCCGATGCCGCCGTACGCCGCCTGGAGCGTCCCGGTGTCCACGGACTCGACGCGCTCCCCGGCCGTCGGCTCCCGGAAGTGGGCGTGCACGTCGAGGCCGGACGGGAGGATCACCGACTGACCCACGTCGTGCCGACGGTCGCCGGTCAGGTCCTTCCCGAGAGCCGTGATCGTGCCGTCCTCGCCGACCCCGACCTCGACCGTCTGGAGCCGGCCGCCGACCCAGGCCCGGCCCGCCAGCACGAACGACGGACGCGTGGGCGGGCGCGACGCCGGGCGCCCGGGCGCGGCTCCGCCGCGCCGGCGAGGACGGGGGACCACGAGGCGGGTGCCCGCGCACGGGCCTAAAGGGTTGACGACACGTCGCGCCGGGCCGCGCGGGGAGCACCATTCTTTTCCCCCGGGTTCCCTGCGCCCGGCCGTGCCGCCGGTCCCCCGGAACCCCGGACCCCGGACCTACGCCGAGGCCGGCGTCGACGTGGACCTCCGGGCGGCCGCGCTGGCGCGGCTCCTCACCACGGTCCGGTACCGTGGGCCGCCCGGCCGGGCGCGAGCGCCCGCGCTCTCGGGCCATTACGCCGGGCTCGCCCGCGTGGGTCGCGAGACCGTGGCGCTCACGACGGACACCGTCGGGACGAAGGTGCTGCTGGCGGAGGCGCTGGGCCGCTGGGAGCCGATCGGCGAGGACGCCGTGGCGGTGAACGTGAACGACCTGGCCGCCGTGGGGGCCCAGCCGGTGGGCCTCGTGGACGTGATCAGCTGCCGGTCGCCCGACCCGGCCGTGTTCGAGGCGATCGGGCGAGGACTCGACCGCGGGCTCCGGGCCGCGCGCTGCGTGCTCCTGGGCGGCGAGACCGCGGTCGTGCCGGAGCTCGTGCAGTCGATCGACGTCGGCGGGACCGCGCTCGGGTGCTTTCCCCGGGGCCGGCGTCCGGTCACCGGGGAGCGCATCCGGCCGGGGGACGCGCTGGTCGGGCTCCCGTCGACCGGGTTCCAGCTGAACGGCTACACGCTCGTGCGCTCGATGCTCTCGGCCACGGGGACCGACCTCGCCGGCCACCGGCCCGGCAGCTCCCGGACGCTCGGCGAGGAGCTGCTCGAGCCGAGCCGCATCTACGTCGCGGCGTCGGAGGCGGTCGCCGGACTCCCCGGAGTGGTCGGGCTCGCGCACATCTCCGGCGGCGGGGTCCGGAACCTCGTCCGGCTGCGCCGGTCCGTCGCGTACGTCCTGGACGGCTGGCCGGCCCCGGCGGGACTGTTCGGCTGGGTCGCCGAGCGCGGCGGGTTCTCGCCCTCCGAGCTGTACCAGACGTTCAACATGGGGATCGGGTTCGTCGTGGTAGCTCGTCCGGCCGCCGAGGCTGCGGTCCTCCGACGCCTCGCCGCGGCGGGCTATCCGGACGCGCGTCGCGTGGGGCACGTGGAGTCCGGCCGGGGGGTCTCCGTCCCGGGCGCCGGGGTCTCGTACTCCGGGTACGCGTAACCGTCGGGCGCCTTCGGCCTCTTAGGGAGGGTGGGGCTGTCCGCACGGATGGCCTCCCCGCGCGCCCTCACGATCGCCGCCGCACTTTCGCTCAGCAGCGCGTTCCTCTGGGCGACCTACTACTTCTTCATCCTCGCCCTCGCGCCGGCCGTCGGGCCGCCGGGGCTGACCGCCTACCCGTTCCTCATCGGCGGCGTCGCGTACACGGCCTACGCCTGGCGGACGGGGGAGGGGCGCACGGTCCTCGAGCTGTTCGCGGAACCGTCCGCGTGGTTCCGCGCCTTCCTCATCCTCGCGATGCAGCTGTCCGTCCTCGCGTCGACGTACGCGGCGGGGGCCGTCGACACCTCGCTGCTCGCGCTCCTCGGGGACGCGGCGATGACGCCGCTGCTCGCGATGGCGCTGCTGCGCGAGGGGCGGCACCGCGCCCGGTCGCCGCTGTTCGTCGGCGGCCTTGCCTTGGCGGGGGGCGGCGCGGCGCTGACGATCCTCGCCAGCGGGTCCGCCGCGCCGTTCCGGGGCTGGGCGCTCGCCGTCGCTCCGGTCGTGCCGATCGCCGTGGGGTTCTTCTACGTGCTCTCGGCCCAGGCGGGCCGGCGGCGGTCGATCGTCGCCCTCGTCGCCCACTCGACGTTGCTCGGGGGGCTCCTCTCCCTCCCGCTCGCGGGCGCGATCCCCGGAGGGTGGACGGGGCTCGCCGTCGCGACGCCCGTCGCGCTCCTCCTCCTGGTCGGCGTGGCGCTCACGTCGTTCTTCGTCGCGCCGGTGGTCTACTTCGGCGCGATGGAGCGGGCCGGGATCGTCCTCCCGGCGCTGTTCCAGACGCTGATCCCGATCTTCACCCTCCTCCTCTCGGCGGTGCTGTTCGACCGGGTCCCGGCGCCGCTCGGGCTCGCGGGGATCCCGATCGCGATGCTCGGCGGCGGCCTCGCGTACCGCGGGGCCGTGACGCCCGAGAAACCCCGTCCCCCGCCTCCCGGCGAGCCGCTCGCCGCCTCGCCGGGGCGCGCCCCGGAGGCCGCCGGGCCGCCGGACCTCAGAACTCCGTGAGCGGCCGCGTGCGGCGGGGCCGCTTCCCGCCGCGGGCGACGTCGGCCACCGGGGAGTCGAGCGAGGCCGGGGGCGGGGCCGCGGCCCCGGCCGCCGGGGGCGCCTCCCCGGGCTCGCTCTCGAGCAGCGTGCGCTGGCGGCTCCCCTTGAGCAGCTGGGATGCGTCCCAGCCGAACACCTCCGTCACGCGGGCGAGCGTCTGGGCGACCCGCTCGGCGTAGTAGCCGTAGTCGGGGCGCTTCTCCTTCGGGAACTCGCGCCCCTCGACCCACGGCGTCACCTCCTGCGGGCTCTTCCGGGCGTCGGTGACGACCCACGCCACCTTCATCCCGGGGATCACGTCGTACCCCTCGGCCTGGAGCTGGCGGAAGACGCGCAGGAACGGCAGCGCGTCGCGCGTGGCGGCGTTGTACTGCTCCTCCGGCCGCACCGTGCGGGCGATCACGAGCCGCTCGGTGGGCACCGCGCCGTCCTGCACCGCGGTCACGAGCTCGCGGGCCCGCGTGAGCGCCGCCGTCGTGTCGCCGGACAGCACGCGCTCGAAGATCTCGCGGAGCGCCTCCGACTGGTAGTCGAAGGTGTCGGTCCGCTGCGTCTCGTAGCCGCGGATCACGAGCTCGTCCTTCGGCCAGGCGGTCCGGCCGACGTACCGCTTCTTCGCACCGTGCGAGAAGAGCGACGCGTAGACCGACTGGAACTCGAAGGTGACCCCGGCGCTCGTGAACCGGGCGGCGAGCTCCTGGCCGAACTTGCGCGCCCCCTCGAGGTCCTCCACGGGGGAGCGGACGAACACCGAGTCGGTGTCGGAGTAGACGACCTCGATCCGCTCGCGCTCGAGCGCCCCGATGATGTCGGTGATCGCGGCGCGCCCGAAGGCGGTGATCGCCGCGCCGATCTCCTTGTCGGTGAACCGGTAGAAGCTCGACGCGAGGACGCCGTAGAACGAGTTCATCAGCACCTTCACCGCGAGCTGGAGGCCGTCGTAGTAGCGGGCCGTCTCGGGGTCCGTCGCCTCGCGCGCCTGGCGCCGCAGCGCGTCCCGCTCTTGGAGCAGCCGCTCGAGGAGCTCCGGGATGAGCCCCTTCCGCACGTCCGCGGTCACGAACCGCGCGCCGGTCGGGCTCCGCGTCGCGCCGTCGGGCGACCGGGTCGTGAAGCAGATGTTCTTCGAGATGATGATCGTCGGGTACATCGACTTGAAGTCGAGGACGACGACCCACCGGTAGATCCCGGGGCGGATCGTGTGCACGTAGCCGCCCTCGATCGGCGTCTCCCGCCGCCCGAACCGGTTCGGCGGGACGCCGATCTTCCGCCGGTCGGCGCGCGGGATGAGGAGCGAGTCGACGAACATCGAGGTCCGGCCGTTGAACCCCTCCTCGAGCGGGAGCTGCGCCACCGTCGCCAGGTCGGCGGCCCGGTCGACGGACCGTAGCTTGAGCAGGATCCGGGCGGCGAGCGCCGCGTCCTGCTCGCAGTACTCCATCACGCGCTGCGGGTCCTTCGCCCACTCGGCCTCGATGTTCCGGCGGTCGACGTCCAGCTTCCCCTCGCCGAGCAGGAGCCGGGAGACGAACTGGAGCGACTCCTGCTTCGGGCGGAGCTCGGTCCGCGCGGACCACCAGGCGTCGGCGACCGCGCGGCCGTGCACCCGCCACAGCCGCTCGCCGGCGTCGGAGGGCGGGCTCCCGTCCCGCCCGAGCGCGAGCGGCGGCAGGCCGAGCGCCTGCGCGCGCTCGACCAGGAGCGGCAGGTCGTAGCCGCCGATGTTGTAGCCGGTGATCACGTCCGGGTCGAACTCGCGCACCTTCGCGACGAACTCCGTGAGGATCTCCGCCTCGGGCTTCTGACCGAGCCGGAACCGGGCGACCTCCCGGTCGCCGCGGTAGACGACCCCGCAGATCGTGAAGATCGTCCGCGCGCGGATGGCGTTCTCGATGTCGAAGGAGAACAGCGTGAGCGGCGGCCGGAACGACTCCGCGGGCGCGAGGTCCGAGCCGTCGGAGACGACGCGCAGCGCGCGGCAGCCCCGGTACAGCGCCTGGACCTCGGCGGGCTCCGGCTCGGCCGAGAACTGGAGCGTGAGGCCGACCCCCTTGTCGTACAGGAACCGGTGCACGAACGGGATGTCGCAGGCGAGGACGCTCCACGACTCGCCGTGCCGGCGGTACCGGTCGCGGAACTCCGGCACCGTCCATGGATACCGGACCGTGACCCGGGTGACCGGCCGGTCCTTCCCCTCGACCCACAGGGTCGTCTCGTCGGTCCGCGTGACCTGCGGCTCCTTCTGGAGCCGCTCGCGGTCCGCCGGGGGGATCTCGGCGATCATGAAGTACGGCGCGAAGCCGTAGTACCGGGCGACCACCGACTCGCCCGCGCGGGTCCGGCCGAACAGCTCGACGACGACCCCGTCGCCGAGCTGGCGGTACGCGCCGCCAACGAGGAACAGCTCGACCGACTCCACGGCCGTCGGACCGGCCTTACCCATATACGGTTGGCCGCCGACCGCTCGCGAGCCAGCGGCCGAGCGACCCCACGTCCCGGGTCCACCGTTCCCGGAACCGGCCGGAGTGGAGCCCCGCGGCCGGGTGGAGGAGCGGGAACAGCGACCGGTCCCGCCACCGGCTCGGGCGGCCCGCGGCGCGCGTCACCGGCAGGAGGTCCGGGCGGAACGCCGCGAGCGCCGGGGCGCCGAGCGGGACGATGACCCGGGGGTCGAGGAAGGCCACCTGCCGCGCGAGGAACGGGCGGCAGGCGTCGGCCGCCCGCCGGTCGAACCGGTTGGAGGGGGGGCGGCACTTCACGGTGTTCACGACCGCGTACTCCCCCGCGCCCAGCCCCAGCCGAGCGATCGCCTCGTCCAGCCGGCGCCCGGCCCGGCCGACGAACGGCACGCCGGTCCGGTCCTCCTCGGCGCCGGGGGCCTCGCCGACGAACAGCACCGTCGGGCGGAGGCTCCCCCGGTGCACGACCACGTGCGTGCGGGTCCGGGCGAGGGGGCATCGGTGGCAGGCCGCGATCTCCGCCGAGAGCGCCTCCCAGTCGGACCGCCGTCGGCCCTCGGGCGGGGGCCAGCAGTCGTCGACCGTGCGGCCGGTCCGGGCCATCGGCCCGGCAGGGGCCCCGGCACGTAAGCGGCTCGCCCCGGGCGGCCGGAAGCGGCCGAGCGGGCCGGCGACCGGCGTGCTCCGCAGAAACACGGAGAGACCGTTAAATAGGGAGCCCCGATGAACCGCCCCCTTCGAGAGAAAAATCGATGTCTCCCCCGTCCGGACTGTACACCGCGAAGCGGCTCGTGTCGCTCCGGAAGCGACGCCGCTGGTCGGACCGGTACTACAAACGTCGCACCCTCCACCTCAAGGAGAAGTCGGACCCGCTCGAGGGGGCCCCGCAGGGCCGGGGGATCGTGATCGAGAAGGTCGGCATCGAGGCGAAGCAGCCGAACTCGGCGATCCGCAAGTGCGTCAAGGTCCAGCTCATCAAGAACGGCCGACAGGTGACCGCCTTCGCGGTCGGCGACGGCGCGATCAGCTTCATCGACGAGCACGACGAGGTGCTCGTGGAGGGGATCGGCGGCCGGATGGGCCGCTCGTACGGCGACATCCCCGGGGTCCGCTACAAGGTCATACAGGTCAACGGCGTGTCGCTGGACGAGCTCGTCCGCGGACGGAAGGAGAAGCCCCAGCGATGAACGCTAGCCCCGGTCCCGCGACCCCCCCGCCGGCCGAGGCGCCGGCCCCCGCCGCGCCCCCGGGCGCGCCCGGCGAGG
>JASHRQ010000032.1 GCA_030037265.1 Thermoplasmata archaeon | reverse complement strand
GTCCGGCGCGCGGTCACCGATCGGGTGGCCTAGGCGGCGGGGACGGCGGGGGCCGGAGCTCCGACGGCGCGCTCACCGGGGTGGGCCGCGGCGCCGGCAGCCGGTCCGACCGGGTCAGCGCGAGGTAGCCGACGCCCGCGAGCAGGAGCAGGGCCGGGACGACGAGGAACGGCCAGACCGCCGGGACGCCCGGGGGGAACAGCGAGTACGGGTTCAAGCCGGGACCGGTCCCGTTCTGCGGCGGCGTCGGCGTGAGGTTCACCGTGTAGTCGTGCACGCCGTACGACCGGACCGGGACGACCCCCAGGCTGCCGTTCGGATAGTAGCCGAACCTCCAGACGATGGCGGAGTAGTTGCTCGGCGGGAGCGTGTCGTTGCTGAAGCCGCCGGGGACGGTGAGGAAGTCCCACGCCTCCCCCGGCGTCGCCGAGGTCGGGACGTCGGTGAAGTTCACCTCCGCGGCGAAGACCGGCAGGTGGGTCTTCGCGTCGAGGACGCGGAGGTCGACGTAGCCGTACGGGAGCGACGGGAGGGTCAGGTTGACGGCGTACGTGCCGGTGAGCGGCACGTCCACCGCGACCGACTTCGGGGAGAAGCCGGGCGCCTCCGCGGAGATCAGGTTCGGGCCCTCGAAGCCGGTGCGGACGACGAGGTTCCCCTCGTCGTTCGTCGACCCGATCAGCAGGCCGTTGCCGTAGACCGACGCGTTCACGAGCGGGACGTTTGGCTCGCCGGTGGGATAGCTGCCGACGACGAGCACGTCCGCCTCGGCGAACGGGACGAGGATGAGCGTCCGGTCCACCGTCCCCCCGGCGACCAGGTCCACGAGCGTCGAGTTCGGATGGAAGAGGCGCTCCCACGCCGTCACCTCCACCGGGGCCGTCGGGATGCCGGTGTACGTCACGAGCCCCTCGGAGTCCGTCGTGAGCGGCGGATTCCGGAACAGGACCCCCTCGATCGTCACGTTGACGTCGGCGCCCGGGATCGGCTGGCCCCCGGGCGTGATCACCTCGACGGTGAGGTTCGCGGGCGGGACCGGCGCGAGGTCGACCGTCTCGGTGAAGTTGAGGCCGGGCGACGCCCAGAACGAGACGTCGAGCGGCGCGTATCCCGGCGAGAACGCGCTCAGCGTGAGGTTGCTCGGGTCGACGGAGGAGACGTTCCAGAGCCCGGTGGGGCCGCTCTGGCCGGCGAGCGTGCCGTTCAGCACGAGCGTCGCGTTGGCGATCGGCGCCGCGTCCGAGGCGTTCAGCACGCGCACCGTGAGGTTCCCGTCGGCCGCGAGCCGCCAGAACGACGCTCCGGCGGGAGCGGTCTCGAGGGACGCCGACGCGGCTCCGCCGAGGACGAGCAGCGACGCGTTCGTGGGCACGGCCAGCCAGGTGGCCGCCGCGTCGAACCGGGGGGACGGGGCGGCGGTGGTCGTCTCGGCCGTCCAGCCGTCGGACGCGTTGAGCGCCCAGGTGGAGTTCGTTGCGGACCCGGACAGCCCGCCGAACAGGAGCTCGGTGTCCTGGGCCGGGTCGTACGCCCAGGCCGACGACGCGCTCGGCTCGGGCGCGCCGCCCGTCGTCGGGACCGAGGTCCACGTGTCCGCCGAGGCCGAGTACGCCCACACGGTGGAGGAGCACGGGAAGCAGCCGCCGAACATCTCGAACTCTCCCGTGGAGTTCACCCACGCGAGGCTGGCGCCCTCGAGCGGGCCCGGTCGCGGAGGCGCCGGCGTGGGCGCCTCGGTCCACTGGAGCGAACCGAGGTCGAGCGTCCACAGGTCGCTGAACGTGAGCGCGCCGCGTCCGGAGTAGTTCTGGTCCCAGCCCCCGTACAGGAGCCCCTCGCCGAACGTCGGGGAGACGGCGAACGCCGTGTCCTCGCGGGCCGGGGGCTGCGCGGCACTGACGGCGGTCACGTTCCGCCACGTGTCGTTCGAGAAGTAGAACAGCCAGGTGCTCGCGTCGGGGGCCAGCGAGGTGGAGTCCACGAGCCCCCCGAACAGGACGGCGGTCTGCGTCGCCGGGTCGGCGGCGAACCCGAAGTCACTGCGGGGAGACGGTACGGGTCCGCCGATCGGGAGCTCCTCCCACTGGTTCGATGCCTCGGCGTAGATCCACGTGGAGTTGGACAGCTGCCCATCCAGGGAGCCTCCGAACAGAACCGCTTCGGACAGGGCCGGGTCGGCCGCCAGGCCGGCGCCCGCCAGCGCCGGTGGCGTGGTCCCGTTGGGTGGTAGAGGAGCCCAGCTGAACTGCCGAGGCACCGCACCGGCCGACGCGGTGGCCGACACCGGCACGGTCGCGGGGCCCGAGGCATCGGCCGTCCCGGAACCGGAGGCGCCCACCTCCGACGGCGCGACCGCGAGACCCGTGGCGGGGGCCTGAGTCGAAGACGGGGCAGGAAGGAGGCTCGCCACCATGAGGAGGGCGACAAGGACGGAGAGCCCCCCGCCGACGGAGAGCCACCGCCGGGATCGGCGCGCATCGGGGCCCCGGCACCCTCGTCGGGCGGTCATGGCGCGGCTCCTCTCTGTCCGAGGGAGGGAATGCGAGGACGGGCCCGTAGCCTATGCATCGCGGCGCCCTAACCGAACGCTCGAGCCCCTCAAGTCTCCTTCCGGTCGGGTCCCGGCCCGGCTCCCCGGTCGTGGCGTTCGCACGACCCCTCGCCGCACCGCGGACTCCGTCCCCTACCGCGACGTTTCCGCCGTCCGTACGACCCGCACGCCGGCCGCTCGAAACGTTTCGACGCAGGCCTTACCCGGCCGCCCCGACTCCGAGGGCATGGAGGGTCGACCGCATGCAAGCCCTTCCGGGGAGGCGGGGCCCACGGGCCCGCTTCGGCCGACGCGCGAGCGGCAGGGCCGCCGGCCGCGCCGGCTGGGGGCCCCCCAACCGTTCGAGGTCCGCCCGGCCCGGAACAGGCCGTCGTCGGCTGGAGCCGGAGCATGAGTGAAGGGGGTCCGGCCGACGCGTGGACCCGCGCCAAAGTGGCGGGCCTGGCGCAGGAGTACTTTCCCGGCCGCACGGACGCCCTGCTCGAGCTCGTGCGGGGGACGGCGCAGCAGCATGAGCGGGAGTGGCGCTCCGGCGTCGCGGGCGTCTTCCGGCCCACGGCGGCCATGTACGCGCTCGCGCTCGGATGGCACCTCGACACGCTCGGCCCGGCGTGCGTATTCTGCGAAGGGGACGTCGATCTCCCGCGGCGCCCGGTTTCCTCCGAGATGGCCCGAGGGGAGCCCGCGCTGCGGCTCCGGGTGCCGGCCCACGCGGGGGGACTCAACGTCCCGCAGAACCTGGTCCTCTGCCACGCCGGCTGCGCCCCGAACCGGTAGCGGAGCCCGCCATGGACGTCCAGGTGCAGGCCGAGAAGTGCACGGGCTGCCGGCACTGCTTCGACGTCTGCCCGGTGAACGTCTTCGTGATGCATCCTCGGGCCGAGTTCCCGCAGCTCGTCGACGACCCGGAGGTCGCGGCGAAGTTCCAGTTCCGTGCCGAGAAGTCCGTCGCCGAGCACGGGCCGGACTGCATCCTGTGCAACGCGTGCCTCACGGAGTGCGAAGGGAGCTGCATCACCATCTGGGACGACGAGGGAAGGACGTACCAGTCGACCTACAAGTGATCGGGCACGTGAGGGAGCGCGTCGGGAGACCGCGGGAGGGAGCGGGGGATGCAGGCGGAGGGAATCCATCGAACCGGCGACGGGGAGCCGGACCTCGGGCCGGCGGCTCCCGTTCCCCCGCCCGCGTCGCGGCCGCACCGACGGCCGGTGGCGCTGCTCGCGAACTCGGAGGTCGCGCCGTCGATCCACGTGCTCGAGTTCGGACTCGCCCCCGACGACCCGATGGAGTTCCTGCCGGGGCAGTACGTGACCTTCCTCCTTGAGCGGCAAGGACGGCCCGTCACCCGGTCGTACTCGATCTTCTCCTCGGCCGACCGGCACGACCGCTTTTCGCTCCTCGTGAAGCGGGTCCCGCAGGGCTTCGCCTCCAACCTGCTCTGCGACCGGGCGCCTTCCGACGCGGCGCCGCTGACGGTCCTGGCTCCGTTGGGACGGTTCGTCCTGCACGACCCGGGAGACCGGAGCGTCCTCCTCGTCGCGACCGGCGTCGGTCTGGCGCCGTTCGTACCGATGCTGGAGAGGCTCCGACGGGACTACCCCGCGACCCCGACCCGGCTCGTGTGGGGCAACCGCTACGTCGAGGAGATGGTCGCTCGGGTGGAGCTCGACCGGGTCGCCGACGGCTGGCCCGGTTTCCACCGAGAGGCCGTGATCTCTCGACCGCCCTCGGACGGGGGCTGGAGCGGGCGAGTGGGCCACGTTCAGGAGTGCGTTCGGGCCCTCTGCCCAGACCTTTCCCGTACCGACGTCTACCTCTGCGGAGTGAACGCGATGGTGAACGACGCCCAGGAGCTGGCGCTCGAGCTCCACTGCCCGAAGGACCACGTGTTCGTCGACCGATGGGGAGAATCGGAGGAGTAGCCGTCGGCTGGCGCAGATGGTCATTGCGGCCCCTCCCCGCCGGTTCCTGGCGACCGGCCCCGTCCATCTCGCGCTCTGGGGCGCGCTGACCGCCGTCGGGCCGCTATCCGGGACGCCCGTCGTGGGCTTCTCCGGACTGCTCTGGCTCCTGCTCGTCGGGTTCGTGGGGTTCGTCATCCTGGGTTTCGCGTGGCACCTGTTCCCGTCCATCGCCCGGAGGCGTTTCCGGGGGGTGCCGGAGAGCGCCGCGTACTGGGCGGCCGCCGAGCTCGCCGTCGTTCTGGGACTGCTCGGCCGGTCGAACGTGGTCCCGCGGGAAGCGGGAGGCGGGCTCGACCTCGTGGGGGCGCTGGCCTGGCTCCTCGTCCTCGCGGTCTTCGGCGGGGCGGTGGTGCGGTCGGCCAGGGCCCCGCCCGCGGGAGGCGGCTCCCCGCCGCCCTCGTCCCACCGGGCGGACCGGGTCGCCGCCGGCTTGTTCGTCGTCTCCTGGGCGTTCGGCGTCGCGTCGGCGGCGGCCTGGGTGGCCAGCACGCGCTCTCCCGGGCCGGGCTTCGGCTACTGGATCGCCGGGGTCCACCTGTTCCTGCTCGGACAGGTCACGCTGCTGATCTTCGGGGTGAGCCTCCGGCTGCTGCCACGGCTGGTCAGCGCGGACGGGCCGCGGGGTCTCGCCGAGGCGTTGGCGGTCTTCGGCCTCGCCGGGGCGATCGGGATGCCGGTCGGCTTCCTGACCACCTCTCCGGCCTCCGCGACAGCGCTCGTGATTCCCGGAACACTGGAGGGGATCGCCGCCCTCCTGTTCGTGACCCAGCTCCTCTGGATCGGAGCGCACGCCGGGTCCCCGCGGCGGAGGCTGGTCGTGTTCATCGCCGGCGGCGTCGCCCTGTGCGTCGGTGGGGGAGTCGGGCTCGGCATGGTAACCTCCGGCGACTACTCGTCCGTCGGTCTCCACGCGGTGACGAATCTCCTGGGGTTCGTCACCCTCACGGTCGGCGGGATGTGGTTCAGCATGATCGCGCCGTTCCAGTTCATCTCCCATCGGTGGAGCCTGAGGGCCCTCGTGGCCACGACCCTGGGCTTGCTCGCGGCGGTCGTCGCGACCGGGACGGGCGCCGTGGCGGGCGGGTCCTGGGCGGCGGACTCCTCCGGTATCACCGGGTCTCTCGTCCTAGCCGTCGCCGTCGTGTGGGTAGTGGGCAGCGTACCGGTGCTTTACGCGAGGGCCGAGCCCCCGGTCGCGGGGTGACTACCCCGAGGGGGTGCCCGGCGCGCCCCGAGTGGGGCGTCGCTCCCTCGCGCTTATCGTGCGGACCAACCTTCCGGCCCGGGCATGCTGGTGCTCGCCGACGTCGCCGTAGTCGTGTCGAACGCGAGGGCGTCCGCCGAGTGGTGGCAGACGAATCTGGGCTTCGCCACGCACTCGGTGGGCGGGGGCGGGCATGCGATCCTGGTCGCACCGCCGGGCGATCGATTCGTGCTCCATCTGTGCGAGGGATTTGCCCCCCTCGAGCCGGGCGATACCGGGATCGCGTTCGCAACGGACAAGATCGATGCCCTGGTCGCCCGGATGACGGCCGGTTCGGTACGGTTTCCCGAACCGCTCCGTCGAGAGGAGTGGGGTCGGATGGCCAAGTTCTCGGACCCGGACGGCAATATCTTCTGGCTCCTGGAAGCGCCGACTCCGATGGTACGGGAGACCCTTCGGTCGCGCGCTCCGGCAGGCCCTCGGCGGAGGCCGAACGGCTCGGGCCGCCGTTGCTCTCGTTCCGGGACGACCCCGTGAGCCACGGGCAAGGGACCGGCCGGTCGGGCACGACGGAGCTCCCCGAGCTGGAGTTTCACCCGGTCACGGCGGACCGTCTCGGCGACCTCGCGCGGTTCGCCCGGACGCACGGGAGGTTCCGCTACTGCTCCTGCATGCGATGGCGGATGACGAGCTCCGAGTTCGCACGGTCCCCCCCGACCGCCCGCGCCGCGCGCCTGGTCCGGATGGTCCGGGATGGAAACCCCGTCGGGGTGTTGGCCTACGCGAACGGGGTCCCGATCGGGTGGTGCTCCGTGGCGCCCCGGGAGACGTACGCGGCACTCGCGCGGTACAAGAAGCTCGCGCCGATCGACGACCGCCCCGTCTGGGCCATCGCCTGCTTCTTCGTGGATGCCCGTTTCCGGCGTCGGGGAGTCCCGGTGGCCCTTCTCGAGGCCGCCGTGGCGTACGCGTTCTCCCACGGGGCCCATCGGGTGGAAGGCTATCCGGTCGAACCCGGGAGACTCTATGGGTTCATGGGGACGCTCCCTACGTTCGAGCGAGTAGGCTTCCGGGACGCCACGCCACCCGGGCGCGAACGGAGAGTTCTTCGGCTGGAGTCGCCGACGACTTCTGCGTAGTCCGCGGTACGCGGACCGGGCGCGCCCGCACTGCACCGGGCGCGAGCGCGCTCCCGAGGGAACTTGCCCCGCGACGTACCGGGTCTCGGACAGTGGCACCGCAGGTCGGGGACCCGATCCTACGGAGATCGCGCCGGTACGGCGCGCTACCGACCGTCGCGGGCCCGCACGGACCCATGTCCGGACGGCCCTCCGAGGAGTCCTTCCGCCCCGGAGTGAACCCGTGGTTCAGGCTCCCGTCCCTTGCGACGCCCCGGCCCGACGCGCGGGAGCCGGTAGGCGGGTCCGGATCTCGATGAAGATCGGACGATCCTCCGGACGATCGACCCGCTCGTCGAACCACGGGTACAGCTTCCCCTCTTCCAGCGCGTTGTGGGCCCACAACAGGTTCCGCAGCAACGCCTCCGCATCCTCGACGTCACCCGCCCCGGCGTCGACCCGGGAGCTCAGCGTCGCCAGCGCGTCGACGATCTGGCGATGCTCCTCCCGCATGAAATCGGTGAGGCGGCGGGCCGAGGCGTCGGACCCTCGCTCGAAGTGCGGGAACAACAGCTCCTCCTCGACCTGGATGTGCTCCCGCAATCCCTCCGCGAATTCCTGGACGGCCCGGATCGACCCCGGCCGGTCGGTGGCCCGGAGCGCGATGGCCCGGTCCCACAGTTCGTCTAACCGGTCGTGGTCCGCGGCCATCCAGGCCCCGATGGCGCGGGGGGCCGATGCGGCCCGGGCGAGCGAGCGCTCCGGCTCTTCGGGGGACGTGACGGTTCCTCCGGTCATCGGAGTTCCTCGAGCAGCTCCCGGAGCACCGCCGCGTTGGAGGTCGCGGAGTCGCGGGCGGCGTACACCAGCGTCACGGGACCCCGCTCGGCCTCGAGCACGAGGGACGCGAGCGCGTCCCGCTGCCGCAGGAGCTCCACGCGGTACCGGAGCCGGAACTGACCGAACCGGGTGGGGTCGTGGCCGTACCACCGCCGGAGCTCCTCGCTGGGAGCGAGCTCCCGTCGCCAGCCGTCGAGGTGGGCCGCGGCCTTCCGGACCCCCCTTGGCCAGAGCCGATCGACGAGGATCCGCTTCCCGTCCCCCGGCGCGGCCGAGTCGTACGCTCGCTTGAGCCGGATCGAGCGGCTCGGGCCCCGCGCCCGCCCCCTCCGTTCCGTGGCACGCTTCGGCGGAGTCATGCTTCGTCGAGGAAGAGATGGGCGCCCAGCCTCTTGGAGCGGGCCGCTAGGGGGTTCCGGGAACGACCCCGGCGGCGACCGTTCCGGGCCGAAGGACGGTCCGGCAACGGGCGAAAGGCAGTTGACTCCGTACGCATGGATGGAGGACCCGGGCATGCGGAGGTCGAGATCCCGGCGGGCGATGGCCCCGGCGGGACCTCCGCGGGCGCCACGGCATCCCCGAGCCGGGAGCCCGCGCGCTGACCTCTCGGTCCTGTCGTGCCGCCTCAAGGTGTGGCTCCCGGAGGGCATGTGGCTCCAGGCGTTCACGACCTCGCACCCCGACGTCCGGATCGAGGTCCAAGACCGGATGGAGGTCGGACGGGGGCTCGTCCTGATGGAACTGCAGGTGCTCGGGCCGGCCCATGGCGGGTGGAGCGAGGAGATCCGGGGGCTCCCGGGGGTCCGCGACGTGGAGCTCATCAGCGCCTCCGAGGGGTCGGAGCTGTGCCGCGTGGTGTTCCGGGGCCGGGGCTTCCTGCCGCTACTGAAGCGATTGAGGCTCCTCCGGCACCTGCCGTTCCCGGTGCAGGCAGGGGTCGCCACCTGGACCGTCGTCGGCCCGGGCCGGAAGGTCCGCCGCCTGCTCGACGAGCTCGCACGCGAGTCGACCCGGGTCCATGTGGAGGCGATCCACCCGGGTGCGCTCGCCAAGGGGTCCACGGGACTGACCGCGCGGCAGCAAGAGATCCTCCGGCGCGCGATGGCGGAGGGGTACTTCGACGTTCCCCGACGGATCTCGCTCACCGCGCTCGCGCCGAAGATCGGCGTGGCCCTCTCGACGCTGTCGGTGACCTTAGCGGTCATCGAGCGAAAGGTCCTCGAACCGCACGCCTGACGGCGCGACGGATTCTACCGGGGAGTTCCCGTTGGGAACGCGAACCGATCCCCGGGGGCCGGCCAAAGGCTACGGGCGCGCTCGCGCCACGCGCCTGCGCCCGGGGGCGGGCTTGACTCCCACGAGCAGGCCGCGGCCGGAGGGGAGGCCCACCTTCCGGAACTGTGCGGTGAGTCCGGCGCGCTGCATCAGTTCCACCAGCCGCCGGCGGGATACGAGGAGTCCGATGCTCTCCTCCTCGAAATGCCGTACCCCGTGACCCGTCTTCCCGATGAGGTAATGGTAGCGGACCACCGAGTGGTGACCCCGCCGCGAGGAAAAGGCCATGCGGACCACGGTACCCGACGGCCCCGGCTGGGTCAGGACGTGAAGGTAGCCGGGACGGAAGTCCGCCGGGTCGATCCATGGCTCGACCAGCACGACCCCGCCCGGATTCAGATGCCGCGCGAAGTTCGCGAAGGTGGTCCCCACGTCTCGCTCGGAGTCCAGATGGCCGATCGCACTGAAGAGACAGCTCACCACGTCGAACGTCCGACCCAGCCGGAAGGTCCGCATGTCCGCGAGGACCAAGCGGGTCCCTGGAAGGCGACGACGTGCGACCCGAAGCATGTCGGGACTGACGTCCACGCCCGTCACGGCGTAGTGACGGCGGAGGAAGCTCAGGTGCCGCCCGGTTCCGCAGGCTACGTCCAGCCACGTCCGTCCTTGACAGGGTCCGAGCCGTCGAGCGAGGGATTCGAGGACGCGAACCTCGTAGGCGTAATCCTTCGCGCCCACCAGATCGTCGTAGTAGGGAGCCAGCCGGTGAAACATGAGGGACTCTGCGGAGGCCAACTTCGCTCCTCCGACCCACCCTAGGCGTGGGGTCAACGTGCCGGCGCTTAAATCGGGCGACGCGGCACCGAGCGCGACCGGGCAACGACTCGCCCCCGGCCCACCGGCGATGTTCTGTGCCGCATCCTGCACGAATCGATGCGATGTTCTGTACGACAGCAGAGTTCCGACCGCCCCCGTCCAGGTCCGTCGGTTGATCGCGGATGCGAATCCCGGATGGGAAACGCGGAGGATCCCTGCAGCGCTCCCGCCGCCCTACCGTTAATCCGACGTTCTCGAACTCCGGCCCGAGCGGACGGCTCGGCCGATCGCCGCCGCAGGGGGTCCAGCGCACGCCGGGAAGACCATGCTACCCATCGATCGACGGTGAACTCACGTCGGAGGTCGCCCCGCGTCGGATGCGGTGGGTCCGCTTCGATCGGCCCGGGGAAGACGCCCCTCGGAACGCCGGACCCCCGATCAGATCCCCATCAGATGTGGGAGCGAATCTCCCGAAGCACATCACTCACCTGTTCTCGTCGGGCGCGCCTTCGGAGGTAGTCCTCGTCGAGCGCGTCTCCGTGCTCGCGGACCAGCGTTTCGATTTGCCGGAGGAGCTCCACCCGCCATGGCGGGTCCGGCCGCCAGTGTTTCAGTTCAATCAGCCGTTTGATAAGCAGATCCTCCACGGCCGCGATCCGGATCGCCCCGTACGGGGTGTCGACCGCGACGGCGCGGGCCCGGCTTCCGTTGAAGTCGACGAGCAGGTCCACATCCATCGGAAGGTCCGCGCGGCGCCACACGCGTCCGTGGCGACGGACAAACCCCCAGGACTCCAACACCCCCGCCGCAGCCGGCCGGTCCCCCGTGACCAAATCGACGTCGAGGGACGGAGGCAAGTCGGGAGAATGGAGGTAGACGGCCGACCCTCCCACCACAATCAGCTCATCCTCGGTGGCAGAGGACAGCAGGGCTCCAAGGGCCAAGATCCGGCCCGCCTCCGTCGGCGCGGAGGCCATCGCCCGGTCAAACTCCGCGCGCGCGATCATCGCGTCTTGCGCGATCGCCGGGCCGGGTCCTGCTGGGGGAACTCTCCCTTGCCGTAGGGGCGGAAGAACTCTCGTTCGTACCGCGCCCGGACCCGCGGGTCCGGAGGGAACTTCGCAGGGTCGTACCAGCCGTAACTTCCCGCCGGTGGCACCGCCCGCCGGACCGTGCGGTGCGGCGCGGTTAAATCCACGGACCAGCGAATTCGGAGCCGCCTCCGGAGGAACGTTCGAAGGTCTCCCTCCGGCATGACGAAACCCGGGCCGGAGCGAACGAGCCAGCCGGCCGCGAGCGCGGCCCGAAGCTGTTCGTACGCCTTGATCTTGGAGAGACCGGCCGTCCGGGCGACCCGGTAGCCGGTCAGCGGCCGGTCGGCATTGGCCAGGACCGCCAGGGACAGCAACCGGGTCCTGCTCCCGAAGAGCTGCGTGAGCGCTGGGTCGGGCTCGACCTTCATCGGGCCGAGATGGCTTCGAGGGCCCATAATAGTATCCGTTTCGGGTCCCAA
>JASHRQ010000031.1 GCA_030037265.1 Thermoplasmata archaeon | reverse complement strand
CGAGTGCCATGGCCGACGAACCTCGGACGTCCATCGGGAAGGGCGACTTGGCGGAGTTCCTCGAGGAGGAACGCCTCCATCTCCTCGAAGACCGCCCGCAGGGCGTCAATCCCTCGGTGGTAGGCGACGTTCAGCAGATGGGCAAACTCTATCGGTGGGACGTGCGGTATCCTCGTGGGCCTCTCCTCCGTGTGGGTCCTTGGCGGTTCCCACCCGGGGAGGGGTCCCTACTCATCTACCGATTCTCACACACTACCGCCGGTAGCCGGCGACCCCACGCCACGCGCCCCGGACGAACGACTATCGTCCGGGCCTCGATCCGGACCCCCGCGCGGGCGGCCCGACGCAGCGCCCGGGCGAACTCCGGGTCGAGCGCCTCGTTCGGCGCGAAGCGCCGGACGTCGGTCCGCTGGACCATCACGAGGAGCCCGGCCCGGAGGCCGCGGCGGGCGGCCCGGGCGAGCCCCGTGAGGTGACGGACGCCTCGGACCGTCGGCGCGTCCGGGAAGAGCGCCGTCGTGCCCACGCGCAGGTTCGAGCTCTTCACCTCCAGGAGGCCCGTGGGACGGCCGTCCCGGAGGCGGGCGAAGTCCCAGCGGGCGTCCGACCAGGGAACCTCGGAGCGCCACGGCCCCGGGCCGAACGACCGGAGCGCCCGGACGGCGAGCGCGCGGGCGACGAGCCGGTTCGCGACCCGGCTGTCGATCGACACCACCGCGCGGCCCCATCGGACCGCGACCAGGTCGTACGCGGTCCTCCGCCCGGACCGGTCCGCGCACGGGACCATCCACCCGCGGGTCACCCCGGGGACGAGCAGCTCCTCCATCCGGCCCGGGTTCGGCACGTGCGCCTCCACGCGCCGCCCGGTCCGTCGGTCGCGGACCCGGGCGAGGTACCGGTTGGGCCGGTCGAGGAACGTGACCGGCCTCGGGCGGCCCGGGTACCCGACGCTCGGCCGCACGGGCCGCGCCTCAGGAGGATTCGAACCCGGGCCCGAGGAGCTCGCGGGCGACCAAGAGCCGCCGGATCTCCGACGTGCCCGCGCCGATCTCGAGCAGCTTCGCGTCCCGGGCGAGCCGCTCGAGCGGCAGGTCCCGCATGTAGCCGGTCCCTCCGAACAGCTGGATCGCGTCCAGCGCGACGCGCGTCGAGGCCTCGGAGGCGTACGTGAGCGCCGTCGCGCTCCACCGGTGGGTGCGCGTCTCCTCGCCCACCGCCGCGAGCGCCCGGTCGACGAGGAGCCGGGACGCCTCGAGCGCCGCGAACATGTTGGCGATCTTCTCCTGCACGAGCTCGAACCGGCCGATCTTCTGGCCGAACTGCTCCCGCTCCCGCGCGTAGCCCAGGCAGCGGTCGAGGCACTCGGCCAGGATGCCGACCGGGATCGCGGCGAGGACGGCGCGCTCGATGTTGAGCCCGCTCATCATCACCGCGACCCCCTCGCTCTCGCGGCCGAGGAGGTTCTCCGCCGGAACCTCGCACGCCTCGAACGAGAGCTCGCCCGTGGGCGAGCCGCGCATCCCCATCTTGTCGAGCGCCCGGGCGACGCGGAACCCCGCCATCTCCCGCTCGACGACGAACGCGCTGATGCCGTGCGGGCCCCGGTCGGGCGCGGTCTTCGCGTAGACGATGAGCGTGTCCGCGACCGGGCCGTTCGTGATGAACTGCTTCGTGCCGTTCAGCACGTAGCGGTCCCCCCGGCGCTCCGCCCGGGTGCGGAGCGATACGGCGTCGGATCCCGCCGTCGGCTCGGTGAGCGCCAGCGCGCCGATCCGGTCGCCGCGCACGAGCGGCGGGACGAACCGCCGCCGCTGCGCCTCGGTGCCGTTCCGACACAGGTTGTCCGCGCACAGGTTCGAGTGCGCCCCGACGCTCAGCGCGAGCGCCGGGCTCGCCCGCGCGATCTCCTCCAGGAGGAGCGCCTGCGCGCGGTACCCCTGCCCGAGCCCCTCGAGCTCGGGCGGGATGGACGGGCCGAGGAATCCGTGCGCGCCGAGCCGGGAGAACAGCTCCCGCGGGAAATAGTCCTCCCGGTCCATCCGGTCGGCGACCGGGACGACCTCGCGCTGGACGAACTTCCGCGCCGCGGACCGGAGCTCCGCCTCGTCGGGAGGGAGGTCCACGGGCACGGCGCCGCTAGGGGACCGCCGCCATAACGGTTCCCGGCGCCGCACGGGCCGCTACGCCCGCCGGTCCACCTGGAGGATGCCCTGGTGGCACCGCCACCGCCGGCTGGGCCGCGGAAAGTCGGTCCGGTAGTGCGCCCCGCGGCTCTCCTCCCGCGCGAGCGCGGCCCGGGCCACGAGCCCGGCCGTGAGCGCGGCGTTGGCGGCCGGGTGAGGGAGGTCGTCCCGCCGGGACGGCTCCCCCTGGAGCTCCCACTCCGAGAGCCGCCGTACCGCGGCCTCGAGACCGGCCCGGTCGCGGACGATCCCGACGTCGTTCCAGAGGACCTCGCCGACCTCGCGGAAGCAGCGGACCCCTCCGTCCCGGCCCCGGCCGACGACCCGGGGGAGCTGCAGCGTGCGCGGGGGGGAGGCCGGACCTCCGGGGGAAGGGTGCGCCAGCTGCCGCGCCACGTGCTCTCCGAACACGAGCCCCTCGAGCAGCGAGTTGCTGCCCATCCGGTTCGCGCCGTGGACCCCCGTGGAGGCGACCTCCCCGCAGGCCCAGAGCCCCGGGACCGAGGTCCGGCCCTCGAGGTCGGTCGTCACCCCGCCGATCATGTAGTGCGCGACGGGGCTCACGGGGACCCGGTCCTTCGACGGGTCCAGGCCCTGCTCCGCGAGGAACCGGCAGACGGTCGGAAACCGGGCGAGGAGCCGCTCGCGGGGGATCGCCGTCGCGTCCAGGAACACCTCCGAGGTGCCGGTCCTCCGGAGCTCCTGCTCGATCGCGCGGCAGACGATGTCCCGGGGCGCGAGCTCCGCGGCCGGGTCGTAGCGCGGCATGAACCGTTCCCCGGCCGCGTTCCGGAGCACCGCGCCCTCGCCCCGGAGCGCCTCGGTGATCAGGAACCGGGGCGCCCCCGCCCGCGCGAAGGTCGTCGGGTGGAACTGGATGAACTCCATGTCGGTGACGAGCGCGCCGGCGCGGAACGCGATCGCCACCCCCTCCCCCGTCGCGATCGCCGGGTTCGAGCTCTGGCGGTACAGGCTGCCCGTGCCGCCCGTCGCGAGCACCACGGGCCGGCCCGCGATCTCCTCCGCCGCGCCGCCCGACGCCCGGGTGACGACGGCGACCACGCCGCCACGGCCCGCCGGGCGGAGCGCGCGGAGCCGGGTGCGCTCCCGCACGTCGATCCCGGCCTCGAGCACCCGGGCGCGCAGCGTCTCCTCGATGCGGAGCCCGGTCGCGTCCCCGCCGGCGTGGAGGATGCGCGGGCGGGAGTGGGCGGCTTCCCGTCCGAGCGAGATGCGGCCCTCCGTCGTGTCGAACGGGACCCCGTAGCGGACGAGGTCGGCGATCCGCGCCGGGGCCTCGGACGTGAGCCGGGTGGCGGCCGCCGGGTCGACGATCCCCGCGCCGGCCCGGATGGTGTCGATGCGGTGGAGCTCGACGGAGTCGTCGGGGCCGATGGCGGCGGCGATCCCGCCCTGGGCGTACCGGGTGTTCGACTCGTCGATCCCGCTCTTCGTGAGGATCGTCGGGGCGAGCCCGAGCTCGCGGGCCCGCAGGGCCACGTACAGCCCCGCGATGCCGCTCCCGACGATCACCGGGCTTCGGGCCGGAACGGGCACGGCCCGCGGGACCCCTGACGCCTCAAAGCCCCTGGGGTGCGAGGCATTCGCTATGCGAGGGGACGGCGTGCCCCCCCCCGTGGCGCTGTCGAATGCCGAGGCGGTCCAGCTCGCCCGGTCCGTAGAGGTCCGGTCGCGCCCGGACCTGTCGGACGAGCTCCTGCGCCGCCAGTCCGCGGCGGCGGACCGGGTCCCGGTCGGGGTGACCGACCTCATCGACCTCCGTCCGGCGTACTGGCGTCGCGTGCATCCCGTCCCGTTCTCCCCCGAGCAGCAGGCCCGGCTGGAGCGGGGCCGGACGCTGCACGCGGAGTTCGCCCGGGCGGTCGCTCGCCCCGACCACCGGGAGGTACGGGTCGAGCGGGACGGGATCGTCGGCCGGATCGACCTGTGGGAGTCGGACCCGACGGAGGTGAAGAGCAGCGAGGCGGTCGTGCCGGCCGGCCGCCTCGTCGCGGACCGGCCCCAGTACGTCGAGCAGCTCGCGATGTACTGCGCGCTCACGGACCGACCGCGCGGACGGCTCGTCTTCCTCGTCCCGTCGGCCGCGGGGGACGCGTCCGCGCCGCCCGGGGTGGCGGCGGCGGACCTGGAGTTCGGCGCCCTCGCCCCGATCTGGCGCGAGATGCAGGAGCGGGCACGCCGGCTGCGGGCGGCCTGGGACGCCCACGACCCGACCGACCTCCCCCGCTGCCCGTGGTATGGAAGGGGATGCGAGCTCCAGGCCGCCGGGGTCTGCGACTGCACGGGCCTCGAACCGCCGACCCCCGGGGTCATCGGCGAGCAGGTGACCCGGGCCGAGGACCGGCCGGACGCGGCGGTCGGGTTCCGCCATGCCCTCGACGAGCTCCGCTCGGGCGGTCCGGACGGGTCCCCGCTCACGTTCCGGGAGTTGCTGTATCCCCGTCGAGCGTACTTCGAGTGGCTCCGACCGGAGGAGCGGCCGCCGAGCCCGCCACCGGACCCCGGGAGGGAGGGCCGGCGCCGGAGCGCCTGGAACGCGCTGCACGCGGGCCCCTCGGGGGAGCTGTCCCGCCGGCCCTCGCATGCGCCGTTCCCCATGGAGATGGTCGACTGCTTCCGGGACGGGCCGGTCCTCCTGCGAAGCAGCCGCTCCGGGCGGCCCCCGGGGACGGAGGAGCTGCCCCGCGACCAGCCGCAGTACTTCCTCGAGCTGGGGTTCCGGGCGGCTGCGGTCGACCACCCGACGGCCTACCTCGTGGTCGACTACGAGCGGCTGCCGGCGGCGGAGGACCCGCTTCGGGTCTACGAGATCCGGTTCCAGGACCTGGAGCTCCTCTCGCGGTGGGGGCGCGAGCGGGCGGCGGCGCTCCGCTCCGCGAAGGCGCGGCACGACCCGATGGGCCTTCCCCCATGCCCCGGGTGGATGGTCGACCGGTGTCCCTACCGTTCCGACTGTCGCTGCGGCGGCTCGGCGCCCGCGGGCGCGGGTCGGCTCCAGCGGTAGATCGCGGCGCTGGCGTCCGGCCGGAACCCCAGCCGGTCGTAGAGCGCTCGGGCCGGGGCGTTCCCCTCCGTGACCCACAGGTGGGCGCGTCGGTAGCCGAGGGCGAGCAGCGCCCGCAGCATCCGCAGCAGGAGCGCCCGGCCGAGCCCCTTCCGTCGCCACTCCGGCGCCACCGCCACGTCGAGCAGGATCCCGACCCCGATCGCCTCCTGGCAGGTGACGGCGAAGCCGACGACCGTCCCGTCGGGCGTCCGGGCCGCCGGCGAGGCGTCGTCGAGGATCGTGCCGAACAGCCCCGCGAAGGCGTTCTCGAGCATCTCCCGGTTCCCGGCCGGGCTCTCCGACAGGAGGGTCTCGTCCGGCGTGCCCCGATAGCTCCGCCAGTCGAGCGCGCACAGCTCGTCGAACGGCACCTTGCGCACCGTCACGAGCGCGACCCCCTCCGGGACCGCCGGCTCCGGCGGGACGTCGTCCATCGAGAGGTCGCGGACCATAGAGTGGCGGAGGATCACCGTGGTGCCGGGCAGCTCCGACCAGCGGCGGCCGACGGCGACCTCCTGCTCGGGCGTGACGCCCGTCGCCCCGACGTCCAGCCGGTGCACCGTCGCCGGGAGG
This sequence comes from Thermoplasmata archaeon, assembly GCA_030037265.1. Taxonomy (GTDB): domain Archaea; phylum Thermoplasmatota; class Thermoplasmata; order Lutacidiplasmatales; family UBA184; genus JAKIWV01. The sequence continues at coordinate 1,338 of JASHRQ010000031.1, read as the reverse complement.
TGGTGGAGCAGCTCGGTGGCGAGGGCGGAGAGCTCGGCGACCGGGTCCCCCGCTCCCGCCGAGTGGAGGTGGCCGTACCCTGTCCCCTCGCGGGCCCACAGGAGCGCGAGGCTCGTCGGCTGGGCCGTCGGCCCCGTGAACCAGCCGAGGCCGGTGCCCCGCGCGATCGACTCGACCGTCTCCTCGACCCAGACCGCCGGCAGGATCTCCCCCCGCTGCGCGAGGCTCCGGCGGATCGTGCCCACGAGCTCCCAGAGCGCGTCCCGCCGCAGCTCCCGGGCCGGGCGGGGAGGTTCCGGGGCCATCGTCGCCGCGCGGACCCGGTCAGCGGGCCGGGAGCTTTCCGAGCTCCTGCTTCACGATCTGCGCGATGTCCGGCGCCACCGAGGCCTTCTCCGCGGGGTTGTCGAGCGTGTCGGTCGAGTAGATCGTGTCGGTGACGGCCTTGATCCGCTCGAAGGCGTCCCGGAGGAACAGCCCGTGGGTGCACGCCGCGGCGATGGCGCCCACGCGCTCGCGGGCGAGGAGGCGGGCGGCCTCGACGACGGTCCCGCCCGTCGAGATCACGTCGTCGACGATCACGACGTGCTTCCCCTCGAGCGAGATCGGCACCTGGGCCGGGAGCTGGAGCTCGACGTGCTCGCTGTCGATGCGCTGCTTGTGGAGCGCCATCCAGGGCCGGTCGAGCAGCTGCGCCATCCGGCGCGCCCGGTCCGTGCCGCCCTTGTCGGGGGAGACCAGGAGGTCGACCGGCCGCTGCCGGAGGAGCCGCGCGACGGCCGGGATCCCGCTCGCCTCCACGGCCGGTTTCTGGAACGACTGGAGCGTCTCGGAGGAGTGGAGGTCGACGGTCACGATCGCGTCCGCCTCGAGCGAGATGTGGCGGGCGAGCGTGGGCGCGCTCGCCGGCTCGCCCGGGAAGAACACCCGGTCCTGCCGGGCGTAGCCGAAGTACGGCACCACGACGACGAGCCGGCGGGCGCCGGACTGGCGCACCGCGTCCTCGAGCAGGAGCAGCTCCAGGACGTCCTGGTCGCTCCGGGTCGACTGGACCAGCACGACGTCCTCGTGCTCGAGCTGGCCCCCGATCCGGACGTACAGCTCCCCGTCCGGGAACCGCTTCAGGTACGGGAGGCCGAACGGAACGTTGCCGAGCTCCCGGGAGACCCGCTCCCCCAGCGCGGTGGACGCGGTGCCCGCGACGACCTGCACGCGGTCCGAGCACCCCGGCGCGGGCAAAAGAGTTGTGGCGCAGCGTCCGCGCTACCGGAGGAGGGCCGCCGGTTCCGGCTCCGGACCCGACTCGGGGACCGCGAGCTCTCCGCGGGCGCGCGACAG
>JASHRQ010000030.1 GCA_030037265.1 Thermoplasmata archaeon | reverse complement strand
GGGCGGCGAGCGGCGCCAGCCGCTCGGTGAGGCCGGGGAGCACGGCCGCCCAGTCGACGACGACCCCGGCGTCCGCCCCGAGGAAGACCGGCGCGCCCGCGTCGGCGTTCACCGCGAGGATCGCCCGGGTGCGGCGGAGGCCGACGAGGTGGTTCGGCGACCCGCCGACGCCGACGAGCACCGCGAGGTCCGCCGCGAGGCTCCGTCCGGTGAGGCCGACCTGCTGGCTCCCCGGGAGCCACCCCTGGTCGACCACCCGTCGGGTCCCTCCGAGCGCCGCGCCCCACCGCTCGACCGTCGGGAGGAGCTCCGCGAGCCGGTGCGGGCCGCCGACCCCCGTGCCCGCGATCAGCACGACCCGCGCGGTCGCGAGGTCGCCCCAGCGCGCGTCGCGCTCCACGCCCTCCTCGACGCGCGTGACGTCCCGCCGAGCCGGCCCGAGTGCCTCCAGCCGCTCGAGCGTCCAGCCCGGCGACGGCGTCGTGGTCCCGGGGTCGAGCGCGCCCGGACGCACGGTGGCGAGGCTGGGCCGGGTCCGGGAGCGGATCTCGGCGACGAGCCCCCCGCCGAACGCCGGCTTGCTCCACTGGAGCTCGCCCGACGGGTCCCGGGAGACCCCCACCGCGTCGCCGGTCAGACCCAGCCCCCGTCGCGCCGCGAGCTGGCCGGCGACCTCGCGTCCGAACGGGGACGCCATCGAGACCATCGCCGCGGCCTCCGGCCGTCGGTCGAGGACCGTCCCGAGTCGCTCCGCGACCGCCCGCGAGCCCGGGACCGGGCCGTCGGCTCCGACCCGGTACCCGCGGAGCGCCCCCGCGGCCGCGACCCGACGCTGCTCGGCCGGGTCCGGCTCGGGGCCCACCCACACCGCCGACGGCCAGACCCCATCGCCCAGCCGTCGGAGCGCGGAGACGACCGCGAGACTCGACTCCTCGAGCCGCCCCTCGGGTCCGGTCACCTGCACGAGAGCTTCCCGGTCCGCCCGGAGCTCGGAGGGAGGCGGGGGCAGCGCCGCCACCGGGGCGGGGCCGCTCGCCAGGACCTCCTCGACCACGCGGGCGGCCCGGTCGACCCGGACCTCGAGCTCCCCCTCGGCGAACCGCTGGCGCCGCCGGGTTGGCTCCTCGTTCCGTACCGACGTCACCACCGTCGGCGAGCCAGACGTCCCGACGGCATCGGCGGAGAGCCCGACCTCGGCGAGCGACAGCGGGCGGACCTTCCCCGAGGCCGCCCGCGCGCGGTCGGCGGGGGAAGGAGGGGGGGCCTTCCGGAGGATCCGCTCGCTCACGGAGACGACGGCCGGCGCGTCGAACCGGACCCGCACCCAGCCGTGCTCCGTCTCGGCGACGGCCTCCCAGCCGCTGCCGTCGGCCGCGCGGGTGAGGCTCCGCGCCCCGGTCACCACCGGGACCCCGAGGAGCGCCGCGAGCTCGGGCGCGACCTGGCCCGTGTCCGAGTCAACCGTGCGCTGGCCGGCGAGGACGAGCTCGTGCCCGTACCGGTCGAGCGCCCGGGCCAGGAGCCGGGAGGTCGCGAGCGTATCGGAGCCCGCGAGCGCCCGGTCGGTCACGAGCGCGACCTCGTCCGCGCCGAACGCGAGCGTCTCCCGGAGCACCGCCTCCGCCGCCGGCGGACCCATCGACAGCACCGTGACGCGCTCGCCCGGGCGTCGGTGGCCGACCGCGACGCGGACCGCCCGGCCGTCGTACGGGTTCAGGAGGAGCGGCACCCCCTCGCGCACGACCGCGTGGCGCGTGGGGTCGTACCGGAGCTGCTCCGAGGCCGGGACGACCTTCACGACGACGGCGAAATCCACGGCTCACCGCCCCGCGGGAGGCGTCGAGCCCGCGGAGGAACTATTACGGTTGCCGGCGGGTCGTCGCGCCGCTGGGAGACCCGCATGTCGCGTCCCTCCGATCCGGCGTCCCCCGCGGCCGGTCGGCCCGTCGCGTCGCTCCCCGCCTACGCGGTCGCGGTGGGCGCCACCGTCGTCGCGATCCTGAGCCAGTACTTCCTGCCGGAGCTCCTCCCGGCGACCCGCCCCGCCTACGCCTCGCTCGCGGGGAGCCTCCTCATCGTCTACGGCCTCCCGGTGCTGGCGTTCGCGCTGCTCGTGGGCTGGGGCCCGCTGCGCGGTTACGTCGCCGGAATGCGGACCGCGACGGTGGAGGGGCTCCGGTGGTACGGCGCGCTGTCGGTCCTGGGCCTCCTCGTCGTCTTCCTGCTCGAGATCGTCTACCTCGCCGTCGACCCGTCGGCGCTGAGGCTGCTCGACCGGGAGACGCCGGTGATCGAGGCCGCGCGGTCGAATCCGTGGTTCTGGGTCGGCTTCTCGTTCGTCATCGGGCTCGTCGAGGAGACGATCTTCCGCGGCTGGCTGTTCGGCTACTGGCTCGTCCGGTCGCCGGATCGATGGTTCGTCCACGCGGTCTGGACGAGCGGGCTGTTCGCGGGGCTCCACCTGTACTACGGCAACACGTACGGGCCGGTCTCGACGTTCGCGTCCACGGAGCTGTTCTTCGCCGGCCTCGCGTTCGCCGTCGCGGTCCGGTACTCGAACGGCAACGTCCTCGTCGTCGGGCTGCTCCACGGGGTGCACGACGCGGCGGCGTTCCTCACGCTCGTCTCCGAGCCCGCGGGCCTCGCCCTCTACTACCTCGTGATCCTCGCCGGGGCGGCGATCGCGCTCGCGCTCTACCTCCGCGACCGCGCTCCCTCGCCGGCGCCTCCCCCGCCCGCCCCGCCGCCGGGGTCCCCCGCCTACGGGCCGGCGCACGGGCCGGGCTACGAGGGCAACCCGGCGATCGTCTTCCCCCGGCCCGCGCCGTCCCCCGGGCTCCCTCCCGCGGGAGGCCCTTCGCCGCCCCTCCCGGCGGGACCGCCGCCGGCGCCCTGATCGGCCCGACCCCCCCGAGAGCCCTTTACCCCCTCCGGCCGTTCGGGGACGCGATGGCGGGCGCGGACGAGTCGATGGCGCGCGTGCTCCGCGCGGCGCGGACGATCGTGGTGGTCGGCCTCTCCGACAAGCCCGAGCGGGACTCCAACGAGATCGCGCGCTACCTGCAGCGCCAGGGGTACCGCATCGTCCCGGTGAACCCGAACGTCGCCGAGGTGCTGGGCGAGCGGTCGTACCCCTCGATCGACGCGATCCCCGCGGACCGGTCGCTCGACATCGTCGACCTGTTCCGGCGCGGCGAGGAGGTCGAAGCGCCGGTCCGGGCCGCCCTCGCCCGCGGCGCCAAGGCGGTCTGGATGCAGCTCGGCGTGCGGAACGAGGCGGCCGCCCGGCTCGCCCGGGAGCGCGGCGTCCCGGTGTTCGAGGACACGTGCATCATGGTCCAGCACCGGCGGCTCCGGATCGGGCCGGTCGGCCCGGCGACGGGGCCCGACCCACGCGAAAACTCTTGAACCGACGGGATTCGGTCCGCGCGACGACCGTGGCGACCGCAGTCCCCCCTTCCGGCGGCCCGGCGCCCGCCCCCGCGGCGGGCGAGGGAACGCTGCTCACCGGCTCCGTGCGCTCCACCGGCGCCGCGCGCTGGAGCTCGGTGCGCGCGGTCCAGTGGACGGCGCGCGGCACGACGAAGGTGACGGGCGCCGTCGAGGTCGCCGTGGCCGACCTCCGCGGCGTCGTCACGGTCGGGGGCCCGCTCGCGCTCCGGAAGGGCGAGGTGGTGGGGAGCCTCCGAGTCGACCGGGACGTCCGGGTGTACGGGAGCCTCGCCGTCCGGGGCTCGCTCTCGGTCGGCGGCGCGGTCGCCGGCGTCGAGCTCCGCGTCGCGGGGAGCGCCGACGTGAAGGGGCCGACCGAGCTCTCGGGCCTGTGCGACGTCCGCGGCGGCTTCCGCACGGAGGGGAACGTGCGCGCCGACGTCTTCGCCTTCGAGGGCCGGGTGTCGATCCGAGGCCGGCTCGCCGCGCGCAGCGTGGTCGGGGCGATCGGCGACCGGTCGACGGTGACCGAGATCGTCGCGCCGCAGGTGGAGCTCCGCGCCGCGCGGGCCCGCCTCCCGCTGCCGTTCCCGATCCCGTTCCTGCCGCCGCCCCCGTGGCGCGACCTCGAGGTCGAGCGGATCGAGGCGACGGAGGCCCGGCTCTCGGACGTCCGCGTGCAGTTCCTCCGCGCCGAGCGGATCTGGCTGGGACCGAACAGCCACGTCCAGTCGTACGAGGGCACGATCGTCGAGCGGCACAAGACCGCCCACGTCGGCCCGGAGTCCGAGACGCCGCCGCCGTACGGGCTCACGCGCTGACCCGCCGCCGCGCGTCCGGGCTCGCCTATATGGCCCCCCCGGGGCTGGCGGCCGGCCGTGGCGACCGACGAGGAGGCCCCGCCGACCCCGGGGCGCCGGCTGCGGGAGATCCAGCGGTCGGTGGAGCGGTTCTGGGCGGACCACGGCGTGGTCGCCCGCGCGCTCCGGGACGCCCCCGACCGGCCGGTGTTCCGGTTCACCGAGGGCCCCCCGACGGCGAACGGCCGGCCGCACCTCGGGTCCGCGCTCACGCGCGCGCTCAAGGACGTGCCGCTCCGGTACCGCCGGATGCGCGGCTTCCGCGTCGTGACCGCGATGGCCGGCTGGGACTGCCACGGGCTCCCGGTCGAGCTCGAGGTCGAGAAGGCGCACCGCTTCCGGTCGAAGCGGGAGATCGAGGCGTACGGCGTCGAGAAGTTCTGCGACGAGTGCCGCGCGAGCGTGTTCGAGTACGTCGGGCACTGGAAGGCGATGAGCCAGCGGATCGGCTACTGGCTCGACTACGACCGGCCGTACGAGACGATGGACCCGCGGTACATCGAGAGCGTCTGGTGGTCGCTCAAGGTGCTGTTCGACCGGGGGCTCCTGTTCCGCGGGCACTACAGCCTCCCGTACTGCCCCCGCTGCGCGACGCCGGTCTCCTCCCACGAGGTGGCCCAGGGGTACCGCGAGCTCACCGACCCGTCGGTGACCGTCCGCCTCGACCTCTCGGCGGCGCCGGACGGGACCCCCCGTCACCTGCTCGTCTGGACGACCACCCCGTGGACCCTCCCCGCGAACCTCCTCGTCGCCGCCCGCGCCGACCTCGAGTACGTGGGCGTGAAGGGACCGGACGGACACGAGTACCTCGTCGCCGAGGGGGCGCTCGCGCGGTACTTCCCCGCCGCTCCCGAGGTGCTCCGGCGGTACCCGGGCCGCGAGCTCGACGGGCTCGCGTACGCGCCCCTCTTCCCGTACGCGGGTCCCGGCGACCGCCGGTACCGGGTCGTCCTCGACGACTTCGTCGGGGAGACCGAGGGGACCGGGCTCGTCCACGTCGCGCCGGCGTACGGGCCCGACGACTACCGGATCGGCGAGCGGGAGGGCGTGGGGCTGTTCGACCCGCTCGACGCCTCGGGCGCGTTCACCGACGCGGTGCCGATCGTCGCGGGGCAGGGGTTCAAGGCGGCCGACCCGGTGCTGCTCGACGCGCTCCGGTCCTCCGGGGCGCTCGTGCGGGAGGAGCGGATCCGCCACACGTATCCGACCTGCTGGCGCTGCGCGACCCCGCTCCTGTACCGGGCCGTCGACTCGTGGTTCGTCCGGAGCTCGCGCCTCCGGGACGCGCTCGTCCGCTCGAACGAGCAGGTGCGCTGGATCCCGGCCCACATCCAGCACGGCCGCTTCGGCAACTTCCTCGACGAGGCGAAGGACTGGGCGCTCTCGCGCAACCGGTACTGGGGCACGCCGCTCCCGGTCTGGCGCTGCCCCGGCGGCCACGCCACCTGCGTCGGGAGCTTCGAGGAGCTGGGCCGCCTCCGCGGGGCGCCGCTCCCCGCCGGGTTCGACCCGCACCGGGTCTCGGTGGACCCGATCCGGTTCCCGTGCCCCACGTGCGGCGTCGAGGCCGTGCGCGAGCCGTACACGATCGACGCCTGGTACGACAGCGGCGCGGCGCCGTTCGCCCAGTACCACTACCCGTTCGAGCCGGGGCCGTTCGCGCCCACCGAGCCGCTCGACTACGTCAGCGAGGGGCTCGACCAGACGCGCGGCTGGTTCTACACCCTCCACGTCCTCGCGACGGCGCTGTTCGACCGGCCGGCCTTCCGGACCTGCCTCGTGAACGGGCTCGTGCTCGACGACGAGGGGCAGAAGATGTCGAAGTCGAAGGGGAACGCCCTCGACCCGGTCGCGCTCCTCGACGACGTCGGGGGGGACGCGGTCCGGTGGGCGTTCTACGCCGGCGACTACACGGGCTCCGCCCGGGTCTCCCCGCACGCGATCCGGTTCTCGGCGCAGCGGACGCTCGGCACGCTCCTCCACGTCCACGAGTTCTACCGGACGAACGCCGACGCCGACGGGATCGCGCCCACGCTCGCGCGCCCGGCCCCGGTGCACCTGCTCGACCGGTGGCTCCTGTCGCGCCTCGACGGGCTCACCGAGGAGGTGACGGACGCGCTGGACGTCTACGAGACGCACGCGGCCGCCGCGGCGGTCGCCGGGTTCGTCGACGACCTGAGCACCTGGTACCTCCGCCGCTCGCGGCCCCGGTTCTGGAGCGACGCCGACCGCGCGGACCGGCGCCACGCGGACGCGACGCTCTCGTACGCGCTGTACACGCTCGCCCATCTCCTGGCCCCCCTCGCGCCGTTCCTCGCGGAGCACCTGTACCAGGAGCTGTCGGGCGCGCGCGGGGCGGACGGCGAGCGGTCGGTCCACCTCGCCGCCTGGCCGGTCGCCCCGACCTCCGGGGACGCCGAGCTCGACCACCGGATGGCCGACCTCCGCGAGTGGGTCGAGGTCGGGCGCGAGCTCCGCCAGCGCGCGGGGGTCCGCTCGCGGACGCCGCTCCCCGTCCTCGTCGTGCGACGGGCCGAGCCGCCGCCGTGCGTCGGGCTGGGCGAGGCGGGGCTCGAGCTGCTCCGGGACGAGCTCAACGTGAAGGCGGTGCGGTTCGAGTCGACGACCGCGCCGGACGACTACCCCGACCCCGGCTGGGTCCGGCGGGACGACGGGCGCGGCTGGGTCGCGCTCCTGCCGCGCGCGACGACGCCGGAGCTCCGGCGCGAGGGGCTCCTCCGCGAGAGCCTCCGGCGGCTGCAGCAGGCGCGGAAGGACCGCCGGCTCCGGTTCACGGACCGGATCGAGCTCACGCTCTGGGCGCGGGACGAGCTCGCCGAGGTGCTCCGCTCGGCGTCGGAGACGCTCGGGCGCGAGCTGCTCGCCGCCGGACCGGTCGCCGTGCTCGACGGGGACCCGCCGCCGGACGCCCTCCGGTGGGAGCTCGACGGCCGGTGGCTCGGCGCCCGGCTCGTGCCGCTCCCGGCGCCCGCGTAGCCGGGCTCAGGCCGTCGGCGCGTCCCCCCCGAGCGGGACCGCGCGCACGGGCCCGCGGGGGGAGCGCTCGGCGAAGACCGTCGAGCCGAACCGGAACACCTGGGCGTCCGGCCGGAGCCACGCGTCGGCCGGCAGCCCCGCCTTGAGGCAGGTCTCGGCGAGGAACTCCTCCGCCCCCCACCGCTCCTCGAGCGCGACCTGCGGGAGGAGGAGTCCGTCGGCGCCGCCCCACCGGACCACGAGCCCGTCCCGGCCGACGCGGACGTCCTGGACGCGGTCGCGCGGGCGCCGGGCCGGCAGCCGCTCGGGGGGCGTCAGGATCGACACCTCGACGGTGAGCCGCCCGGCCTCCTCCGACGAGACCGGTGGGAAGCGCGGGTCCTCCGTCGCCGCGGCCGCGGCGGACCGGGCGACCGCCACGCCGAGCGGGAACGCCGGCAGCGGGAAGCCGATGCAGCCGCGGAGCCGGCCGGACGGATGCAGCTTCAACGTAGTGAAGGCGCCCCGCGGCTCGTCGAAGATCGACGGCAGCGCGAGCCCCTCGAGCAGCCGCGCGGCGTCGTCCGGCAGCGCCGGGCCGGTCGCGGTCTCCACCGCGCGACGGGCGAGCCGGACGGCGACGGTGCCGGTCGGGAGGTCGAGCCCCGCGGTCCCGTCCATCGGCGCCGGGAGGCCCCGGGGCCGCTTAGCCTCGCCGCGGCGGTTCGAGCGTCGCCGAGAAGGTCACGGGTCGTCCCGGTAGACCGCGATGCCGATGTTCCGATCCACAACCTGAGGAAGCAGCTCCGCACAACAGGCTCCCCCCTCCGACACCGCACGTGTTATCCGAGTCGCGCCTTGAACTCTTCGAAGACAACCTCCACCGCGGCCCGACGGAGGTAGCGGCACCGCAGCCCCGGTCGGTGGGGGCCCCGGTCTACCACCATCGCCCGCCATGCGGGATGCTCCTCGGGGCACGAGGTGATGTTGACTTTCAGGTCCACCACGGGCCTGGCCCCCGATCGGCGAGCGTCTGGACGAGCTCTCTCGACCCGAACGGCGAAGTCGGTTTCGCACCTACACGATCGCGGGTGTCGGTTCTCGAGGTTTCTCCTCGAGGAGTTGAGCAGTTTTCAGCGGCCGAAGCGCATCTTGGATGTGGCCGGTGACGTTCAGACACCGCGTACGAGATTGCGCTCCGATACGGACTTCGGCTCGCTCCACCCGGCTCAGATCCTCCAGCAGTCGTTCCTGATACGCCCCCACGTCCGGTAGCTTCACCCGACCCTTGAGCAGCCTCCACCGCAGCGCCATCTCTAGGCGACAGGCCAAGTTGCACACGATCAGATACGCCCGCACCCGCCGCCGGTGCCGATGGCGGTCCGGCTCCTCCTCGATCCCGCTCTTCCATGTCCGGAATCCCTTCTCCACGAAGCCCTTCCCCAGATACTGCTCCACCACTTCCCGCGCCGACAGGCGCGGGTCGGTGCAGAGGAGGGCATACTTCCCGTCCTGACGCGCGGCCTCGATTGGCGCTGGCTGAAGGACCGCCACGTGATGAGCGTGAACCCGGTCTGGGTCCGATCGGGGGGTCGGTGCCCGGCCACGTCTTCCTGTGCGTCCTCGAGTTGCTCCTGGTGCGCTTTCTCCTGTGGGAGTTCGGCGCGGAGGGATTGACGGTCAAGCGACTGATGGCGGCGCTGGACGGGATCAAGCTGGTTTTGGTTCGGACCCCCGAGGGATGGCCCCGACTGGTTCTCGAGCGGATGGACGGACTATCGGCCGGAGTGTTCACGAAGTTCCGATTGGGTGGATTCCTTTCAAAGTGGTAGGCGCCACGCCCGTCTCCATAGCCCGGCCCATTGTGGCTACACGATCTCGGACGGCCGGCTGACCCCTGCGGCCAAGTTGAGCTGACCCCCTGAGCGGAGCGCGTTCCCCTCGGGCCGGGGGCGTCGGTAGAAGGCCCGACTCGACGGCGCCCCGCCGGCCTCCTCTGTGCGATCAGAGGCGGCCAGCAGAAGAGGGGCCGTCTTGAGCCGACGGACTTCCTACTTTAGCCGTCGATTCTCCTCCTCGAGCTCCTCGAGGCGCTGGAGCTTCCGAACGACCCTCTTCCGTTGCTCTCGGTCCAGCGGCCCGGTATCGGCGTCGGTCTCGAGGTTAACGATCAGATCCTGCGCGCCCAGGGTACCCTCGGGCAGCAGGGTAACGGGTTCCCGGATTTCTAACTTTGATACGCCGGGAACCGGCTCCACTCTTCACAGCCGAGTGTCAGAAACGTGAGCTGCTACCCGCATTTTTCTCTCGACGACGGGTAGGCCCCGTTGCGGTCGAAGTACCGCCTCCCCGGCGACGTTGCTGCACGCAACCCGACGCGAAACCGTCCTCTCGTCAACGTACCGCCCGAGGCGAACCTGTGCCCTCCTCGGCGAGTCGGGCCTCCGAATCACACTTACAGATGGGCGAGACCCGCTCCTATCAATGGCCATACGCATCCTATGGTCATTCCCGAGTCGGCTCCGAGGCAGGGCTCGGGCCGCGTATGGCAGCGCGAGCGGGCCACAGGTAGGGGTCCCACTCGTCTGACTTGACTGGCATAACGAAACCTGTCCACTCGGCCCCAGCCGGCAAGAGGTCAAGCCCCGGTCGGGCTAACTTGACCTCGCCGTTCGCGCCGTACACGCGCCAGTCCCCAAGCAACGACCAATGCCCCGAGACCGATCAGCGTCGCGGCAGGCACGAGGAACGACCCCACGGGCGGCGGGGGCCCGCCACACCAGGGCGCAGTGTTGCAAGTAACCAGATTCCTCTCGTAAGTGTAGTCTGCCTGGATCGCGAGGCCAACTAGACACAGTCCTAGCGCCAGCAGCAAGCTGCCGATTGTGAGGCGAATCGCGGAAACGCGCACAGTTCTCCTTAGCTCGAACTCCAAGGGTAATGCTGATTGGAATATCTGAATTTGATCGTTTTTCCCCGCAATTAGCGCTTCACGAGGGCATATTGAACGCTTCCCAGTCCTGCGGCTCCTCGTAAGTGGCCTCCCAGGCAAGACAGTTTCCGTCGATGTAGTCACTTTCTCCGACGATGTTGGGATTCAGGCTAGCATCGCTAAAGTAGAACCAGTCTCCCGGATCTGAGGACTTGACGGGGAGAGGCAGGTCGGAAGAAGGCTCGTAAGGGTAATCACTGGATGGGCACTCAGGGTCTATGTTGTGATCCTCCATTGCAAAAGTGGCGATCGGCATGTGCCACCCCCAGTTGTTCTGGCAGTTGTCGTTCAGACCGCCAGAGGACTGGCCGGTCGTCAAATCGAACACTTCGGCATTGAGACAATCAGCCCCCGCTGATGTATCCCAGATATCAAATTCCAGAGTGTTGCCCTCACTAGGGTAGAAACCGGTGTCATACGACCACTGCGTATCACAGTCTCCGCCTCCATTCGACCCGATACAGATTCCGGCAAACGCGAGAATGCCACCGTCGTAGTACTCCAGAATTGGCTGAAGTAGCACACAGTTCCCAGAGATCAGACCCCAGCACTGCTCGTTCTCGAGTCCACTCCAGAGACTGACGGACGAGCTTGCGCCCAAGCCGGTTGGGGCCTGGGCCACAACAACATCCACGCTGAGATGCCAGGTGTCATAGCAATAAAGACCATCCGGAAAACAATTTGACCAATATGCTTGCTCTGGGAAACAGTAGTAGATTCCGACGTAGGTAGAGCAGCTGGAGAACTCCTCTGACCTGTTCAAGGACGAGTTGTTTGAGGTGAGTCCGAAGTGCACACGGGGAGGGAAATTTGGCGACGAAAGGGGGTGAGAATTCTGCGGTTCTAAGGACTGCGAGGCAATTCCCCCCGAAACAGAAACGGGCACTGCCCCAAACGTCGCAAAAAGGCCCAAGCCAACCGCCAACGCCTTCAGCCAGCCGGCCCCTGCTCGATGTCCCCTGCCAAGTCTAACAGTGCACACGCGCACCAGCACATTCAATCCACCCCCATCGAGGGGCACTGCTTCTGCTGCTCCGGAGCTTCTAACTTCAGGTCCCCGTCCAGGTCGGCATTAGCCATGCCCCCTGTTAGGGGTTGCGAGCTCTACGGGCTTTGAGGCCGAAGGCCTCTCCTCGACTCCCGCAGCCGCGGTCCGGGAACGCTTTAAAAGGACCGGCGGGTCGGCCGCCGCCCATGCCGTTCCCCGAGGCCGTGAACCGGCTCCTCCTGAAGAAGGTCTGCATGAACTGCTCGGCGCGGAACCCGGTCCGGGCGGTGCAGTGCCGGAAGTGCGGCTACCACGGCCTCCGGCCGAAGTCGCGCGAGCGGTCCGGCAAGACGAAGTAGCGGGCTCAGGGCGGGGCCCCGTCGGGGTCGGCCCGCGCGGCGTGCGGAGACCCCCGGCGCTCCTCGCGCGAGACCTGCGCGCGCTTGCGGAACAGGAACAGCAGGTTCCGCGTCCCGTCGCGCCAGCTCGACAGCTTCGGCGCCCCCCACCGCTCGGAGTAGTGGATCGGCACCTCCTCGAGCCGGAGCCCGTGGAGCAGCACCTCGAGCTTCAGCTCCTCGCTGAACGCCATCCCGTCCTGCGCCAGGTGGAGCCGGTCGAGGATCTCCCGGCGGAAGATCCACATGCCGCTCTGGCTGTCGCGCAGCACCCGCGCCGGCGTCCCCTGGAGGGCGGCGTGGAACGCCGCCCGCAGGGTGAAGTTGAGCAGCTCGTTGCCGATCCGGTGCTCCATCGTCATCGCCCGTCGGTCGAGGTAGCTCAGCCGGTCGCAGGTGAGGAAGTCGAGCCGGTGCTCGAGCAGGTGGAGCACGAGCCACGGGATCTCCTCCACCGGGTAGCTCGCGTCCCCGTCGGCCGTCGCGACGACCTCCCCCGTCGCCGCCGCGAACCCGGTCCGGTACGCCCGGCCGTACCCGCGGCGCGGCTCGGACAGCACCCGCGCGCCCGCCGCCCGGGCGGCGTCGGCCGTCCCGTCGGTCGAGGGCCCGTCGACGACGAGGAGCTCCCAGTCGATCGGGCTCCGATAGAGGAACCGCTGGTTCGCCGACTCCGCGGCCGACCGGAACGACTGGAGGACGTGGCCGATGGACGTCGATTCGTTCAGCGTCGGAACGATGAAGCTCGCCCGCATCGGGACCCAGCTCCCGGCAAGGCGGGCCGCCCCCTATAAGCCCGTTCCCGATGGCCGTTCGCCGACCGGGGAGGGAGCGACCGACGGAGCGCGCGTGGGGGAGCTTCCCGACGACCGCCGACGTCGGTCTGTGGGCCCGCGCCGGCTCGACGGCCGGCCTGTTCGAGGCGCTCGGGCTCGGGCTGTTCGCGCTCATGACCGACCTCCGGACGGTCCGGGCGCGGGAGGAGCGGGCGGTCGAGGCGAGCGGCGCCGACCCGCCGGCGCTCGTGGTCGCGTACCTCTCGCGGCTGATCGCGCTCGAGGACGAGGAGGGGTTCCTCGCCCGGGCGGTCACCTGCCGGCCCGTCGGCTCGCCGCCGACGGCGCTCCTCGCGCAGCTCCGCGGCGAGCGGTACGACCCCGCGCGGCACCCCCGGCATTTCGACGTGAAGGCCGTGACCTACCACGGGCTCACGGTCGACCTCGAGCGCCACCGCGCCCGGGTCGTCGTCGATATCTAGGGGCCCCGTCAGGGCATCCGCGACTCGATCGCCGCGAGCGCGGCCCCGGGCGTCGGGAGGCGGCCGGCCCGGTGGAGGATCCGCTCGAGCCCCGCGAACGTGACGAGGAGGTCCGCCCAGGAGGCGATCCCCATGTGGCCGATGCGGAAGATCTTCCCGCGGTACGGCCCCTGGCCGCCCTGCACCTCGACGTTGTACGTCGTGAGGAGCGTGCGTCGGATCGACTCCTCGTCCATCCCGTCGGGGAGCTTCACCGCGCTCACGGTGTCGGACGCGTACCGACGGTCGGCGAACAGGCGGAGCCCCGCGGCCTCGACGGCCGCCCGCGTCGCCTCGGCGAGCTGGTGGGTCCGCGCGAGGCGCGCCTCGAGCCCCTCCTCGCGGAGGAGCTTCAGCGCCTCGTGGAGCGCCAGGAACAGCGGGACCGCCGGGGTCCACGGCGTGTCGTTCTTCTCGAGCGACGCGAGGTGGGCGGCGAGGTCGAGGTACTGCGTGCGCGGGTGGAGCTCCGCGAACGCCCGGTCGGACAGGTGGACCAGCGCGAGGCCGGGCGGCGCGGCCAGCCCCTTCTGGCTCCCGGTGACGATCCCGTCGATCCCCCAGTCGTCGATGCGCACCGGGATGCCCGCCACCGCGGAGATCCCGTCGACGAGGAACAGCGCGCCGGACTTCCGCACGTGCGGCGCGAGCGCGGCGAGGTCGTTCGCGAGCCCGGCGCTCGTCTCGTTGTGGACCGCGATCACGGCGCGGTAGCCGCCCTTCTCGAGCTCCGCGCGGACCGCGTCGACCGGGATCGCCTCGCCCCACGGCGCCGAGACCGTCGTCACGTCCCGCGCGTACCGCCGGGCGATCTCCGCCCCGCGCTCGCCAAAGTTCCCGTTCGTGAGCACGAGCGCCCGGTCGTCGGGCCGCAGGAGGGCGGAGTAGAGCGCCTCCAGGCCGGCCGTGCCGCTGCCGGACAGCACCGCCTGGTGGCCGCGGGCGGCGAACAGCACCGGGAGCAGCTCCCGGATCTCGCCGACGACGCGGTGGAAGTACTCCCCCCGGTGGTTCACCGACGGGAACTCCATCGCGCGCAGCACGCGCGGGTGGATCCGCACCGGTCCGGCGATGAGGAACGTCGCGGTCTCGGGGTCGAACGTCATGGCGCCGTCGCCAGTTCCGTGTTCACTAGATAAAGCGGGCGCTCCCCGCGGAGGAGCCGCTCGAGCTCCTCCGCGACCTGCGCGCCGGCGCGCGTCTGGGCCTCCGGCGTGGAGGCGCCCAGGTGCGGCGTCGCGATCACGCGGGGATGCTCGAGCAGCCGGCGGCGCGTCGGCGGCTCGACCTCGAAGACGTCCAGCGCGGCGCCGGCGACCGGCCCGGAGTCGAGCGCCGCGAGCAGCGCCTCCTCGTACACGAGCGCGCCGCGCGCGACGTTCACGACGTAGGCGCCGCGCGGCAGGCGCGCGAGCCGCTCCGCGTTCAGCAGGTGCCGGTTCGCGTCGTTCGCCGCCGCGTGGAGGCTCAGGAGGTGGGCGCGGGGGAGGAGCTCGTCGAGCGGGAGGAGCGGGACGTGGTCCGGGGAGCGGGGGAGCCACGGGTCGTGGGCGAGGACGGTGGCGCCGAACGCCTCGACGCGCCGGGCGACCTCGCGGCCGATCCGGCCGTAGCCGACGAGCCCCACCGTCTTCCCCGCGAGCTCGGCGCCGCGGACCCCCCGGGGCCAGCGTCCCGCCTTCGTCTCCGGGATCGCGCCGTACAGGTCCCGGACGAGCAGCAGCAGCAGCGCGACCGTCAGCTCGGCGACGCTCGTCGTCGCCGCCGTGGGCGCGTTCACGACGCGCACCGACCGGCGCGTCGCGGCGTCGAGGTCCACGTTGTCCACGCCGACCCCCGCGCGGGCGATCACGCGGAGGTTCGGCGCCGCGTCGAGCAGCGCCGCCGTCACCCGGGTCCGGCTGCGGACGAGGAGCGCCCACGCATCCGGGAGCGCGGCCGCGAGCGCCTCGGGCCCGGCGGTGGCGTCCACCACCCGGCAGTCGGCCGCCCGGAGCCGGTCGAGCGCCGCCCGGTCGATCGGGTCGGCGACGACGACCGCGCGCGGGGCGGGCACGCCGCGCGGACCCCGGCGCCCCTCAAAACGGCTTGCCCGGCCGGCCCCCGTAGCCTACGGGACCTTCGGCACCGGCACGCGCGCGAGCGCCTCGCGCGCGACCTGGGTTCCCCGGACGCCGCGGACCCACGGCTCGGGCTTCACGAGGATCCGGTGCGCGAGCGCCGGGACCGCGACCGCCTTGAGGTCGTCGGGGAGCGTGTAGTCCCGGCCCCGGAGCAGCGCGTGCGCGCGCCCGAGCTTCAGGAGCGCGAGCGACCCGCGCGGGGAGGCGCCCACCTCCGACCGGGGGTCGACGCGCGTCGCGGTGGCGAGCGCCACCGCGTACGCCTCGAGCGCGGGGTCGATCGCCACCTCCTCGACCGCGCGCTGCACCGCCCGGAACCGGTCCCGGTCGAGCACCGCCGGCACCGGCGCCGGGTCCTCCTTCCGTGCCCGTCGCCGCTCCAGGATCTCCCGCTCCTCGTCGGGGGTCGGATAGCCGACGGAGAGCCGGAGGAGGAACCGGTCGACCTGGGCCTCCGGGAGCGGGTACGTCCCCTCGAGCTCGAGCGGGTTCTGCGTCGCGAGCACGAGGAACGGCCGGTCGAGCGGGTGGCTCGCCCGGTCGCTCGTGACCTGGTACTCCTGCATCGCCTCGAGGAGCGCCGACTGGACCTTCGGCGGGGCGCGATTGATCTCGTCGGCGAGCACGAGGTTCGCGAACAGCGGCCCGGGCCGGAACTCGAACTGCGAGCGGGCGGCGTCCCACACCTCGCCGCCCGTGAGGTCGTGCGGGAGCAGGTCGGCGGTGAACTGGATGCGGGCGAACGAGAGCCCGAGCGCCTGCGCGAACGACTTCGCGATCAGCGTCTTCCCGAGCCCCGGGAGGTCCTCGAGGAGGAGGTGGCCGTCGGCGAGGAGCCCGGTGGCCACGAGGTCGAGCGCCTCCGGCCGTCCGACGACGGCGGTGTGGACCGCCGCGACGACCTCGTCCATCGCGCGCTTCGCGTCGGCCGGCTGCACGGAGACCCTCCCGGGGCCCCTCGGAAGGCCGGCCGGCGTATATGGCGCCGGCCTCGGCGCTGTCCCCCGGCCGTAACGGAGCGCGTCCTCGATGGCCGTTCGGCCCCCTCGGCGTCCTGACCCCGGCCGGGGGTGTCGGACACCGGGGTTGTCCTCTCGTCATCCTCGGCGGGCGTCGCGCCCGCGGTGGTCAGGAGGGACCCTTCGACGGCGCCCGGAAGCCGCCCCGGAGGGTGGCTCCGGGGACGGGAGGGGCCGCGTCGCTCTTCAGCCTGTCGGGGCCGGCTCGGGCTCCGCCGAGCGGCCCGACTCGAGCAGCCAGACGGCGAGCCCGAGCGCGACGGCGAGCAGCGCGGCCGCGACCCCGAACCCGTTCGCGACCCCGGCCGGCAGCACCGTCGGGAGCACGAGCGCCACGGCGACGGCGAGCGTCGGCAGCCAGAGCCCCGCGAGCACCGGTCGGAGCGCCATCCCCGTCGGCCGGCTCGCGCCGAGCCACAGGAGGAGGCCCAGCCCGCCCACCGCCGCGAGCAGGAGGTTCCCGAAGGTCGCCGGGACCTGGGTCGAGAGGAGCAGCAGCCCGGCGAGCGGCGGGACCGGCGACGCGTCGGCGAGCGCCTCCCGGCCCGACCCCAGGAGGACCCCGGCCGCGACGAGCGGTGCCCCCAGCACCGCGAGCCCCACCGCCAGCGGCCAGCCCGAGGTGAGCGCCCAGAACGCGATCGGCACCGCGGCCGGCAGGAGGAACGGTGCGAGGGCCCACCGGCCGCGCGCGGGACCGGACGCCGTCGGGGCGGTCACGCGGCCCGCCCTCCCGAGTAGGCCGGCCGTTCGAGGTAGCTCACGAACGGCTCGAGCGACCAGAAGTCGGGCCAGTCGACGATCGGGGCCTCCGTCCAGGCGTCGGCGATCCGCCGCCGGCGGAGCAGCCGGAGGAGCCGCGCCGCGAGCACCTCCTCCGGGGCGGTCCCGCCCACGTCGAGCACGGCGAGCGGCGACGGGCTCAGGACGACGGTCGGGAACCCCCGGCGCCGGAGGTGGACGACCGGCACGATCGACTCCTCGTCGGCGAGGCTCGTGAGGAAGACCGTGAGCGTCCCCGGGGGAAAGTACCGGCGGGCGGCGATCGCGAGCCGCTCGGACGGCCCGGGCCGCACCGGGCCGGTCGCCTCCCGAAGCAGCTGCGCGATCCGGTAGCGCTGGACGCGGCCGCGCCCGAGCGGCACGACGGTGAGCTCCTCCCCGTACACCCCGACGCCCACGCGCGACCGCTCGGCGAGGAACGCGGAGGCGATGCCGAGGGCGGCGGCGCGCGCGGCGCTCTGGAGCCGGTCGTTCCGGACCGCCCCGAGGTCCGTCGGCCGTCGGTCGAGCAGCACGATCAGGTCCCCCGTCCGCTCCAGCCGGAAGTCGTTCGCGAGGAGCGCGCCGCCGGCGCGCGCCGTGGCCCGCCAGTTGATCTGGCGCGGGGAGTCCGTCGGCTGCCAGGCCCGCACCCCGAAGAACTCGCCGGCCGCGCCCCGCACCGGCGACCGGCTCTCGCCCGGCGCGGACGTCGTGCGGCGCAGCCGGAGCCGGCCGATCCGGTCGAGCTCCGGGGGATACCGCTCCACCTCGAGGTCCGGCGCGTCGTCGAGCCGCAGCGCCTGGGTCCGCAGCCCGAGGCCGTCCTGCCAGACCAGCTGGGGCGGGGCGAGGCGGGTGAGCGTCGGACCGTCCACCCGGTACCGCAGGAGGAACTCGAGGCCGCCGGGCCGGGCGGAGACCGAGGGGGCGGCCGCCGGGTGGAGGGCCGCCGGCGGACGGAACTCGGCCCGGAGCTGCCCGGACTCCACCGGGGGGTCGACGGAGACGGTCCCCGCGACGAGGACGTCCGCCCCGGCGCCCGAGACCGTCCAGTCGATCCGGGCCGCTCGGCCCCGGGCGAATCCCGGGAGGATCGTCGCGATCGGGGCGAGCAGGAGCGGCACGGCGACGTAGAGCGGCACCGGCGTGTGGAAGACGAGCGCCGCGAGGAACCCGGCGCCCGCGCCGGCGTACAGCAGGAACGCCCGCGGCGTCCAGTGCCACGGCCCGGGCGGCGGCTCGGCGGGCGCGCTCACCCCGACCCCTCGAGCCGCCGGAGGCGTCCATCGACCCACGCGTAGAACTCCGCGAGCGGCTCGGCGAGGAGCCGGCCCTCGTCCTCGAGTGTCAGCGCGAGGCGCTCCTCCGGCGGCAGGTCGCGGTCGAGGCCCCGCAGCGCCTGCAGGATCGCCCCGCGGTCGGGCCGGCCGGCCGCGAACGCCCGGCGGAGGCTCACGAGCGGGTCGGACTCCAGCGTCGGGTCCCGCCAGCCGGGCAGGCCGGCGTCCACCAGCGAGGGAGGGGCCGGAGGCCGCTCCGCCCGCCAGAGGCGCAGCGCGCCCACCAGCGCCACCAGCGCGATCGCGGTGACGCCGGCGACCGTCGCCACCGCCGCGTCCCGGCCGGCCAGCACCGCGACGGCGACCGCGGCCCCGGCGGCTCCGAGCAGGACGAGGTCGAGGCGGGTCATCGCGCCGGTGCGGCGTCGAGGTCGGCGAGGACGTCGGTGAGGGTCCGCTCCGCCCGGTCGACCATCGCCGGGGTCATCGGGTGCGCGGAGTAGCGCGCCTCCTCGAACAGGGCCGTGAGCTCGGCGACCACGGCGGGCCGGACGCCGAGCCGGCGGACGACGTGCGCCTGGACCTCCCGGGGCGTGAGCGGGTCCGTCGTCACGCTGCGGCGCTCCGTCGCGGCGAGGAGCCGGCCGTAGAGCACGAGGATGGTACCCCGCGCGTCGGCGCCGGGGCCCTCCCGGAGCCCGGCGAGCGCAGCGACGACCGCCTCGCGGGTGGCCGCGGCGGGCGGGGGCGCGCGGTCGGGCCGGCGCGTCTCCCACCGCGCGATGGCGAACGGCGCGATCACCAGCACGAGGATGACCGCGAGCGCGACGACCCCGACGTACGGCAGCCAGGCGGGCACGACCGCGCCGAGCGAGAAGCCGCCGGACGACGTCCCGTTCCCGATCGGGATCGCCGGGGTGGTGGGCGACGTGGCGTTCGAGCCCGTGCTGCCGGGTCCGGTCGGCGGGGACGTCGGCGCGACCAGCCCCGCCAGCGCGACGAACAGCGCCCCGAGGAGCACCACCACGAGCACGATCGCGACGAACCGCTGGGGGAGGCCCCCGCCCCCAACGCCCCCGCGGCGCACCGACAGGCCGATGACCGTCGCGAGGAGGGCGAACACCGCGACGCCGATCACGAGCTCGGAGTCGACCAGCGGGAGCGGGCCGAGGGCCGGGGGGCCCGCGCCGGAGGAGCGGCCCGGCGCGGCGAGCAGCGCGGCCGCGACGCCGACGAGGACGACGAGCAGCACCACCCAGGCGACGAGCGGGGGCCGCCGCCGCTTCGGGCCCGTCGCCGTCGGGAGCGCGCTCATGCCGAGCGACGGAACTCGCGCCGGCGCCGAAGGAACTTCCGGTACACCCGCTCCACGACCTCGACGCCCAGCCCCCGGCCCGTGGGGACCCGGAGGGTGCTGCCGGGACCCAGCTCGAAGGCGGGGTCGACGAACTCCTCCCGGTAGTACCGGTCGCTCGCGGAGAGGTCGCCGGGGAAGACGAACGGCGGCGTGCTGGCGAGCGCCACGTTGAACGACCGGCCGATGCCGGTCTCGAGCATCCCGCCCACCCACGCCGGGAACCCGGCCTCGGCCGCGCGCCGGCCCATCGCGCGGCCGGTCGCGAGCCCGCCCACGCGGCCCGGCTTCACGTTGAGGCTCGTGAGCGCGTGCCGCTCGAGCGCCTCGTCCAGCGCCTCCGCGGAGGTGATCGACTCGTCGAGGCACACCTTGAACGGGGCGCCGCGCGCGATCTCGGCGTGCGCCGACAGCGCGCGCTCCGGGAACGGCTGCTCGAGCTGCTCCACCTGGAACTCCGTCGCCCACGCGGCGACCTCGCGCGCGGCCGACGGGGGATACGCCTGGTTCGCGTCGGCCCACAGGCGCAGGTCCGGGTACTCGCGCCGGAGGGCGCCCACCGGCTCGCGGTCCCAGCCGGGCTTCACCTTGACCTTGATCCGGCGGTAGCCGTCGTCCAGGTACTGCCCGACCCGGCGCACGAGCTGGGGGACCGTCGGCTGGATCCCGACGCTGACGCCAACCTCGACCCGGGAGCGCGTGCCCCCCAGCGCGCGGGCGACGGAGGTGCCGGCGCGCCGCGCGTGGAGGTCCCAGAGGGCGATCTCGACCGCCGCCTTCGCCATCAGGTGCTCGCGGAGCGGCCGGGCCTGCGCGAAGAACGCCTCCGGGGTCGGGAGCTCCTCGCGGAGCAGCCGCGGGATGAGGTACGTCTGGAGCATCCAGCGCGCCGTCGCCACCGACTCCCCCGAGTAGAGCGGGTCGCGCGCGGCGACGCACTCGCCGAGCCCGGTCTCCCCGGTGTCGTCCTCGAGCGCGACCACCAGGAACCGGCGCCGGCGCTCGACGCCGAAGCTCGTCTCGAACGGCTCGACGAGCGGCGCCTCGAGCTCGTCCAGCCGGACCTTCCGCACCCGGGCCATGCTACGTCGCCTCCGGCGGACGGTCCCCGGGCGGGGGCTTCGACAGCAGGTAGAAGCTCCGGCGCTCGTGCTCGAGCGACAGCGTCGTGAAGTCGTCCACCCGGTACCCCAGGTCGAAGGCGGCACGGAAGGCGTCGCGCGTCGCGTGGCGCCAGGTCCGGAGCGTCCCGGCCTGGTGGTCGCGCACCGACTGGAGGTCGAACGGGATCTCGAGGTGCGCCGTCGGCCGGGACGGCTCGCTCACCGTCGTCGGCACGCGAAGCCCCGCCTCCCCGAGCTGCGTCTCGACGAGCGCCTGGGCCTCCGCCCAGCGCGCCCGGTCCTGCTCGGGCGACGGATACTGCCCGGCGACCCGCCGCTCGACCTCGGGGTCGTCGAGCGCCCAGCTGACCCGCAGCCGGTCGCTCTCGAGCCCGCGGTTCACCTCCGAGCCCATCGTCCCGTAGTAGTGGAGGTAGTAGTGGTCGGGGTGCGCGCCGAGCCGGCGCACGTTCAGCCGGGCGTTCTTGCTCTGCAGCGGGTCGAACGTCCAGCGCATGAGCGGGAGGCCCTGCTTCAGCACCTCCTCGCGCTGGTACACCTTGAGCCGGAACCCGACGTGGTGGTTCTGGTACGCCGGCCGGACGGCGTTCATGTGCGAGTAGTGGTACAGCCGCGTCCCGTCCCAGCCGAGGATCCCGATCGTGACCCCGGCGAGGTAGATGTCGGCGAACGCGCCGAGCACGAGCCCCCCGTTGTCCTGGATTGCGCGGAGGATCGTGCGCGACGTGGGCGGCTCGTCGGTGAGTCCCCACGCCTCCCGCTGGAGCTCCTCCGCCTGGCGGAGCTCCTCCGGTTTCTGGAGCCGCCGGAACGTGAAGTCCCTCGGCGCGGCCGCCGGGGCCGCGCCGGGCGCGGACGGAGCCGACATCGGACCGCGGGACCCGGGGGAATTACTTAACGCGGAGGCGGGCCGGCGGGCCCGGCCCCCGGGGGCGCCCGCCTCAGCGCAGCCGGAACTCGGCGCGCTTCGCGAGGTACCGCTCCTCGTCGGCCGGCGTGAGGTCCCAGAGGATCTCCTCGATCTGGTCCAGGTTCCGCAGGAACTCCGCCTTGCTCTTCGTCCGCATCAGGTGCTCGAAGCGGCGACGGGCCCAGAGGTACGCGCCGAACAGGTACGCCCCGATGAGCGCGACGATCGGCCCAATGATGATGAACGCGAGGTTGTAGTTCACGCCCCCGGACGCGCTCCGGTCGGTCACGCGGTTGATCGTCGGGAACGGCGCGACGGAGCTAAGCGGCGTGAGGTCGCCCGCCGCGATCACGGACAGGAACAGGCCGACGGCGAACACCGTGATCGCCAGGGCGAACCGGTGCTCCCGGACCCCTTCCCGGAGGCGCCGGCTGAAGGTCGGTTCCTCGCTGCGCGGGGGCATCGTCAGCCCAACGACGGGGCCACGTTTAAGAGCCTATTGCGCCGTCGGGCGCCGTTCGATGGATATCTTCCGCGCCAAGGCCCCGCTGCGGATCTCGTTCGCGGGGGGCGGGACCGACGTGTCGCCGTATCCGGAGGAGCGCGGGGGGGCGGTGCTCAACTGCACGATCGACAAGTTCGCCTACGCGACCCTCACGAGCCGGCCCGGGAAGGGCCGCGTCCACGTCCAGTCGCTCGACTTCGACGTCTCCGTCGACTACCGGACCCCGCAGGAGTACGTCTACAACGGCGAGCTCGACCTCGTGAAGGCGACCCTGCGGCAGTTCCACCGGCCCGACGTCGACTGGGAGGTGTTCCTCCACTCCGACGCCCCGCCGCGGACCGGGCTCGGGAGCTCCTCCACGATGGTCGTCGCGCTCGTCGCGCTGTTCAC
This sequence comes from Thermoplasmata archaeon, assembly GCA_030037265.1. Classification (GTDB taxonomy): domain Archaea; phylum Thermoplasmatota; class Thermoplasmata; order Lutacidiplasmatales; family UBA184; genus JAKIWV01. The sequence goes on along the minus strand of JASHRQ010000030.1, from coordinate 15,562 downwards.
CCGGTACCTCAAGATCCCGCTCACCACCTACGAGGTCGCGGAGCTCGCCTACCGGATCGAGCGGGTCGACCTGGGCGACCCGGGCGGGCGTCAGGACCAGTACGCGGCCGCCTTCGGCGGCTTCAACTTCATCGAGTTCCAGGCGGGCTCGACGGTCGTGAACCCGCTCCGGATCGACCCGGAGGTGCTGAACGAGCTCGAGTACCGCCTCATGCTCTGCTACACCGGCCTCACCCGGTTCTCCGGGGACATCATCGAGCGGCAGACCCGGTCGTACACCGACCGGAACCGGGACACGGTCGACGCGCTCGACGAGACCAAGCGGCTCGCGCTCAGCATGAAGAAGGAGCTCCTGACCGGCAACCTGGACGAGCTGGGGCACCTCCTGCACGAGGGGTGGGAGGCGAAGAAGCGGTTCACGCGGGGGATCACGAACCCGAAGATCGACCGGTTCTACGCCCGGGCGCGCGCCGCCGGGGCGCTCGGCGGCAAGCTCACGGGGGCGGGGGGCGGGGGGTACCTCCTCCTGTTCTGCGACTTCAAGCGCCGGCAGGAGGTCGCGAAGACGATCCGCGCGTCGGGGGGGCAGGCGATCGAGTTCGCCTTCTCCCCGGAGGGGGTCCAGAGCTGGGCCGTGCGGCCCGGGGCCCGCTGACCGGCGGGCGCGGAGGCCGCTCCCGCGCGGGGGGGGCGCCCCGGGCGGGGTTCGGCCGTCGGAGAATGCTTAAGTAACCCGGGCGACGGAACGTATCCCCATGTCGGCCCCGTCGTCTCCCGGAACGCCGCCGCTCTCTGGCAGCGCCGCCCCGCCGTCCCCGCCGCCGCCCGTCTGGGCGCCGTCGGGCGGGCCGTGGCTGCCCGCCGCCCGCCACGACGTCTGGGGGCTCATCTCGCTGGGCGCCCGCGCCGTGGGCTACCTCCTGGTCTTCATCGGAGCGATCGCCATCGTCGCCGCGGTCTCGGTCCCCGGCACGTGCTACACCGACGCCGCGAGCTGCGGGGTCAGCTGGCTGAGCAACGCCGCCACGTGGACGATCGTCGGCAAGATCCTCGCCGTGCTCGGGCTCGCCTTCCTCGGGTTCGGGGCGGCCGTGAAGCTCCACTTCGGGCTCCGGCTGCCGGCGAGCGGCAACCCGGACGAGATCCGCTTCATCGCCGCGGAGCGCCGGGTGAACGGGGCGATCTTCGTCGCGTCGTTCGTGCTGCTGATCCTGATCCTGATCACGGTGAACGTCGGCCCGTCGGTCTCGCTCCCGTAGGCGCCGCGACCCGGCGCCCGGCGCCGCGGGCGGCTCACGGGCCCTTGGGCCGCCCCGGCTTCGACGACGGCAGCCGCCGGTACGGGCTCTCCCCCGCCGCCGGCACGGGCGGGGCCGGGTGCGGCGGCGCGAGGACGGTCGGCCGGGCGTCCCAGTACAGGAACAGCGCCCCGGCGATCGCGATCCCGGCGCCGACGAGCCCGGTCGTCGCGCCGTACAGCGCCCCCGAGGCGGTCAGGGCGTACAGCGCCAGCAGGAGCACGAACGACGCGAGCCGCTGCCGCACCACCGACGAGGCGGTCGGGACCGGCAGCGAGCCCCGGAGCCCGGCGGTCACCTGGATCAGGAGGAGCGCCACCACCTGGAGCGCGAGCAGGGCCGCGTCGGTCACGTTCGCGACGCCCGGGTACGACTCGGAGATGGCGCCGATGATGAGGAGCCCGCCGATCCCCGCCCGGAGCGACAGCGCGTAGAACGGCCCGCCGGTCGGGTGGGAGAAGAACCGGCTCCGGACGAGCAGCATCTGCGCGATCTCGCCCCCGGTGACCAGGAGGACGACGTCGACGATCGCCGAGACGAGCGCCCCGTCGAGCACCGCGACGTAGAAGAACACCCAGGCGAGCGTCAGCGGCACGCCGACGAACAGCCCGACGATGTACGCGATCAGCGCCTTGTTCTCGTCGAACAGCGACCGCGGCACCTGGGGGACCGCGAACCGGCCCACCTCGGCGTAGACGTACCCGGCCGAGAGGAGCACCCCGACGCCGCCGCCGACGGCGAGCGCGAGGTCGGCCATCGTCAGGCGACCCGCCGGGCGCCGGTCAGGAAGCCGGTGTGCCCAAGCATGTCGAACTCCGGCCGCGTCCCGCCCTCGCCGACGTGCAGCGAGCGCTCGAGCAGCTCCACGCTCCGGACCTCCTCGAACCCCGACGCGCGCAGCGCCCGTACCGTCCGCTCGAGCTGGTTGTACGTCGGCGTGTACGTGGCCACGCTCCCGCCCGGGACGAGCGCCGCCCGGGCCGCCGGCAGCACGGCCCACGGCTCCGGAAGGTCGAGCACGACCCCGTCGAACCCGTCCGCGTCGAACCCGGACGCGGCGACGTCCCGCTCGACGAACCGGACGCGGCCGTCCAGGCCGGCCTGGGCGACGTTCCGGCGCGCGACCCCGAGGAAGTCCGGCCGACGGTCGTACGAGACCACCCGGCCCGTCTCCCCGGCGGCCCACGCGAGGACGACGGTGAGCGCTCCGCTCCCGGCCCCGGCCTCCGCGACGTGCGCGCCGGGCCGGACGTCGGCGAGGTACAGGAGGTAGAGGGCGTCCTTCGGCGTGACGATCTGCGCGCGCCGCCGGAGGTGGGCCAGCAGGTCGGCGAGGGACGGCCGCAGGACCACGTAGCTCGCGCCGGCCCACTCGACCGTCGACCCGGGCGGCTGCCCGACCTGCCCCGACAGGTCGACGACCCCCACCCCCTCGATCGTCTGGGGCTCGCGCGCGACCCGGAGCAGCAGCGCGTCCCCCTCGCGACGGCGGAGGAGGACCGGCTCCCCCTCGACGAACGGACGCCCCGCGCTCACGAGCCTTCCCCGTCCGGCGCCGCGGTCCGCGGCCGCCGAGGACGGAACCGCGCCATCGCCCGGCGCGCTATAAAGAGCCGAGGCCCCGGGCGCCCGGATCGGGGCATTCGTCGCGGACGCGACGCCTCCGCCCCGGCCTGTCTTATAGTGGGGGCGCCGGTGGCGGCGCGGTCCCGGCCTCCGCGCGGCCGGGGGACGCGGGCATAGTGTAGTCTGGTTATCACATAGGCTTGCCAAGCCTATAACCCGGGTTCAAATCCCGGTGCCCGCATCCTTCGCTCCCGCCACCGCTATGGCTCCGGACGGCTCCGCCGTCGGCGCTGGGGGAGGGGTTCGCACGAGCGCGCCGACGCCCGCGACGTCGCCGGTACGGGCCGGCGCCCCCGAACTGTTCGCGGGCGGTCCGGACCTGGGGATCGTGCTGATCCACGACATCTTCGGCCGGGACGATTACGTCCGGTCCGTCGGCCGGTCGCTCGCGGAGGCGGGGGTCTCCGCGGCGGTGGTCGACCTGTACGACGGGGTGTACGCCCGGGACGTCAACGAGGGCATGGCGCTCCGGCAGCGGCTCACGCCAGAGACCGTGCTCGCCCGGCTCACCGAGGCGCGCGACCGGCTGCGGGCGAGCTCGCCCCCGATGCGGGTCGGCACGATGGGCTTCTGCATGGGCGGAGGGTACGCGCTGCTCGGCGCCTGCCGCGCCCCGTTCGACTTCTGCATCGACTACTACGGCCTCATCGAGGACGCGGACGAGGTGGCGCACCTGCGCGGGCCGCTCCTCCTGGTCCTCGGGGCCGAGGACACCCGGATCAACCCGTGGGCCTACGAGAAGCTGCTCCCGGCCCTCAACCGGCACGGCCGACGCGTCGAGCTCCAGCTGTACCCGGGCGTGCGGCACGCGTTCCACCGGCCGGGGTGGGAGGGCCACTCCGCCCCGGCGGCCGCCGACGCCTGGGCGCGGACGCTCGACTTCCTCCGGAGGGTCCGGGCCGCGCCGGCCTGACGGTCGGGCGCGGGATTTAAGCGCCCGCGCCGATGCGGCCGCCATGAGCCCGGCCGGGTTCGTGACGGTCTCCGGGCACCGCCGGTTCGAGTACGTCTCGCGGGGGCGGGGACCCGCCACCCTGCTCGCCCACCCCGGCGGGCCGGGGCTGTCGTACCACTACCTCCGCGCGTTGCTGCGGCTCGCCGACTCCCACCTCCGCGTGGTGCTGTTCAACCCCCGCGGCGTCGGCCGCTCCTGGCGGCCGGGCCGTCCCAGCGCGTACACCGTCGAGAACGAGGCGGACGACCTCGAGGCGATCCGCCGCGCGCTCGACATCAAGGAACTGCACCTCCTCGGCTACTCGGCCGGCGGCTTCGCCGCGCTCGAGTACGCCCACCGCCACCCCGACCGGCTCACCTCGCTCATCATGTGCTCGAGCGCCGGCAGCGCGGCCGACCTCCGCGCCGGCTTCCGGTTCATCCTGGAGCACACCGCGCCGAACCTCCGGCGGAAGCTCCGCGAGTTCACCGGGGCGCGCGACTTCGCGTCGCGCGAGTACCGGGACCTCGCCGCCCAGGTGATGGCGCCGTTCTCGGAGCGGTTCTCGGCCTCCCCGCCGCCGGACCTCCGGGCGACGAAGCTGTCGGAGGAGGTGTACCGCGCGATGCAGTCGCGCTCCGGCGACGAGTTCGCCGTCGACGGGACGCTCGCCGGCTGGGACGGGCGGAAGTACTTCGCGAAGATCTTCGTCCCGATGGTCGTGCTCGTCGGCCGGTACGACTTCCTCCTGGACGCCTCGATCGACATGGCGAACCGGATCCGGACCGCGCACCTCCGGATCCTGCCGCGGAGCAGCCACTACCCGATCCTCGAGCAGCCCCGCGAGTTCCTGGGGCAGCTCGAGGAGTTCCTCCAGGACGTCACCGGAGACTGAGCGGCCCCCCCGACGCCGTCGGCGCCGGTACGCTCCCGGGAGGCCGGGGCCGTCCCTCGGCCGGCGGATCGGGCCCGGTGCCCGAGGCGCTCGATAGCGAGATGTAGCGCCCCCCTTCCCGCCGGGCCCATGCCGCGGCCCCGCGCGTCGTACCCGCCCGCCCGGGGGCGTCGGCTGCCGTACGTCCGGCTGCCCGCCTGGCTCCGGCGCCGGGTGAACGACGGGCTCGGGTCCCCCGTGGCTCGGGCGGTCGACCGACCCGGCGGATTCTCGCCGGGCGTCGCCGCCGCGCTCACGCTCGCCGACGGGCGTCGCGCGTTCCTCAAGGCGGTGAGCGAAGGCTCGAACCCGGAGTCCCCCCGGATCCACCGACGGGAGATCGCGGTCACCCGCGCGCTCCCGGCGTCCGTCCCGGCGCCCCGGCTCCTCTGGAGCCTGGACGAGGCGGGATGGGTCGCGTTCGCCCTCGAGTTCCTTCCGGGCAGGGAGCCCCGGCTCCCGTGGCGTCCCGCGGACCTCCGGCGCGTGATCGCGATGCTCGACCGGTTCGCGCGGGAGTTCACGCCCGCCCCGATCCGCCTGCGGCCGTTCGTCGAGACCCACCCCAACCTCCCGGGTCACTGGGGCGCGCTCTCGGCCGCCCGGGCCGACGGGACCGACCGGCTCGCCGACGTCGACCCGTGGGCGGTGCGCCACCTCGACCGGCTGGTGGAGCTCGAGGCGCGGTGCGGTCCCGCGACGCGCGGCGACACGCTGGTGCACTGCGACGTCCGGGCGGACAACCTGCTCGTGGGCCCGCGCGGGGCGTTCCTGGTCGATTGGCCCCACGCCTGCCTCGGTCCGCCGTGGCTCGACTGGGTGCTGATGCTCCCCAGCGTCGCGATGCAGGGCGGCCCGGCCCCGGAGCGGCTCCTCCGCCGGCTCCCGGCGGGCCGGGCGGCGCCGGCCGAGGACGTGGACGCCGTGGTCGCCGCGTTCGCCGGTTTCCTCGTCGCCAACGGCCGGAAACCGGACCCTCCGGGCCTGCCGACGCTCCGGGCGTTCCAGCGCGGCCAGGCCGCGCCGGCGCTCGCGTGGCTGCGGGAACGCGCGGGCGGGCGCTGACTCGGTCCGCCGTCGGGCCCGACCGACCTACCGGGTCGACAGGTACTCGATGAGGAGCATCGCGCCGAGCACGATCCGGTGGTCGATGGGCTCGCTCTGCGTGATCTCGATCTGCGTCCTCGACTCGGTGACCCCCGGCGTCCGGTAGCCGGTCGCGAGGACCGCGAGGCTCCCCACGGCCGCGACCTTGTACTCGGTCCCGGTCATGTCGCTCGAGAGCAGCATCACCTCCTGGCCCCCGATGGAGAGGCCGTACTTCCGCCCCCAGCCGGTCCGGAGCCGGAGCGTCGCGAGGACGGCGCCGGTCGCGTCGTGGATCTGGTAGTCGTAGTTGAGGCCCCGAACGCGGACCCCGTCCAGCACCAGCACGACGCGCTCGAACTCGTCGAGCAGCGTGTACTTGAGCGGGAAGACGACCTCCGCCCGGGTCTCGCCGACGGGACGGCCGGCCGCGTCGAGGAACTGGTAGTTCACGTAGAACGTGAGCTTCCGCCAGACCATCGTGAGGCGGTTCGCCGTCAGGAGCGTGGAGTCGGTCGGGGGCGGGGGAGGCGGCGGAGGCGGAGGGGGCGGCGGTGGGACCCCGCTGGGAAGGGGCTCGCCCGCCATTCAGCTCCTCCGACGGCGCGGCGGCGGCGCCGGCATCCGTCCCGGACGCGGGCCGGCCGCCCTCCGGGCCCTGGAGACCGCGTCCGACCGGTGCCCGCGCATGCGCCCGCCCGGCGCGCGACGGGTCCGGTCCCGATGAAGCTATCCCCGCGGGCGCGCGCGACCGGATCGCCGGCCGGAGCGCTCGCCGGATCGGGCCGGCGGCCCGCGTCCGATCCGTCGAAACATATTTCCTTCCGCCGCCCTGTCACGGGACCGATGGCAAGCCTAGGGACCTCCGGTGCCGTCGGGGCCCGGCCGACCGATCTCACGCTCTACCGGTGCCTGGTCTGCGGTTTCCAGGCGCTCAAGGCCGACGAGCTCGGGGAACACCTCATGTCGCACGCCGAGGCGGCGAAGTACACGTTCTCCGGCATCGTGAAGGACTGAGCGACGACCCCCGCCGGGACCCCGGCGAAGGGGCCGGAACGGGCGCGGGGAGTCGTCACCGCTCGACGGCCGGCTCGAGCATCGTGAGCGTTCCCTCGTCCGCGTTCACGCGGACCGGGTTCCCGATCGCGAGCGGGAGCGTGTACCGCCCGTGCCCGGTCGCGAGGTTGAGGAAGGACGGGGGCCTGTGGGGGAGGGTCGAGACGGCCTCCGCGATCGCCTCCTCGAGGCTCGGGCGCGGCTCCAGCTCGCCCTTCGGCTCCAGCAGCTCGCCGAACACGAGCCCCCGGGCGGCCCGGAGCTTCCCGGACAGGAGGAGGCTCCCGAGCCGTTCCTCGAAGTCCCACGGCTGGTGCTCCTCGGTGTCCTCGAGGAACAGCACCGCGCCGTCGGTCGGGGGGTCGAACGGGGTGCCCTGGAGCGAGTGGAACAGCGTGAGGTTGCCCCCGACGAGCGGACCCTCGGCGGTGCCGGGGAAGAGGGTCTTCGGCTGCGGCGCGTCGGCCGGGTTCTCGACCGTCACCGCCTCGCCGTCCGAGACGACCCGGAGGAGCAGGTCCCAGTTGTACGCGTGGACCCGCAGGGAGTCGGCGCGGTCGCCCGACGGCCAGACCGCCGCCATCGGGCCCTGGAACGTCACGAGGTGGGCGCGCGTCCAGAACGGCATCTGGAAGGCGGTGATGTCGGAGTAGCCGACGAACACCTTCGGGTGGTCGCGCACCACGTCGAAGTCGAGGTGCGGCAGGACGCGCAGGGCGCCGATGCCGCCACGGGCGCAGACGACGGCGTCGACCGCCGGGTCGCGGAACGCGTCGAGCAGCTCCCGGGCGCGGTCCTCGTCCGAGGCGGAGAAGTACCGGTGCCGCACGGCGTTCCGGAGGTTCGGGCCGAGCTGGACCGTGAAGCCGCGCTTCCGGAGGTACTCCACGCCCTCGCGGAGCCGCATCCGCGGGAAGTCGGGGTAGCTCGACGGGGCGACGACCCGGATCGTTCCGTGGGGCTTCAGCGCCGGCGGTTTCATCTCGAACGGACCCGGGCGCGCCGTAGCGCTCCGGGCCAAAGCCTTTCCGCCGATTCCGGGGCGTCGGGTGCCGGGTCCGCGCCCGCGCCGGGGGTCGGCGGCCGACGCCGCCGGCTAGCGTTATCCGGGGACCCCCGGTCCCCGTCGGGATGCCCCGGACGTACCGGTTCGTCTGGCTCGACGTGTTCACCCGGACCCCGCTCGAGGGGAACCAGCTCGCGGTCTTCCCGGAGGCGCACGGCCTGTCCGACGAGGAGATGCAGCGCATCGCGCGCGAGATGCACCTTTCCGAGACGACGTTCGTCTTCCCCGAGGACGAGGCGACGGACCGGGAGCGCGGCTACCGCACCCGGATCTTCACGACCGAGGGGGAGCTTCCGTTCGCCGGCCATCCGACCCTCGGGACCGCGAGCCACCTCAGCGACGCGCACGGGGTCGACGAGGTCGCGCTCGCGCTCCCGGTCGGCCGGATACCGGTCCGGTTCTCCGCGCGGGAGGGCCGTCGGTTCGGCGAGATGCGGCAGCACGAGCCCACCGTCGGGGCGACGCACGACCCCGCGGCCGTCGCCCGGGCGCTCGGCGCCCGTCCGGACGACCTGGACCCCCGCTACCCCGTCCAGACGGTCTCGACCGGGACCCCGTTCGCGATCGTCCCGTTCCGGACCCGGGAGGCGGTGTCGCGGCTCCGGCCGAACTGGGCGGTGATGGAGGAGTACCTCCGCGGGACGGACGCGAAGCTGTTCTACCTCCTCACGCGGGAAACGGTCGACCCGACCCTGTCGGTGCACGCCCGGATGGTGTTCTGGGGCGGGGACGACCCGGCGACCGGTTCGGCGGCCGGGCCGGCGGCGGCCTGGATGGTGCTCCACGGCTGGGCGGACCCGAACGCGCCGATCCGGATCGAGCAGGGGACCGAGGCCGGGCGGCGGAGCCAGCTGTACGCGCGCGCCGACCTCCGGGACGGACGGCCCGGCGACGTCCGGGTCGGCGGGTTCACCGTGCCGGTCCTTCGGGGAGAGCTCGCGCTGTAGCGCCGGGCCGGGGCGGCGGTCGGATGCCGGGATGGGACCCGCAGCAGTACCTCAAGTTCGAGCGGGACCGCTCGCTCGCCGTACGGGACCTGGTCGCGCGCCTCGCGCTCGACCGTCCGACCCGGATCGTCGACCTGGGATGCGGGACCGGGACGAGCACCCGGGTGCTCCATCGCCGGTGGCCGCGCGCGCGGCTCACCGGGGTGGACCAGTCGCCCGAGATGCTCCGCGAGGCGCGCGCCGCCCTCCCGTCCGTCCGCTGGGTCCGGGCCGACCTCCGCACGTGGGCACCCCGGTCCCCGCAGGACCTCGTCTTCTCGAACGCGGCGCTCCAGTGGCTCCCCGACCACCGACGCCTCCTCCCGAGGCTGTGGCGCCACGTCGCTCCCGGCGGGGCGCTCGCGTTCCAGGTCCCGGCGCCCGGTCCCGCGCGGGAGCCGTGGGCCCGGGCGCGGGACCGGGTCCTGCGCCGACCCGGATACCGTCGGCTCCGCGCCGCGGACCCGGTCGAGGAGAACGTGCTCTCCCTCGCCGGCTACTACGACCGGCTCGCCCCCGGGGCGACGCGCGTGGAGCTCTGGGACCAGGAGTACGGCCACGTCCTTCCCGGGCCGGAGTCGGTCGTGGAGTGGACGAAAGGGACGGCGCTCCGGCCGGTCCTCGCGAAGCTGCGGAGCGAGGAGGCGCGGGCGGACTTCACGCGACGCTACGCGACGGAGATCGCACGGACCTACCGCCGCCGGCGCGACGGCCGGGTCCTGTTCCCGTTCCTCCGCCGGTTCGTCATCGCGTACCGCGGCCGAGGGCGGCGCGCGGGGCCGCATCGGAACGCGTAAGTACCTTTGCGACGGCGCGCGACGTTGGTCCAGCTTATACGACCCCCGGGCTGACGTATAACCCCCATGGCGGCCGGACGATCGGCCGGGTTCGCCGGCCTCGTGGCCATCCTCGTGATCGCCGCCGTGGCCGCCTCCGCGTCGGGGGTGGCCGCGGGAATGCTGGCGTTCGGGCACCCGGGGCAAACCCCGGGGCAAGGGTCCACCGAGCACTGGGGGCTCCCCGCGGGACCGTACTCGGTGAACTTCACGGAGACCGGCCTCCCGGCCGGTGCCTTCTGGACCGTGAGCCTGCACCTCGTCGGGGGCCCGGGGCACGGGACGCACCCGCGCTGGGCCGGGGGGTACTCGGGCGGGCGCCGGTCCGCGTCGAACGGCTCGACGGGGGCGTCGGTCGGCTTCGCGGTCGGCAACGGGACGTACGCCTACTCGGTGTTCGCCCCCGGTAACGCGAGCACGCAGTACTCCGCGGCGCCCAGCGTCGGCCACGTGACGGTGAACGGGACGAGCGTGTCGGTCGCGGTCACGTTCACGCCGGTCTCCCTGTTCCCGGTCTCCTTCTCCGAGAGCGGACTCCCCGCCGGGACCTTCTGGTCGGTCCTGGTCGTCGGGGCCGCCCCGGGCCACGGACCGGGCCCGTGGGGCCACGGAGGGTTCGTCGGGAACGGGTCGACCGGATCCACGGTGAACTTCACCCTCCCCGACGGGACGTTCGGCTTCGCCGTCCGGGCCGCGTGGGCCGCGGGCACCCTGTACCTGGCCACCCCGTCCTTCGGGAACGTGACCGTGGACGGGGCTGCGGCGTCCGTGAGCGTCCAGTTCGCGCCGCTCCCGCTGTACGGCGTCTCGTTCGTCGAGACCGGCCTCCCGAACGGCACGGTCTGGTCGGTGGCGCTGTCGAGCGGCGGGTGGGCCGGACCCGGATGGAACGGGTCGGCGACCGACTCGGTGAACTTCACGGCGGCCAACGGCACGTACCCCTTCTTCGTTCCCCCCGTCTGGACGGCGGGCGGGGAGTACGTCGCGAGCCCGTCGAGCGGCCCCGTGACGGTCGACGGCGCGGCCGTCACCGTCGACGTGACGTTCGCCCCCGCGGCGAGCGGTCCCTGATCCGGCCGGCCGGGCCCCGCCGACCTTCCGGCTCCGGCGAAGGGGCGCGGCCGAGGCACGGACCGCGCGCTCGCGCGGGAAAATGGTAAATAGCGACCCTTAACTGGCCGCCCCTCTTGGCTTCGGTGACCATGGGTCCGCGCGCGTCGTCTCCCGCCGAGGGCGGGGCCCAGGGGGATACGCAGGTGGCCCCCGAGGATTTCACGCGCTTCGAGCGGGCCCGCATCCTCGGCGCCCGCGCCCTCCAGGTGTCGCTGGGCGCCCCGCTCCTGGTCGAGACGCCGCCGGGGCTCATCGACCCGGTGCAGATCGCCGAGAGCGAGTTCGCCGCCGGCGTGATCCCGATCACCGTCCGGCGCGGGGCCCGCTGAGCGGCGACGCTCAGAGCGCGGCGCCCTCGAGCGCGGACGCGCAGTCGCACCGGCGCGGCGCGTCGAGCGCCGGCAGGAGCCGCCCGACGAGCGTCCGCATCCGCGCGACGTTCTCGCCCATCACCCGGACGATCGCCGTCGCGTCGACCGGCCGCTCCGCCCAGACGTCGTAGTCGGTCACCATCGCGAGGAGCCCGTAGCAGAGCGCGCGCTCGCGCGCGAGCGTGACCTCGGGGACCAGCGTCATCCCGATCACGTCGCCGACGGTGCGGAAGAAGCGCGACTCCGCGCGCGTCGAGAAGCGGGGGCCCTCGACGCAGACGTAGGTCTTCCCCTCGTGGACCGGCGCGCCGGTCTCTCGCGCGGCGGCCGCCATCCCGCGGAGCAGCTCCGGGCAGAACGGGTCGGCCATCGACACGTGGTAGGTGCGGCCCCCGTCGTAGAACGTCGTCGGCCGCTGCCGCGTGAAGTCGACGAACTGCGTCGGGAGGACGAACTCCCCGGGCTTCAGCCCCTCCTGGAGCGACCCCACCGAGCTCACCGACAGGATCGTGTCGGCGCCGAGCTGCACGAGCGCGTCGACGTTCGCCCGGTAGTTCACCCGGTGCGCGGGGATCGAGTGCCCGGGGCCGTGCCGCGGGAGGAACAGCACCCGGAGCCCGCCGACGCGGCCCTCCTCGATCGGGGCCGACGGGGCGCCCCACGGCGTCGAGACCCGGTGCGACGCCCCGGGGGAGAACAGCCCCGGGTCGTACACCCCGGAGCCCCCGATGAGGCCGACGACGCGCGCGCGGGCGCTCACGGCTCCTCCGGCGGGGGCGCGCGGAGCCGCGCGCGCGCGAGGAGGCGGGCGAGCGTGAGGTCCCCGCGGGTCCGCTCGAGGATCGCCCGGGCCTGGTCCTGCTTCGGCTTGAGCGCGACGATGCTGCGGGGCGCCTCGAAGCGCGCGAGCGCCCGGGCGAGCTCGTCCATGAGCGCGGCGAGCCGCTCCGCCTCCGCGAGGTCGTCCGAGGAGAGCGCCTCGAGCACCCGCCGCCGCAGCTCCCCCACCACGTCCCCGAGCCCCAGGAGGAACGGCTCCGGCTCGACCCCGAGCTCGTCCGGTCCGGGGAACGGCGTCCCGCGGAAGGTGGCCGCGAGCAGGAGCGCCTCGACGCTCTCCTGGAGCGCGGCCTCGACCGGGCCGCCCTCGCCGCCGGGCTCGTCCCGCGCCGCCGCCGTGAGCGCGCGCGCCCCGGACCGGAGCTCCTCGATCGCCTGCTCGAGCGGCCGCCCCTGGTGGAGCTGGTGCATCACGAACTGCGCGTGGCGGCGGAGCGCGCGCGCCGACTCGGCGAGCGCCACCCGGCGCGCCTCGCGGCGCGCGAGGTGCGCCTCGATCGCGCCGAGCGTCGCCTCGGGGAACGGCGGAGCCGCCGCGGGGCCGCGGGGCCGCTCACCGGAAGAGCGTGAACCTCGCCTCATCGCCCCCGCCGTCGAGGATCCCCAGGCGGACCCCCGCGTCCAGCCAGCCGTGGGCGTAGCTCACGGCGGCGAGCGCGCGCTCGAGGTCCCCCCCGTCGCGGAAGTGGCGCGCGTCGCCCAGGTAGGCGCGCGCCATCGCGAGGAAATCCTCCCCGGCGCCGACCAGGAACGACCGCGCCGGCGCGGCGACCCGGACGCGGTCGAGCGCCTCGCCGGTGAGCCGGAGGTACCGCTCGAGCAGCTCCGTCGGCGTCACCGGCCCGGCGCCGCGACGCGCATCGGCTTCCGCGCCTTCTCCCAGTCCTTCAGGAACCGCTCGAGCCCCAGGTCGGTGAGCGGGTGGTGGACGAGCTTCTCGAGCACCGCGTACGGCATCGTCGCGATGTCGGCGCCGGCCTTCGCCGCCTCGACGACGTGCACCGGGTGGCGGATGCTCGCGGCGAGCACCTGCGTCGGGAACCGGTAGTTCCGGTAGATCCCGACGATCTCCCGCACGAGCGCCATCCCGTCCTGGCCGTGGTCGTCGAGCCGCCCCACGAACGGGCTCACGTACGCCGCGCCGACCTTCGCGGCGAGCAGCGCCTGGTTCGCCGAGAAGACGAGCGTCAGGTTGACGCGGATCCCCTCCGCCGACAGCCGCTTCGTCGCCGCGAGCCCGGCGGTCGTCATCGGGCACTTCACGTAGATCGACGGGTGGAGCGACGCGAGGTGCCGGCCCTCGCGGAGCATCCCGTCGACGTCGGTCGCGACCACCTCCGCGGAGACCGACGGGACCCCCAGGGCGCAGATCTCGCGGAGCAGCTCCTCGAAGTCGCGCCCCTCCTTCGCGACGAGCGTCGGGTTCGTCGTGACCCCGTCCAGGATGCCGGTCGGCCAGACGGCGCGGATCTCCTCCGGGTTCGCGGTGTCCAGGAACAGCTGCATCGGCCCTCGCCCCGCCTCCTCCCCCACGCGCCTCGCCCTACGAAACCCTTCCGCGGAGCCGCAGGAGCTCCCAGGCGGCGTCCAGCGCGCGCTTCGAGGAGAGGCCGTACCGGTCGAGCAGCTGCCACGGGTCGCCGCTCTCCCCGAACAGGTCGGGCACCCCCACCGCGCGGATCGGGACCGGGTGCGTCGTCGCCGTCGCCAAGGCGACGAGCGCCCCCAGCCCCGTGAGCACGGTGTGCTCCTCCATCGTGAGGATCGCGCCGGTCTCCCGCGCGGCCCGGATGAGGGCCTTGTCGTCGGACGGCTTCACGCTCGCGAAGTCGAGGACGCGCGCCTCGACGCCGACGCCGTGCAGCTCCTGCGCGACCTCGAGCGCCCGCGCGAGCATCGCGCCGATCGCGACGATCGTGAGGTCGCTCCCCTCGCGCACGGCCGGCGCCCGGCCGACCTCGAACGTCCCGTCGGTGACCGTCGGGAGGTTCTCCCGCGGGAGCCGGAGGTACGCGGGCCCGTCGAACGCGGCGACGGCGCGCGTGGCGGAGCGGGTCGTCGGGGCGTCCGCCGGGACGATGACCGTCATCCCGGGGAGCCCCCGCATCAGCGCCACGTCCTCGAGCATCTGGTGCGTGCCGCCGTCGCCGCCGACCAGGAGCCCGCCGTGCGTCGCGACGATCTTCACGTTCGCCCGGTTGTAGCAGACCGACTGGCGGACGGCGTTGTACGCCTGGCCCGCGGCGAACACCGCGAAGGTGCTCGCGAACACCGTCCGCGGGCCGAACGAGAGCCCCGCGGCGATCGTCATCATCGTCGGCTCCATCACGCCGACGTTGAAGAACCGGTCCGGGAACCGCTTCCCGAACAGCGCGGTCCGCGTCGACCCCGACAGGTCGGCGTCCAGCACCACCAGGGTCGGGTCGGCCGCCCCGAGCTCGAGCAGCGTCTGGCCGTACGCGTCCCGGAGGCTCTCGGGCTTCCGCTCGGCGGCCACGCGTCCCTCCTACAGCGCCCCGCCGAGCTCGGCGAGCGCGCGCTCCGCCTCGTCCCGGTTCGGGGCCTTGCCGTGCCAGCCGGGCTGGTTCTCCATGAACGAGACGCCCTTCCCCTTGACCGTCCGGGCGACGATCGCCGTCGGCCGGCCGGTCGTGCGCCGGGCGCGGGCGAACGCGTCCAGGATCTCGGGGAAGCTGTGCCCGTCGATCTCGATCGTTTCGTAGCGGAACGCGCGGAACTTGTCGGCGATCGGCTCGATGCCGAGGATCTCCTCCGTCTTCCCGTCGGTCTCGAGGCCGTTCCGGTCGAGGATCACCGTGAGGTGGTCGAGCGCGTAGTGGCCGCCCGCCATCAGCGCCTCCCAGGTGAGGCCGGCCTGGCACTCGCCGTCCCCCAGGATCGCGTACACCCGGCCGTCGCGCTTCGCGAGCCGGCCGTCGAGCGCCATCCCGACGGCCATCCCGATCCCCTGGCCGAGGCAGCCGGTCGACGCCTCGATCGCCGGCAGCTTGTTCCGGTCGACGTGCCCCTGGAGCCGGCCGCCGATCCGCCGGAGCGACGGGAGCTCCTCCACGGGGAAGAAGCCGCGCCGGGCGAGCGCCGCGTAGAGCGCCGGCGCGGCGTGGCCCTTCGACAGCACGAGCCGGTCGCGCTCCGGCCAGTCCGGGCGCGCGGGGTCGATGCGGAGGTCGTGGAAGACGAGCGCGGTGACGAGGTCGGTCACCGAGAGGCTGCCGCCGGGATGCCCGCTCCCGGCGTGGTACACCATCCGGACGATGTCCTGGCGGATCTCCCGGGCCGTGGCCGACAGCCGTTCGACGAGCTCCGGCGGCGCCCCCGACCCCATGCTACGGGGCGTTCCACCGGGCGCCGCTTATTAGGATGGCGAAGCGGCGCGCGCGCGGGGGCGTCGGGCG